>NZ_JBFBJB010000056.1:0-60682 GCF_040685895.1 Streptomyces sp. NPDC088124 | reverse complement strand
TAGCTGTAGTGGCAGAACTCCCAGAACGCCGACGTCTGGATGAGGGCCTTGCGCATGCGGTATCTGCGTGCCGCCGACGTGATGGCCGCGTCGTGTTCCATGATCGTTTCAAGGCACTTCTGCCGGCTGTAGACGTAGCCCGTGCTGCCGGGCCGGCCGATCGACTCCATGTAGTCGTCGGCCTCCTTCAGCAGCCCGGCCCAGAGGTCCAGGTCGAAGCCGATGTCGAGCTTCTGGGACGGAGCGGGGTAGAAGTCGCCCTGGCCGGTGTCGCGCCCGGAGGCGATGTTGTTGTCGATCTCGATCCGGCCGTCACCGGAACCGACCCACTTGGTGACGATCTGGTCGAAGGCCCAGTTCTCCGGCATGGCGAAGCCGAGGTTTCCGGAGAAGCCGGACGACATGTTCGATACGAAACTGGCGTCCGCGTAGCCTCCCGCGGAGATCCGGGAGCAGGCGTTGCGGGGGCCGTAGACCCCGATCTTGTAGGGGCTGCCCAGCCGCTCCATCTGCTCCTTGACGCTGCGGAAGTACGGCAGGATGTGGGAGGTGACCTCGTCGTCGACCGCGTCGTAGTCGACCGCGAAGTAGATGCGTGAGCCCGGCTTGAATCCGTGCTCCTCCGCCTTGAACGCGGCGTTCATGCAGTCCGTGACACCCTGCGGGACGCTGTAGTAGTCGACCGAGCGCGCCCACGTCTGGTAGATGGGGAAGCAGCGCAGCCCGTACTGCTTGATCGTCTCCAGCTCGCCGGGCTGGATCTCCTTCTCCGGCAGATCCGTGGTGGAGGGGTTGTACAGGTAGCGGCCGATGTACTTGTAGCCGGCGTCCTTCAGCGCCTGCGCCCGCGCGGGGGTGACCTTCGTGACGCCGTCGCACGCCTCTCCCACGCGGGTCTGGTCACCGTAGGAGACCAGCAGCGAGGACCAGGTCTGGAAGTCGCCCCGTCCGGTGACCGGCAGCTTGAGGAATGCCTGGAGTGCGCGGGTGGCGGTGGTCTCGGGTGACAGGAACGTGCTGGAGAACGAGTCCGCGGCGTCGTTGAGCGTCAGGGCCGCGGTGAAGAGCTGCACCCACACGCCGGAATCGCCCGTGGACAGGGAGTGGTTCTTCAGACCGGACTGTGTGCCGGGGCCGAAGACCCCGTTCGCGACTCCGTCGGCCATGCCCAGCTCGTACTGGATGGCCAGCAGCAGCGACTTGGCGACGTCGCGGGAGTGGTGGCCGTCGCAGGGAATGACGTAGTAGTCCTTGCGGAGGAGGTACTGGCCGTTCAGCCACTGCTGGATCAGGCGGATGGTGCTCGACCCGTTGTTGACCGTGACATAGGCGTCCATGTTGAACAGCCCCTTGACCTCCTTCGGCCACAGGGAGTCGGTTCCATGGGTCACGTACGAGCCCATGTCGTACTTCAGTTTCGACACCGCCGCCTTGACGCGGTCGTTGTACTTGCCGTCGATCTCACCCCCGTCGTAACCCTTGCAGTACAGGGCGGACTGAATGATGCGGCAGAAGTTCGCCGAGGGGATGGTGGTTTCGTCCAGCTTGCCGTACTTCTCGGCGATGGCCGCGAGGGTGCCGGGGCCGAAGTTGTTCGACAGGGCGCTGATGCCCATTTCGTACTGCAGGGCACGGGTGAGGGCGTACATGACGGTCCAGCTTGTCTGGCCGTTCTCGTCCAGCTTGGCTATGCCGAGGGTGGCGCCGTTCCCGTACGTGGTGTTGATGAATCTTTGGGCGAGACGCACCATTTCGTCAGCCATCAAGTTCCTCATCTGTGAGCAGGAGGATCCAGATCAGCTCATGAGTGAGCTGCTGGAGTGAGTGTTGAAGCGGTCGGGGTCCCGGTGGGCACGGAGCGGCGGGGAGCCGCGTACGGATCCGTTGCGTCGGCCGCCGACAGCGCGAGGGCGGTGGCCGGTTCTGCCCATCGCCCCCGTCGCCCGCGGACCGGACGGCCTCGACCCGGTACGGCGGGCGCGGTCGAACGGTGCTGGAGACGGCAGCGGGGATCAACAGGCGTCCGGCCCGCGGAAACCGCGGGCGCAACGGCCGCTACGGACGGAACAGCCGGAACGGCCGCTCCGCGGGTTCGCGTGCCGGTCAGGCCGGGATGACCACCGGGAGATGCGAGGTGAAGGCTCCGGCGCCGCTCTCCGGAGAGTCGAATGCGGCACCCGGGCTCAAGGAGACCCGGGGGAGAGTGGCAGGCCGGAGGCCGTGCCCGGCCCGGTGATGACGTCGGCTGAACGAATTCCTCGGCACTGCTGCCCGCATGACTGAAGTCCCCCCGGAGCCCGGCAATCAACCACCCGTGAGCGCCCCTCGGGGGCCTCTCGCGACAGCCAAGAACCTAAAGCAGCCGCGGTGGTGGCGAGAAGCCCTTTTAACGGTATTCCCTCGCAGGGCGGTTGGTGCGTGTCACCAAGCGTGACAGCGTCGCCGGAATGCTCGGCTTATAGCTGGTCATTTCTTCCTTCCTGAACTTGTCTGATGCTTCTTCGTTCTATTGCGGCGACGGTACGCAGGCCTTGCGCTCCAAGTTCGAGTAAGGGTCCGCACCTTCGGCATGGCCGACGCGCCCCGCCGGCCCCTTCGGCCTCAAGGCGGCCGGCTCGTCCAGGATCATCAACGGGCGCCCCGCTGAAGGTGACTTTCCGGCCGCGCCCCCATCGGGGGGTGCGGAAGAGTCTCGCGCGCTCCCGTGAGCAGGGAGTGACCGCCGTACGGATGTGCGCTCGGTCACAGTCGGAGGTGGATGGGGTTCTGCCCGGCGGACGCGGGTGCTCATGGTCAAGTTGTCCGCGAACTCCCCCGGGATTGTCCGTGATCGGTAACGGAGGGATCCGATGGCCACCGCGCCCCGTCCTCTCAGATGGTCGGAAGGCGACCGGGGATCGGCGAGTAACTACGCGGAAGCGGGGCGGACATGGCACGGCACGGCGGCGGGCGGGGCTGGTACGGCAAGCTGATCGGGGCGGTGCTCGGCGTGACGGTGGCGGCGGCCGGGGCCTCGGTGTGGACCGCGCAGGCCGGTGCCGTGGATGACGCGGCACCGAAGCCGACCGCGTCGGCCTCGCCGAGCACGGACGTCAAGCCCGTCTCGAAGGAGATCGTGCACGCCTCGGACAAGGGGGCGCGCGGCGTCAACATCACCATCGACGACGGCCCGGACCCCGTGTGGACCCCTCCGATGCTGGACCTGCTGGAGAAGTACGAGGTGAAGGCCACGTTCTGCATGGTGGGGACGCAGGCGCAGGCCCACCCGGACCTGGTGAAGAAGGTGGTCGCGGCCGGGCACCGGCTGTGCGACCACTCGGTGTCGCACGACACCGGCATGGACAAGAAGTCCGAGGCCTACCAGTCGCAGCAGATCCTCGACACCGAACGCATGATCACCGAGGCGTCCGGGGGTGTACGGCCGATGTACTACCGGGCGCCCGGCGGGGCCTTCACCCCGTACAGCCGGGAGCTCGCCGCCTCCCGGGGCATGCGACCGCTGGGCTGGAACGTGGACACCAAGGACTTCGAGCGGCCGGGCGCGGACGCCATCGTCGCCACCGTCCAGCGGGAGCTGTCGAACGGCCCGACGCTCCTCTTCCACGACGCGGGCGGCGACCGCTCCCAGACCGTCGAGGCCCTGCGCCGGGTCCTCCCCTGGCTCACGGAGCAGGGCTATTCCTTCGGCTTCCCGGTGCGCTGACCCGGAGCCGTCTCCACCGGCCGGGCCACGCCCGCCCCTCGCGCGGGACGCGAGGCCTATGGGAAAACGCCGCACGGGGAACCCCGTGCGGCGTCCACACGTCTGCGGCGTGCCGTCAGATCGTCGGTGTGTCGTCCACGATCTCCTTGTGCGGCTCGACGATGAACTTCCAGCCCTCGCTGGGCTCCAGGAACCGCACCCGGGTCGGGTAGATGTCCAGGGCGCGGCGGTCGCGGTTCTGGCCGTTCGCGCTCTTCCGCCCGCGGACCGGCTCCTCGTACAGGTCGACCTTGACGTCCGGCACCTCGGCGACCTCCTCGCTCCAGCGCTGGACGATCCCCACGCCGAAGGCGTCCCGCGCCGCGGAGTAGAGCGCCTCCAGGGATTCCTTGTTCCCGTTGGGCACGAAGAGGGCGAGGTTCAGGAGGACGCCGGCGCTCTGGAGGACCTCGATCTCCTCCCCCTGCTTGTCGGCGATCCAGATCCCGCTCTCCTCGGCATTGTCCGGGAGGACATGGATTTCCTCGCCGAAGGCCGTCCTCGCGACGAAGGACCCTCCCTCGAAGTTCTTACCCGGCCCCGTGAGGAAAGCCGGGGCATAGCAGTCGAGAGGAAGGCCGTCCGTCCCTGCCGAGACGAAGATGCCGTCCTGGGGGCCCAACTCCGCAACCTCCACGGCCGTAAGACGCCGAGCCGTAACCTTCTCGGTATTCACGCCATTCCCCTTTTTTCGTGGCGTCCTGTGAATTCATCAAGACTCTATCATGAGAACGGCCAACCAGTTCCCGTTACGGGGGACTTGGCGCTCGCGCGAGTAAGGCCGACCGGCCGGATAATTTCATTCGGCGAACAATGGACGAATCCCCTCACGGGCAACAGAAATCGGTCCCCGGATGGAATTCGAGCGCCGATCTCGCGGGCGTCCGGCCACTGCGGCGCGCATCGGTGCCGGGGGCTGCTCGGCGGCCACCGCGCGGCGGCGGACAGGGCGCCGCCGCCGGGGGCGGGTGCCGTGCCGACGCCTGAGGGCTTTCGCGGCGCGCCGCCTCGACAAGCCGCGGCGGGCGTGCCGGAGATATCGATCTTCATTCTTTCTCCGTCGCGCCTCCATTCCGCCACCCCCTCGCAACGAACGCGTCAACATCACCGGGCCGCAGGCAACCCTTCGAAGACGCGGCCGCACGCCGGGGCTCCGAAGGCCTCGTACCGAGCGCGGGGAAGTCTCCGCGAACTCATGGTGGAACCAGGCGCCCGGTCTTATGGTCCTTATCAGTGCCAGTGTGTCGGGAGTTCGGCGGTACACCGGTTCAGAAGCGGTTGTTACGGGGGAGTCATCGGATGATCGGCAATTCTTTGCCTGCCGAGTTATTGCTCGACCGGGATGTCACCGACGCGCAGAAAGATCAGCTCGTCTCCATGCTGGGCGACCTGGGGGTACGGGCGGACGCGCGCCGGGCGCTGGCGCATCGGGGGCCCGCGGAGCTCGGGTGGGTGGTGCTGCTCGCGCTGCCGCTGCACTCGTTCCTCAGCGGGCTGGGGGCGGAGGCGGTCAAGGACGTCTACACCGGTGTCAAGTCGCTGCTGCGGCGCGGGCCCCGGGGCGACGGGGCCGGGAGCGGGGGCGGGGACGCGGGCGAGGACGGGGCGCCGCTGGTGCTGCACGACTCGGTCAGCGGGCTGCGCGTCGTACTGGAGGCGGACCTGCCGGCGGAGGCGTACCGGCAGCTCGTCGCGCTCGATCTGACGGCTTACCGGATCGGCCCGCTCCACTACGACCGGCACCGCGGCACCTGGCGCTCCGAGCTCGACGAAGCCACGGGGTGACCGGCCGCCATGGGGCCGAACCTCGGGATCGGGAGACGTCAGGCACAGCAGGCGGTGGCCGCCGCGTGGCTGGCCTGGGACGAGGGTGAACTGGACCTGGCCGAGCAGCACTTCGACCGGGCTCTGCGGAAGCTGCGGCGTACGGCGGACCGGGACCCGGAGGCCGCCGAGACCGCCGCGGAGGCCCATACCGGCATGGGGCGGATCTGCCTGGCCCGGGAGAACTTCCGGGCCGCCGACCCCTGGTTCCACGAGGCGCGGCGGCTGGCGCCGTCCGCCGCCGACGGTTTCTACTGGGGCGGCTGCGGCGCCGCGCACCAGGCCGACTTCGAGCGCGCCGAGTGGCTCTTCGGGCGGGCGCTGGAGTGCGGCGGCCAACGGGGCCGTACCCATGCCCAGCGGGCGTACGTCCGGATCCGCCAGGGCCGGCCCGACCTGGCGCTGGTGGATCTGTACGCCGCGGACCAGCACGACGCGCTCGACGACAGAGGCCTGCTGCTCGCCGCGTGCCTGCTGCTCCGGCAGGGCCGCCCCGAGCAGGCGGAGATGTTCGCGGCCCGCGTCGAGCCCGCCGCGCGGACCCCGAGGACGGCCGCGGTGCTGGGCTTCGCGCTCCAGGAGCAGAACAAGCTCCCGGCCGCGTACGACGCGTACGCGCGGGCCCTGGCCGGCGGGTACGCCGACGACGAGGTCCTGCTCCAGTACTGCCTGACCGCGTACCGGCTCCGCCGTTTCGACACGTACCTCGACTCCTGGACCGAGTTACGGGCCCGCCATCCCGACGATCCGCGGTTCGCCGCCCCGCTGGCGGCCGCGCACTGGACGTACGCCCGCGAACTCACCGCCCGGCGCGACTTCGCGGAGGCGATCGAGCACCTGGAGGCGGCCCGGCGCACCGGGGTGCCCGTACCGCCCGACGCGCTCGTCGCGGAGCTGCATCTGCACGCCGCCGCGCGGGCGATCGCCCGCGGTGACCTCGACGGCGCGGCCCGCGCGCACCTGACGGCGAGCCGGCGGCTGCGCCCCGGGGATCCGCGACCGGCGCACTATCTCGCGGTGCTGGCGGCCGCGGCCGGGCGGCTCGACGAGGCGGCGGATCTGTGGCGCCGGATCGACGGCGCGGGGCCTGACGGTGCCGAGCCTGATGACGGGGGGCCCGGCGGCTCGAAGTCCGCCCGTACGGGGCCCGTACGCCCGGAACCCGCACGTGTACGAGCCGGACGGGTGCGAGCCGGACGGGTGCGCCTCGGTCTGGCGCTGTGCGCGGCCGGCTCGGGCCCGGCGGAGGACGCCGCCGAGGAGCTGGGCGGCTGTCTGGTGGCGGACCCCGCGTGGGCGGATGTCGTACGGCAGGCGAGATACGCGCTGGCCGCGCTGCGCTTCCGGGACGGCGGCTGGCCGGGCGTGCTGGAGGCCCTGGCTCCGGCCCCGGGCCACGGGGAGTGGGACGGCCTCCACGCCGAAGGGCTGTACCGCGCGGGGCGGTTCGACGAACTGCTGGCCCTGCCGGCGCGCGGCGCCCGGCGCCCCTGGCAGGCGATGGCGCGGCTGCGCACCCGCCCTCCCGACGGCGGGCCACCGGACGAGGCGGAGATCGCCGCCGCCGTGGCGAGCGACCGTACCCGCCCCGAACTGGCCCCACTGCTGCGGGACATCGCGTACGGCCACGCCGAACGGGCGGAGTGGGAGCGGGCCGCGTCCTGGCTGGCCCACGCCGACGAGGCCGCGCCGGACGACCGGACACCGACGCTGATCGAGGCGCTCGTTCACGGCCTCGGCGGCGACCGGGTCACCGCCGTGGACCGGCTCGAACGAGCCACCGCCCACGACCCCGCCGACCACCGGACCGGCCACGTCAGGGCGCTGATGCTGCTCCACACGATCAGCGCGGACGTCCGGCCGCGCGGCGGGCGCGCCGACTGGGGGACCTGCGTCGGCACCTGGATGTCGGTGCTGCACGACGACGCGTTCTGGGCACGGTGGCGGGAACGGGCCGAGCGCCGTTACGGCGAGCCCGTCGCCCCCGGGATGCTGGAGACGCTGCGCGCGGACGTCCAGGAGCTGATCGAGCGGCGCATCGTGGCCGACCGGTCCGGCACCGCCGCGACCACGGCCCTGCTGCTCCGCCGGGAGGAAAGGGCCGCCAGGGCCCTGCGCGACCACGGCGGGCTGCCGCTGCCCGGCGCGACGGAGACCAACAGCGGCGAAAACGCCGCCGGCGACAGCGGCGGAAACGCCGCCGGCGACAGCGGCGGAAACGCCGCCGGCGACAGCGGCGGAAACGCCGCCGGTACCGGCGCCCGGCTGGTCTGCGGGCCGCTGCGTCTCGCCGAACTCGGCCTGGAACGGCACTTCGGCGCCTTCACCGAGGCGCTGACCACGGCGGACACGGACATCGAGGACCTCTACTTCCACTTCACCCAACTCGGCCTCGCCCGGGTCCAGCTGACCGCGGGCCGGCTCGACGAGGCGCTGGAACTGGCCCTGGACACCCGCTGCGCGCGCTGCCGCGCCGCCGACGAGGAGCGCCGCACCGCGGCGGAGCGCCGTTACGTCACCCGACCGGTCCGTGCCACCGACGAACCGCGGATATGCCGGCCGGACTGCGCCATGTTCGACCAGCTCAACCCGGCCCTCGCGGGGCTGCCCACCGGACGCGAGGACCTGCTCAGGGGGAGCGCGGTCCTGGCCGTCGAGGCGCTGCTCGACAAGGCGATGCGCGCGCTCTCGGCGCGCGAACCGGACGGCGCCGAGGTGGCGCGCTCCTGGCAGCGGGCGGTGCGGTACGCCGACCGGGTGGACCAGAGCGGCCCGGTGCGGCGGACCGTCGTGGACGCCGCGCTCGGCAGGGCGGACGTGCTGCACCGCAAGAAGAAGGGGGACGACGCCATCACGGTCCTCGACGCCGCGCTGAGCGCGGTCGGCGGGCGCGACCCGGCGCAGCGGGAGCGGGTGGTCACCCACCTCTCCCAGGCACTGACCACGCGGGCCATCCTGACGGTCAACGAGGACAGCTCCCGCACCGCGCCCGCGCGCGCCGATCTGGTGCGCGCGGTGGAACTCAACCCACGCTCGGTACGGGCACGGCTCAATCTCGGCATCGTGCTGCGCATCGCGGCGTTCGAGGCGCTGGACGCCGGTGACATCTCCGTACTCGTCGAACTGCTCACCAAGGCGGTCGAGCAGTTCGACCTGGCCCTGCTGGACCGGCCGGACGACCCTCGCATCCTGGAGGAGCGGACCGCGGCGAGCCAGAGCCTCAACCAGGTCTTCGCCGGGCTGCGGTCCGCGCCGGACCGGTCCGCGCCGAACCGGCAGAGGCGGTGACCGTGCTCGAATACGAGGAACTGCGCGTCCGGGTACGTCAAGTGGGGCCCCAGCGGTATCTGGTGCTCGCCAACGGCCCCGTGTCCGGGGTGGCCGTACGCACCGTGGACGGCGAACCGGGGCGGCTGAGCGGCGAGTTCGCCGAGCTGATCGACATCGAGCTGGGCCATGCGCCGGCCGGTGGGCGGGACGTCGTGACGCGGCTGCGCGCCCTCGGCCGGGCCACGTACGGCCTGCTCTTCGACGACGGGCTCGTGGAGTGCATCGCCGAGGCGCTGAGCCGGGCGCAGAGCACCGAGGACCACCACCGCTTCCGCGGTCTGCGGCTCCGCTTCGACCTGCCGATGGAGCTGCACGGGCTGCCCGTCGAGGCGCTGGCCTCACCCGCCCACCGGGGCGAGCAGGTCCTGGCGCTGAACTACAACATGTCGCTGGCCCGTTCGCTGCCGGGCAACCCCCTGCACGGCCGGCTGCCGGGCGCGGAGGACCAGCCGGCGGCGATCCACCTCCTGGTCGCGGTCGCCTCCCCGGCCGGACTCCCGGCGATCGACGCGGGACCGGAACTGGCCGCGCTGCGCAAGGACCTGTCCGAACTGGTCGTCAAGACGACCGTACGGGAGCACGCGACCCGGCGGTCCATCGAGACCTGGCTGGCCCAGCACGCGAACGAGCCCGTCGCGGTCCTGCTCATCGCGCACGGCGGTTACGACACGCCGCGCAACGAGGGCGTGGTGTATCTGGAGGCCGAGGACGGCACCGCGGACCGCGTTCCCGCGACCCTGCTCAGCGGCATCATGGTCCGGGCGCAGCGGCTGCGCCTGGTCGTGCTGAACCTGTGCTCCGGCGCCCGGAACAGCAGCGCGGAGCCGTTCTCCGGGCTGGCCCAGGCGCTGATCGGGCGGGGTGTGCCCGCGGTGGTCGGGATGCGGACCACCGTCACCGAGCGGGCGGCCGGTGTGTTCGGCCCGGTGCTGATGGAGGGGCTGTCGGCGAACAAGACCATCGACGAGGCGGTGACCTCGGCCCGGCAGCGCATCTCCGACCTGCCGGGCCACACCTCGATCGAATGGGCCACGCCGGCGCTGTTCCTGCACGAGTCGTACGCGCACGGCTGGCTCTTCAAGGCGCGCGAGGTGCACGACGACGAGGACGAGGTCCTCGACCCGCTGGTCGAGGGCGAGGCGGCGCTGGTCCGGCTGGACGCCCCCGGCAACATGAAATGGACCAGTGTGCTGGCCGCCGCCCGCTTCCTGCGCACCCGGCAGGACTGGGAAGGCGTGCTGCGTACGGTGCGGACGGGCCGGCTGAGCGAGGAGCGGAGCCGGCTGATCTCCGAGGCGCGGCTCGAACTGGCCTGGCCCGCGATCGACCAGCTGTGCGCCGCGCTCGCCGACCGGCTGGACCCCGACGCCGCGGAACGGATTCTCGACGGGATCACCGAGCCGCATCTGCCGCGGCCGGTACGGGAGTGTCTGCGCGGCGAGATCGAGGAGACCCGGCTCGCCGTCATGTACGGAGAGGCGCGGGCGTGCCAGGAGGCGGAGGACTGGCCGGCGGCGCGGCGCGGGTACGCGGCGGTCCTCGCGCTGCGCCCGGACGGCTACCGCGACGCGCGGCAGGGCGCCCGCTACGTGGACGGCCGGCACGCCGAGACGGACCGCGCCTGGACCGAGGCGGCGGCGGCGTACGGCGAGTGCCCCGCCGTCGCGGACGCGCCGCTCCGTGCGGCGTACGCGCGGGGCCGCGCGGCGGCGGAGTCCGGCGACTGGGCGCCGGCCGACCGGGAGCTGACGGCGGCGGTCGGGCTCGGCCTGACGCCCGACGAGTGGTGCCTGTACGCCGCGGCCAGAACCGCCGAGGACCGCCGGGACTGGCCCCCCGCGGCGGCGGCGTTCGAGCGCCTGGCCGACTTCCTGGACAGCGCGCACCGGGCGCTGTACGCGGCCGGGCGGGCGGCGGCCGAGGAGGCGGACTGGGGGACCGCGCACCGGGCGTTCGGCAAGCTGGCGGACGGGGGCGGGGATCCGGGCGACTGGCTGGACCGGGCCGGGGACAGCCTGTACGAGCAGGGGCTGGCCGCGGAGGCGTCCCTGGACTGGGCGAGTGCGGCGGCCTGTTACGGGGCGCTCCCGCCGGATCACGGCGGTGAGGGGAGTCGCGGCCGTGACGGGGGTCACGGAGATCCTGGCAACAGCTCGGGCTCTGACGCGGGCGCCGGGGCCCGCGCGCGGTACGCCGAGGGCCGGCTCGCCGAACTGCGCCAGGACTGGGCAGCGGCGGTGGCCCACTACGCCGGTCCGGCAGAGGGGGATCCGGCGGACGGAGATCCGGTCGCAGAGGACCCGGCCGACGGAGGTCCGCTCGACGACGGTCCGGCCGACGGAGGTCCGCTCGACGGAGGTCCGGTCGACGGAGGTCCGGTCGCCACGGGCGCCGCGGACCCGGGCACCGGCGACACGGGCTCGGCCGACGCGGGCCCGGACCACGGCGGCCCGGCCGACGGGAACACCGCCGACGAAGCCGCTGTCAACACGGGCTCGGCCCCTGGGGATCCGACCGGCGCGGACACCGCCGACAGGGCCCCGGCCGGCACTGGCACTGGCACCGACGCCGACAGCCGGCCCGTACGCACGGATACCGGGCGGCCGGCCCGTACCCGTACCGGCGCCCCTCCGGGGCACGCCGACGCCGCCGAGCGGTGGGGGTACGCCACCGGGCGGATCGCCGAGGCGGCCGGGAACTGGGCAGAGGCGTACGGCTGTTACGCGCCCCTGCCGGCGGATCTGCTCGACTCGGCCGAGCGGGCCAAGTACGCCGCCGGGCGCGCCGCCGATCAGCGGGACGACTGGGCCGGGGTGATCGACGGCTTCGGCCGGCTGCCCGACGACCACGCGGAGGGGGAGGTCGGCCGGCGGCGCAGGTACGCGCGGGCCGAGCTGGCCGCCCGGCGCGACGACTGGGGCTCGGTGCTCGCCCTGCTCGGCGACGCGCGGGACGAGGAACGGGACGGGCAGGTCGGCCTCGTACGCCGGAAGGCCCGTGGCCGGCTGGCCGAGCTGGAGCAGGACTGGACGACCGCGGCGACCGCCTACGCCCCGGTCGCCGGCGCCGATCCGGAACTGGCCCTGGCCCACGGCTACGCGCTGGCCCGGCTGGCCGAGCGGGACGGTGACTGGGCCGGTGCGCTGGAGCGCTACACCGGTCTCCCGGACGGCCACCACGACGTACCGGTACGGCGCGGATACGCGACCGCCCGGCTCGCCGAACTCGGCACGGCCGAGGGCCCCGACGGCTGGCGGGAGGTGGTGGAGCGGTACGCCGCGCTGCCGGACGGCTTCGCCGACGTACCGGCGCGGGCCGGTTACGCGCGGCTGCGGCTGGCCGTCGCGGAACAGGACTGGCCCACCGCCGCCGAGGCCGCCGAGAGCCTGTCCGACCGGGGCTACTCGGACCTCGCGACACTGACCGGTTACGTACGCGGCCGGGCGGCCGAACAGCGCGCGGACTGGCCGGAGGCCGTGGCGGCGTACGCGGGTTGCCTGACGCACGCCGACAGCCGCGCCCGGCAGGCGTACGCCCGGGGCCGCGAGCTGGAGGACGGCGGGCGCTGGCGCTCCGCGGTCCTCGCGTACGCCGCCTCGCCGGGGCCGGTCGCGGACCTGGCCGCGCGGCAGGCCCGGCTGGAGTCGCTGCTGGCCGCGCTGCCCTGGGCCGACCGGGCGGCGAGCGGGCAGCTCCTGGCCGATCCGCTCGCCGAACGCGACCCGGGGTTCCCCTACCGGGCCCTCGACTCGGCCGGGATCAACCCCGGTTCGCCGACCGACACCGTCCAGAACGCCGCGTTCATGCTGATGGAGCGCGGCGGAATGAGCTGGCAGGAGCGGGTCGCCTGGAACCAGCTGCGGTGGCCCGCCCAGCGGCTGCTGGTGGACGCGTTCCTCTACCGGCTGCGCGAACCCGCCGCGCTGGCCGACCGGCTGGGCGCCCTGGAACCGGCCGAGCGGCCGGAGCTGACCGCCCGGCTGTGCGCGGACCTGCCGGACGACGCCCCGCTGCTCACGCTGCTCTCCGGCGACCGCGGCGGGGCCACCGCCGAGTGGCGGCGACGGCTGGCGGCCGCCCCGGGCGACCTGGCGACCGTGCACAGCCTCGCCGTGGCCTCCTTCTGGCAGGCCCGCGAGCTGGAGCACACCGGGGCGTGGGAACAGGCCGAGCCGGTGTGGCGGGAGGTGCTGGCCTGCTGGGCGGTACTGCTCACCGACGACAAACTCTTCTGGGCCGGCTGGCGGCAGGCCAGGGCCGCCTCCTACGGGCAGGCGGTGACCCCCGCCAACACCAACCGGCTGCGGGTGGACCTCGGCCAGCATCTGGTGGCCCTGCTCTCCGGGCACGCGGACCGGCACACCAGCGCAGGCCGCTCGGCACAGGCCGCCAGCTACCAGGAGCTGGTCTCCTTCCTGGAGCGCGAGCTGGAGGGGGCGCGGGCGCTGAGCGAGGCGGGCGGCCTGCCGCTCTCCGAGGACCCGGGGAACCCCCGGCTGGCGTGCGGGCCCGGCTACCTGGAGATGACGGGGCTGCGCCGGCGGTTCGGCCGGTTCGTGGCGCGCGCCACGGAGCAGCGGACCGGGCACGGCGAACCCGAGAGCGAGTCCGCCAGTGTGACGCTGCGCCGGGTGCGCTGGGCGTTCTCCGAGCTGGCCAGGGCCGCCTCCCTCGTCGAGCGGCACCGGTTCGAGTCGGCGCTGCGCGCCCTGCCGGAGTTCCACCGGCAGCGGATGCCGGAGCTGCCGGCCGACTGCGGCGGGCCCGGCGCCGACGGCCACCCCGGCATCGCGGAGTGCCCGCAGTGCCAGGACTTCCTGCGCCGCAACCCGGCCCACACCTACCTGACCCGGCGCCGTCACCATCTCCAGCAGGACGCGGTCGGACTCGCCGTACGGGCCCATCTGTTCATCGCCCGGGGGCTGCTGGCCAACCGCGGTGAGCTGGGCCGGGCCATGGCCGAGCTCACCGAGGCCATCGGCATCGCCGCGAACGCCGCGATGACGGTGCGGGTGAAGGAGGCGGTGCTGCGGCTGATCCTGGGCCGCGTGGACGCGCTGACCGACATGACCGTGCTCCAGATCGATCCGTTGAACGAGTCGATCGCGCTGGTCGAGGCGGCCCTGCCGGTGGTCGGCACCGTGGGCACGCACACCCTCACCGCGCGCTGGGCGGCGCTCCTGGTCGACCGGGGTATCTGGTACAGCTCGCGGTGCCGGGACGTCGGCGTACAGCCGGACCTGCCGCTCGGCCTCGCCGATCTGCGCCGGGCCCTGGAGCTGAACCCGGCGTCGGCCCGGCCCCGGCTCAACCTGGCCCAGGCGCTCATCTTCGAGATGGATGCCCTGTTCGGCGGGAACACCACCGGGGGACGGCTGACCATCGTGCGTGAGGCGCTGATCATCCTGCACCACG
Organism: Streptomyces sp. NPDC088124; assembly: GCF_040685895.1. NCBI lineage: Bacteria > Bacillati > Actinomycetota > Actinomycetes > Kitasatosporales > Streptomycetaceae > Streptomyces > Streptomyces sp. NPDC088124. The sequence continues at coordinate 46,371 of NZ_JBFBJB010000056.1, read as the reverse complement.
GTCTCATCCGGGCGGAGGCGGACAGCCGGCTGCTCGAATGCCAGCTCAGAGCGCTGGAGGAGCTGGAACCGCTGCTGCTGGCGGGCGTGGGCATCGACCAGCTGAACGCAATGATCACGGAGTACGGGGCGGGCGCCCCCGCGGAGACCGACCCGTCGGCGCACGCCGAAACCCTCCTGCGGCAGGCGGAGGAGAAACGTCTGCTGCACGACCGGCCGGGGTTCCTGCACCGGTTGGTACGGGCCTGCCGTACCGATCCGACCAGCGTCCGGGTGCGACAGGCGCTGCTGGACGCGCTGGACGCGGACCTCGGGCCGCGCACCACGGAGAGCGAGCCCGAGAGCGAGCCCGAAAGCGAAGTCGAAGTTGAAGTTGAAAGCGAAGTCGAAGGACACGGCGCAGGCGTAGGCGAAGGGGACCTGGACAGGTGATCAAGGATCCGTTGACCGAGTGGGACGGCCCGTTCCCGTACGACGAGCTGACCGTCGCGGGGGTGACTCCCGACACGACGCACGCCGCGATGGCGGATGTCTCCTTCGATCTGATGACCCGGCGTCTGATGAACGCGCGCACCCAGAACGCCTGGCACGAGCTGCGGGACCTGCGGCGCCGGCTGCTGGCGGACGTACTGCTCTACGACATCGATCCGGCCGAGGAGGTGGCCCGCGCCCGGGCGGACCTGGCGGCCGAACGGGACGCGGCGGGCGGGGGCGGTGAACCTCCGGAGGTGGCACGGGCGTTGTCCGTGCCGCTGGAGTGGCTCGACGCGCTGGCCGGGGAGTTGAGCGCGGTCGAGGTGCCCGTGCCGGATGCGGCCGGTCCCGCGGCCGGGCTCGGGGTGTTCCCGTCGGGGGCTCTGATCGACAGCCTGATCCGGTTCGACCGGTAGATCCTCAAATCGCAGACGCAGATCGCTAGGAGCCTGATGTGAATCACCGCAAGGCCAAGAAGCGGGCCCGGCAGCCGCGGCGCGACACCCCGGCCGCCCGGCCCGCCGAGCAAACGGCCGAGCAGCCGGTCGAGCAGCCGGTCGAGCAGCCGGTCGAGCAGCCGGTCGACCAGCCGGTCGAGCAAACGGCCGAGCAGCCCGTCGAGCAGATGGCCGATCAGACGGCCGGTCCGCCCGCCGACCCTTCGGCGGATCAGCAGATCAAGCAGCTGGCCGGTCAACTCGCCGACAGGGAGGCGCAGGTCGAGCGGCTTCAGGACGCGGTACGCGCCCACGAGGCGTACGTCGGGCGGTTGTTATGGGGCTTCGGCGTCGTCGTGGACTCGTTCGACCGGCTGCTCGAACTCGGCCCCGACGTCGGCGTCGACGCCCACCGGGCCAGCGTCGGCAGGATCCACGCCGCGCTGATTACCATGCTGCGCAAGAACGAGGTCGAGCTGATCGGCGAGCCGGGCGAGATCGCCGAGCCGGAGACCCACGAGGTGCTGCACCCGGAACCCGCCCCGGACCTTCCCGAGGACACGGTGCTCACGGTGGTCCAGCGTGGCATCCGCCACCGGGGCACGCTCATCCGTCCGGCCGTGGTGGTCGTGGCGTCGGGCGAGCCCGCGAAGAAGGAGCAGGCGCCGGACGACGACAAGGCGCCGGACGCACCGTACGACGACGGGACGCGGGACGGACCGTACGACGAGACGCCCTACGACGACGAGACGCCCTACGACGACGAGACGCCCTACGACGACGAGACGCCCTACGACAACGAGACGCCCGCCGAGGTGGCGGACGCCAGGACGGCGGAACCGGTCCCGGCCAGGTCCGGCGGCACCGGCGGCACCGGCGGCAAGGAGGAGCGGCAGTGAAGGCGATCGGCATCGACCTCGGGACCACCAACTCGGCGGTGGCGAAGTACGAGCCCGACCAGAAGCGGGCGAGCGTACTGGTCAACGGCGACGGCAAGCCCCTGACGCCCTCGGTCGTGGGCGTCCGTATCCGCAACGGCGAACACACCCGGCTGATCGGCGGACCGGCGCTCAACTGGGCCAAGCGCGAGCCCAAGGACACCATCGTGTCGGTGAAGCGCCTGATGGGGCGGGACTACGCCGACGCCGACGTGGCGGACGCCCGCGGCCGGCTGAGCTACCGGATCGTGCCGGGCCCCGACCAGGACCCGCGGGCGCACGTGATGATCGCCGGGACCGCGTACACCCCGGCGCAGGTGTCCACGATGATCCTCGAAAAGCTGAAGCAGGACGCCACGGACCGGCTCGGCCAGACGCCGACCCACGCGGTGATCACCGTGCCCGCCTACTTCCGGGAGGCGCAGCGCGCGGCGACCCGGGCGGCGGGCGAGGCGGCCGGTCTCGTCGTGAAGCGGATCATCGACGAACCCACCGCGGCGGCCATCGCGTTCGGCGTCGACCTCCAGCCGGGGGAGCGGCGCCGCATCCTCGTGTACGACCTCGGGGGCGGGACGTTCGACATCTCCATCCTGTACGCCACCAAGGACTCCGAGGGCAACAACCACTTCCAGGTACTGGACTTCGCCGGGGACAACTGGCTCGGTGGCGACGACTTCGACCTCCTCGTCGTGGACCGGATCATCGAGTGGATCAAGCAGAACGCCGGGGTCGACCCGTCCGAGGACCTGAAGTTCCGGTTCACCGCCAAGCAGGAGGCCGAGCTGGCCAAGCGGGAGCTGAGCCAGGCGGCCGAGGTGGACATCATCGTCCCGGCCGCGCTGCGGGCCGACGGCGGCACCGTGGTGGACGTCGACATGACGCTGAGCAGGGCCGAGTTCGAGGAGATGATCGAACCGCTGGTGGCCCGCACGATCCGGCTGGTGCGCGACGCCCTCGAACGGCAGAGCCTGCGGCCCGACGACATCTCGGACGTGCTGCTGGTCGGCGGCTCCACCCTGACGCCGAAGGTCTACCAGACGGTGGAGAGCTTCTTCGGCAAGCAGAAGGTACGGCGCAACATCAACCCGATGGAGTGTGTCGCGCTCGGCGCGGGCATCCTCGCCGGCACGACCCACGGCATGGAGTGCGTCGCCTGCCAGAAGATCAACGAGGAGTCCGCCGAGGCGTGCGCCGAGTGCGGCCACAGCCTCGCCACCGCACGCCCCACCGGCGACACCAACGTGTACGACGTGACGGGCATGGCGCTCGGCGTGGGCGCGGTGCACGGCGCGCAGGCCGACACCTTCGTACCGATCATCCCGCGGGGCACACCGTACAACCCGATGACCGAACCGATGCGGCGCACCTTCGAGGCCACCGACGGCCGCCGCATCCGGGTCCCGGTGTACGAGGGCGACGCCGCGGTCGCCAGCCAGAACTACGAGCAGGGCGTGATCGAGTACGAACTGCCCGAGGAGATCGACGTGCACACCCGCGTCGACGTCGAGTTCGTGTACGACAAGAACCGCGTCCTGAACGTGACGATCACCGTGCCCGGCACCGCGAACCGGTACCAGACCCAGCTCCGTACCGACACCCAGCGGGCGAACGCCGGGACCTCCGCCGAGCCGGAGGAGGACGGCGCGACCTACCGGGAGGACCTCGCCTTCATCGAGGAGGCCACCCGGATGTTCCTGCGCCGGTACGAGCAGTACCTGGAGCCGGCGCACGCCATGAAGATCGCCCAGGACCTGGAGCGCGCCCAGCGGACCCTGGTGTTCTCCGATCCGGCGGAGTGCCGCTTCATGACCAGTGTGCTCCAGTCGGACATCTACAGCGCCGGCCTCGCCTCCGACCTCTACTACGCCGAACGCACCGCCGACCAGGCCTCGCCCGAGGACGCGGAGAAGATCAACCAGGCCATCGCCGCGATCCGCAGGTCGCACCAGGAGGGCAGGCGGGACGCCGCGATGGAGCAGGCGCGCCTGCTGAAACCGGTGCTGGCCAGGGTGGGGCAACAGAACGCGGTGGCCGAGATCGTCGACGCCGAGGAGTTCGACGGTCTGCTCAAGCTTCTCGACCAAGAGCCGTAGGAGCCGTCGATGACCGAGGTCAACCTGGGCCTGGACTTCGGCGCCACCGGCCTGCGGGCCGCCTACTCGGTGTCCGGCCGGCCCACCGGGTTCATGGCGCTGACCGGGGCGGACTGGCCGTGGCTGCTCTGTGTGCCGGCCACGGCGGGACCGGTGCCCGTGGCCTTCCCCAGCCTGAAGAGCATGCTCGGCGACAACACTCCGCTGGACGTGGCGGGCCGGCGGCTGCGCCCCGTGGAGATCGTGGCCCGGGCGCTGGCCCAACTGTCGCGACGGGTCCTCGACACGACCTCGGGAACCATCGGCCAGGTGGTGATCAGCGTGCCGACCAGGTTCGGGACCACACAGCGGGCGGCGCTGCTGGAGGCGGCCGAGACGGCCGGACTGACCAGAGTCTCGCTGATCTCCGATTCGGTGGCCGCGGTGATCGGACACACCGGAGGGGAGGGCAGCGGAACGTATCTGAGTTACGGCATGGGGTACGACGGCTTCGAACTCGGCCTGGTCCGGGTGGTGCGGGGCCGCTACCGGGTGCTCGGTTACGAAGGGGCCGGCACCCCGGGCGGACGCTTCCTGGACAGCCATGTGCTGGGCTCGTGGCTGCACGCGCTGCGCCCGCAGGGGCTCATGCCCGGGGAGGTCCAGCACGGCAAGGCGGGCTGGCTGCGGCTGCGCGCCGTCGCCGAGCAGATCAAGGAGACGCTGTCCGCGGGGGACCGGGCCCTGTTCCCGGTCCTGATGGCCGGTCCCGACAACCAGCAGCCGGTCACCATGGAGATCGAGCGGCAAAGCTTCGCGACCCTGGTCCGCCTGGTGGTGGCCCCCACACTGGACCGCGCCGACCACCTCTTCGACCAGTCCGGGATGCGGCGGGAGGACGTCGACACCGTGGTGCTGAGCGGCGGCAGCACCCGGCTGCCCGAACTGCGCGGGCTGATCTCCGGACTCGGCACCGCCGTGGTCCCGTCCGGGAACGAGCACATCGCCCGCGGGGCCGCGCTGTACGCCAACCGGCTCAGCGGCCGGTCCCCGGGGTACGAGGAACAACTGGGCGCCGACACACGGGACACCGCCGAGCCGCAGATGCAGCCTCCGCCCCTGAACATCACCCTGCTCACCGCGCCCGGAATGACCACACCGGCCGCCACACCGCACCGCCCGACCGGCCTGGACGCGGCCCGGCGGCTGATCGAGGAGGGCCGCCTCGACCAGGCCGGGAAGGAACTGCGCCAGCTGATCGCGGAGGCGCGGGCACTGCTCGACAAGATCTCCACCGCCCCGCCACCGGCGGACGGCGCCCCGGCCGCCGCGCCCCCGCCGGGGCACGATGCCCCCACCACAGCGCTTCCGCCAGGAGACGGCGAGCCCGCCGCCCCACAGGGCCAGGGCCCCAGCGGGGTGGCGCATCTGCTCACCCGGGCGCGCCGGCTGATCGCCCAGGAGCAGTACCAGCAGGCCATCGGCATGGCCCACCTCGCCTGGCAGCGGGAGCCCGACCGGCCGGACGTCTTCGAGGAGATGATCGACCTGCACTGCACCGCCGCGACCGCCGCCCCGGCCGTCGAGACCTACACCCGCGACGAGGAGTGGCTGCGCTGCGCCCTGGGCCACGACCCGAACAACGCCCGGATCCGGGCGCTGCTCGCCGAACGCTCCTACACCCAGGGCAGGGAGCTCAGCCGCCTCGGCCGCCGCACCGAGGCGATGAAGATCCTCGAACAGACCCTCACGTGGGACCCGGACCACAAGCCCGCCCGGGACCTCCTCCACACCCTCGGCCGCTCACGCGGCTCCTGACAGCGTCCCGCTGCACGGGGTAGGGCCGGGCCGCTACTCCGCCTCCGTGCAGAAGGAGGCCGTGCTGTCGCCTCGTTGATCCCGGTCTGGGCGGCGCCCGGCGTCTTCCTGAACGCGGTCCCGCGGTCCGAGTTCGATAGCACGCTGTTCCAGATGCTCCCGTAGGGTTCCTTTGCCGATCACGGTCAAGTGGTGCGGCTGATCGGTTAAAGCGAGGGATTCAACGGCGGTGATCGTGGATTTGTTGTCGTCCAGACGCCCGGCGTGCACCAGAGACAGGGGTCCGGTTCCAGCAGGCGGTTGATCGCGTACCTGGGCATCGCTCAAGAGGAGTCCACGTCCCTCGCGTAGGACTGGCCGGCAGCAAGCTGCTGGACGCGATGCGTGTCCACGTCGTAGCCGACGACACGGTGACCCACCTCGGTGGCGCGTACGGCCGGGGGAAGCCCCACGTAACCCTGACCAGCGACAACGATCTGCATGGCAGCTCCTACTCGATTGCGGTGCTTGAATGGACCGTCGTTCCTGGTCTGGCAAGGAGAAGCGCTGTGCCCCTGGTGTCTGTCGTGATGCCCGTGTACAATTCGGCAGCCACCCTCGGCGCAGCCGTCCGATCGGTCCTCACGCAGACCCACAGCGACTTGGAGCTCCTGGTCACCGATGACCAGTCCTCCGATGGATCCATGGACCTGCTCCGCGAGTTCGCCGAGCAGGACGAGCGCGTCCTGCCGGAGTCGGCGACCGAGCGGGGCGGTGCGGGCCGGGCCCGCAACCTGGCGATCGAGCGGGCACGAGGGGACTACATCGCCTTTCTCGACAGCGACGACATGTGGCTTCCGGAGAAGACCGAGAAGCAGCTCGCCTTCGCTGCGGAGGCCACTGCACCTTTGACGTTCACCTCCTACTTCAAGATGGACGCCGACTACGACGGCGAGAGCACCGACTGGGTCCCGAACGGGCGGGTGATCCGTGCGCGGCAGCACGTGGACTACCGCGCGATGCTGATCCAGGACCACATCGGTGCTCTCACCGCCATGTACGACCGCAATGTCCTGGGCACGAGGCTGATGCCGGAGATGCGCAAGCGCCAGGACTACGCCCTCTGGCTGTCGATCATGCGGAACGGCGCTGACGCCCGGGGCCTGGCTGAGCCGCTTGCGGTGTACAGGGCCCACCAGGCGGGATCGCTGTCCTCCAACAAGCTGTCGCTCGTGCAGTACAACTGGGCCCTGTACCGCGAGCACGAGCATCTGTCGGTCCCGCGGGCGACGCGGGCGCTGACCGGCGCTGTGTGGCAGTCGCTGCGCAACTCGCGCATCTAGGGCGTGTTTCGAAAGTCCCGCCTGGCTCGCGACGCCTGGCACGCACGCTCGCTGCGTTGTCGGAGTCGTCCACGTACGGCCAGGCCATCGAGGGCGCCGATCCTCCGCCTTGCGATCGCGCTCGGCGTCCACAGGACGAATCAATGTGCCAAGACGGAGCGAGCGGAGCGAGTGCAGTGCACCAGACGCCGCAAGCCCCGCCCTGCGGGCGGACGGCGCTACTTTCGAAACACGCCCTAGCCGCTTGTGCTCGTGCACGACGAGGGTGACGGCGACGCCGGAGGATCGGATCTCCCCGGCGAGCTTGACGGCGGCCTCCAGCTCGGGGCGCCGGGTGGCGCGGGTGGAGATCTTCTCCGAGAAGACCCGGGCAACCCCGGCCATCGTGAGGGAGTCGAGCTGTGCGTTGAGGGACTGCCGGGCGGTCGAGGCCCGGGCGTACCCGAGACGTACGTGTCCGACCGGCTCGGCGCCGGCGTCCGCGAGCCGGGGCAACTCGGTCCAGACCGAGCCCGGCTTGCGCACGGCGGGGGTCGGGACGTTCAAGACCTTGGCGAGTTGGGGCACGAGACGAAAAGCGGGCGGTGTGGTACTGGATGGCCACCTTGCCCTTGCCGGTGCGGCACGGGGAGCCGACAAGGGCGGCACAGGTGGACATCGGACAGTCGTGCGATTCCACGCGCTTGAAGTCGTCGTCGCTCACGACCCCGGCTGTTTCATGAGGGCGTTTCAGACGTCCAGTCGTTTGCAACAACTCATGAAACATGATCGCCGCAGGTGGGTCCCCGGACTCGCGGGTGTTTCATGAGCGACCACTCATGAAACGGGCGGCGCCGTACGGGACTGCTGCGAGACGCTGCCTTAACCAGGAGAGACGGTGGAGCATTTCGCGTCTCGCCACCTCTGCCTACGGTGAAGGGGTGAAGAAAATGATTCTCGGTAATGTCGAGGTCTCGCGGGTGGTCGAGTACCACGGTGCTTTCGGCACCACCGATGTCCTGTTCCCGTCCGTGCCGAGCGAGCTGTGGCGTCGGCACGAATCCTGGCTGGCGCCCGACTTCCTGAACGCCAAGACGGGTGAGTGGCAGGCAAGCGTTCAGACCTGGGTGCTGCGTAGCGCGGGCCGCACCGTTCTGGTCGATACCGGTCTGGGCAATGACAAGTCATCGGAATCGGAAGGCGAAGTGTCCGACAAGCGCGACGGCGATTTCCTCGACCAGCTGGCGGCGGCGGGGGTGCGGCCGGAGGACGTGGATCTCGTCGTCAACACCCACCTGCACGACGACCACGTGGGGTGGAACACCCGGCTGGTCGACGGCAAGTGGGTTCCGACGTTCCCCAACGCGCAGTATCTGATCAGCCGTGCCGACTTCGACTTCTGGCACCCCGCAGGCGGCCACGCCCCGAGGTTCGCCGACACCGGGGCGACGTTCAACGACAGCGTTCTGCCCGTCCATCAGGCCGGTCAGGCGGTGCTGTGGGAGGGCGACAGTCACCGCATCGACGAGGACCTGGTGCTGGAATCGGCACCCGGTCACACGCCCGGCTCGGCTGTGCTGCGGCTCGAGTCCGGCACGGATCGGGCGCTGTTCGTCGGCGACGTCATCCACACCCCGCTTCAGATGATCGAACCCGATCACGACATCTGCCTGAGCGAGGACCAGGCCGAGGCCGCCCGGTCCCGGCGTCGTGTCCTAGAGCAGGCAGCCGCGACGAACAGCCTGGTGGTGCCGGCGCACCTGGGCGGATCGGGCGCCGCCGAAGTTGTGCGGTCGAACGGGACTTTCTCGATCAGGAGATGGGCGTCGCTCTCGGACGTCTGATCCAGTAGGGGAGGATTCTCCCATGGATGTGCTCAGCGACGCGATCAGCGCCATGCGGGTGGGTCGCCCCTCCATGTCGCTGACGGCGGCGGACCCGTCGTGGGACATGAAGGTCCAGCCCTTCGAGGGTGCCCGGTTCTACGTGGTCACCACGGGAGGCGTCCGGGTGACAGGACCGGACGAACAGGCCATCCCCCTGGAGCCGGGCGACGCCGTGCTGTTCCCGCACGGGGCTGCGCACACGCTCGCGAACGCCACCGATGGCTCGGCCCAGTTCCTGTCCGGTGATTACCGGCTCGACCAGGCCCGACCTCACCCGCTGTTCCAGAACCTCCCCGATCTGGTGAGTCTTCCCGCGCGAGAGGGCCGCTATCCAAGTCTCCAGGCATCGATCGACTTGTTGCGCGGCGAGCTCGGCGAAGAGATGTACGGCAGGGACTTGGTGCTGCCGGCCCTGCTCGACGTGCTCCTCGTGCACCTGATCCGCGCCTGCCTCATCGAGAGCGCGGGACTGCAGGCCACCGGCTGGTGCGTCGCCCTCCACGACGAGGTGATCGCACGATCACTACGCGCCGTACACGAACGCCCCGCCGATCCATGGACCGTGGAGTCACTGGGCGCGTACGCGGGCCTGTCCCGTGCCGCCTTCGCCCGCAGGTTCGCCGCCATGGTGGGGCAGCCACCGCTCACCTATCTGACGTGGTGGCGGCTCACCACGGCGGCACGCCTGCTTCAGACGACCGACGCCCCACTGTCCGCCGTCGCACAGCGCAGCGGCTACGGCTCCGCGTACGCGTTCGCCAACGCCTTCAAACGCGAGTACGGGATCTCCGCCGGCCGGTACCGGCAGCAACACCGCACCGACCACCAGGGTCATGGCGGTGCCGTGGCCGGACGGAACTGAACGACGTTGCGGGAACGCGTCGGGGTTGTCATGGAGCACGACTCCGTCACGGGCCAGGAAGCCGGTGGCCTTACGTGCGAAGCTTCTGGTGACGGATCGGCCGTCGAAGCCCTCGAAGCGGGGTGTCTGAGCTGCGGCCAGGCCCCGGAGCCGCGAGGTACTGTTTCAGTGCCCGCCTGCCGCAGTGCGGCAGGCGGGCGGGGCTCACGGGCGTCTGCTCAGCCCGTTACATCACACCGAATCTGGCTGCTGGACACTCTCACGGGGGCCTCGGCCAGGCGTCACCATCAGGGCCACAACCGCTGCTGCGGCGGCCACGACGGCGCCGGTGGTGAAGCCGCGCGAGAAGCCCGCCTCATCGATCAGCCGGTCGAAGACCCGCTTGACGGTATGCCGCTGCTTGCGCGCACGCCCCACCCGCCCCCCACACACGCATCTACGCCGTGGGCGTCAAGCCGCTCCACCAGCGCGACTACATACTTGGCCGACATCGAATAATCGCTCACCGCACCAGGGTAGAGGCTGACCCAACCCCGCACCTGACGATTGCTACGGTCACCGGACCGACTCCCGGGGAGAACGGTCCTCCCGATCACCAACCGTCTCGGCTCCACCCGCGCCACCGACCCGGCCAGGATGCCGTTGCCGTTGGTTCCGGTGCCGCCTTCCCCCGTGGGCCGGCACCGGCCCCGACTGCTGAGCCCGGCTATTCCTCCTGGCCCGCGTTCGGATCACGCAGCGCGCGCAGGACACCGTCACCGTGGGAGCGGACGATCGGATAACGTCCGTGGAAATTGATGTGTTCATGGACCAGAGGAGAGAGCCGGGAACGGATCTCCTGTGAGATGGTCAGCCCGCCGGCCTCCAGCTCCTTGACGGCGGCGTCCATGTAGAGGGTGTTCCACCAGACCACGGCGTTCAGGGCCATGACCAGCGCCCCCAGCTGATTCTCCATCCCCTCCCGGTAGGCGTGGCACCCGCCACAGATCCAGCTCACCGGACTTCACCCCGTGGATGTCCCGCGTCCGCTCCAACGCGGCCTTCTGCCCCCGCCCCGACACATCCCGAGGCCCCTTGCGCGAACGCGACACCGGGCCCGGCGGCATCTACGACCTCCTAATCGGATACTCCGTCACCCGCCACTCCTCCGCCGAGCCGGCCAGGTAGGGGACGGTCGGACCGGCTCCCACCCCTTCAAGGAGCGGGAAGTACGGACGAACGGGCTCATCCGGTCAGCAGTTCGACCACCGGTAGGCGAGCGACACCAGCCCGCAGACAGGAAGGTCGAGTCGCCGAGCGCCGGAACGTGCCACTACGCCGTCAGCTTTCCACGGCGTACGTCACGAAGTGCGCCCAGGCACCGGGCGCGAGCGCCAGGTGGGGCCCCTGGACGTCCTTGGAGTCGCGGATGTGCACGGTGCCGGGGGTGGTGGCGATCTCGACACAGGACTCGCCGTTGGTACCGCCGCTGTAGCTGCTCTTGAACCATGCCAGTTCGGAGGCGTCCCCGGCGGAGGCCTTGCGCATCATGTCTCTCCCAGAAGTCTTTCGATGAAGGCCAGCGACTCCCGTGGAGGGAGGGCCTGCGCCCGGATGGTGCCATATTGCAGCTCAAGGATGCGGAGGTGCTTCGGATCGGAGACGGGCCGCCCGTTGAACAGGCCGTCGGAGCGCCCCACCGCTGTACCGTCCGGGAACTTCAGCAGATCGATCCTGCCGTCCAGCCCAGGGTGTGCCTCGGTGTTGGTCGGCATCATCTGAAGCGTGACGTTGTTCAACCGCCCCGCCTCCAGCAGACGTTCGAGCTGCTGTCGCCATACCATTGTGCCCCCAACTTGTCGGCGCAGCGGTGCCTCTTCCAGGACGAAATGGATTGACGGGGCCGGGTCGCGTTCGAAGACCGACTGCCGGGCCAGACGGGCCGCCACCATGCGCTCCACGTCGTCCGGAGAGTACGGCGGCTGCGCGGCCTGGATCACGGCCCGTGCGTGCTCGGGCGTCTGCAACAGCCCGGCGATGATGTTGCATTCGTACACGCCGATCTCGACGGCCTGGGCCTCCAGCTTCCCCAGATCCCGAACCTTCTTCGGGTACCGGACCTTCTTCACGTCCTCCCACGTCGCTGCGATGAGCCCATGCGCCCCCAGCGCCTCGTCGGCCGCGTTGAGGAAGTCCTGCCGAGGGATCCGCTTGCCGCCCTCGATCTTGTACACCATGTCCTCGCCGTAGCCGACGACCCTCCCGAACTCCCCGGCGCGCATCCCCGCCGCCTCCCGCCGGAGCTTCAACTGCCGCCCCACCGTGGTGATGACGGCCACGCCCCACTCGTCGTCCGGGTCCACCTCCCACCCCGGCTCGTCCGCCTCGTCCCTCGGTCGTGCCGCCTCGCTATCCACCGACATCCACATTCCTCCGTCCGGCCGCGCCGTCCCTCGGCGCCCTGCGCCCTACCCGTAGGAACCGCTTGGACAGCCAGGACAGCACCGGACAAGTACCGGACAGTGACCGTACGCAACCGTTCCGTCACTCCTCAGGGTAAGCAGATTCGGCCACGCTCAGTGATGTGAACGATGAAAAAGCCGAGACCACGGCTCAACTCGACCACCCTGTTCCCGTCTTCAGTGTGCTGCTTTCCTCCACGCCCCGGGGCGCCCGGCTCGCGCGGCTGCTCGCGGAGAGTCAACTCCGTGACTGGGGGCTCCCGTCGGACCCGGGCCGCCTGCTCGTGGCCGAGCTGGCGGTCAACGCCGCGAGCCATGGCCGGGTGGCCGGGCGGGACTTCCGGCTCACGCTGCGGCTCACCGGGGACGTCCTCCGTATCGAGGTCGCGGACACACGCCGGGAACGCCTGCCCGTCCTGCAATGGCCGGACCGGGACGCCGAGTCGGGGCGTGGCCTGCTGCTCGTGGACGCGCTCGCCGACCGGTGGGGGGTGACCGAGGGGCTGTTCCCGCGCAAGACCGTCTGGGCCGAACTACGTCTCACGGGACCGGAACCCGCTCCGCCAGGATCCGGTGACGCGGGCGATCCTCCTCAAGAAACGTGAGGGAAAGAACCCCACCAAGCCCCACCCCACCCGCCCGTCGCTCACACTCACTCGGGCGGGTGAACATCCCTGGTTGGGCTGGATTTCCAGTCCCCCGGCTGCCTTACGCTCAGCGGGCAGAGACACACCACCGCAGACATACGTCGGCCCCCGGCCGGGACTAGCGATCCCGATCGAGGGCCTGACCACCGAGGAAGAAAGCACCTTCCTGATGGATAGTCGAAACACTAGCGTGCCCTCCCATGCCCCGTCAGCCGTAGCCGACGGGCCACGCCACTTACGGGCGAACCCGCGTCCCCGCGTTCGGCCCCCGGCCCGGGTGGCGCATCCCGCCGGTGTCACGCACGACAACTCCCGCCACACCACCCGCTTCACGGTGATCGGCAACCACCTCGCCCAGCACGACGAGCTGTCACTGCTCGCGATCGGTCTCGCCGTGCACATCCAGTCGCTGCCCGCCGGAGCCCGCGCCGACATCAAGACCCTCGCCCACCGCTTTCCCGAGAGCCCCGACCGCATCGCCGGCGGGCTGCGCGAACTGGAGGCCCACGGCTACCTGCGCCGCCCCCGCGAGCGCACCCCCGCCGGCCGCATCGTCACCCGCACGATCTCCTGCAACCAGCCGGCGGCGAGCCGTCACCGTGCGACCGCCGCACCCGCCCGCGTTGCACCCCCGGAGCCCCCGGCAGACAGGACGCCCCCGGAGCCCCCGGCGCACGAGACGGACTCCGACGAGAACGAGAACGAGAACCACACGACTCCCGGCACGTGCCCCGAGCCCACCCGCCCCGCACCCGGCAAGAAGCGCCCCCTGCCCGCCGTACCCCAGCCCGGCTACTCCTCCCCGGAGCTGCTCCAGGCGGCCACCGACCTCCTCGCCGACCTGCGCGTCCTCGACCCCCGCCTGCTCCTCTCCGCCTGCGACACGGCCCATCTGGCCCCCGGCGTCGCCGCCTGGCTGGAGCGTGACGTACCGCCCGACGCCGTAACCCGCGCCCTGACCAGCGAACTGCCACCCGGGGGCCCACGCCGCCCCGCCGCCCTGCTGGCCCACCGCCTGACCGCCCAGCTACCACCCCCGCCCCCCTTCCGCGCACCGAAAGCCCCGAAACCCGTCCGGTACCCCCTCCAGAACTGCGACCACTGCGACCGCGCCTTCCGCGCCCCGGAACCCGGCCGCTGCGGCGACTGCCGACCGGCCGTGCGGGCTGACCGTTCCCCGGCGGCGAGGGGTGGCGCTCCGGATCACGATGACCTGAAGGTGCCGCTGTGATGATCGGCGACGGCCGGCGCGACCAGAGGCGGGCCCACCTGGCGGGGGACGCCGAGGCTGCCGAGCGCGCCGCGCGGCGTCTCGACGAGATGGGCACGGAGGAACGCCGCGACGACGAGATCGAGGCCGATCACAGGGCCGCCCGCCTGGCGGCGACCCACGCATACGCTTCCGCCGGATCCCTGAGCCGAGCGCCCACGGCCGCGGTGAACCCGGAAGGCTCGCGCGAGCTGGTACCCCGCCCCGAGCGGACACCGGACGCCCTGCGTGCCGCTCTCGGCATCGTCGCCCCCGGCCGTCTGGCCGAGATGCAGCGGACGAAGGACGAGGCCTTCGCCCAGGCCGTCGAGTGGCAGTCGCTCAGCCCGGTACGGAGTTGGGTCCTGGCCTGGGCACGGTACATCGAGATCGCCCGCCGCCCCGACCTGTCCGCCCGGTACCACCGGGCGAACGGCAACCTGGAGCACGAGGATCCGGCCGTTGCCCAGGAGGCACTACGGGAGCTGACCGCAGTCCTGGACGAAGCGATGAAGGCGGTCGAGCAGCCATGACTCTCGAACGCTGAGCGTGAAGAGTGAGTCACAGTACGTGAGTTCAGTGGGTAGTATCGAGTCGTGACGCAACCGACGGGTGCGTCCTCCCTTCATTCCGGGCCCCTCCTCTTCGGGGCCCGGCCCGACGAGAGCGGCCCCGGGACTGTGTGGTCGGCCGCCTCACGTCGAAGGGAGGGCGCCCCCAGATGGGTTGTCACGAGGAGCGGAAGCCGACTCACGTCGTCCGGCTGATCCGGCTGCTGCCGGAGCGGACGGCGAAGCGCGTGAGGAGGTGGCTGCTCTGGTGGCTCAGCAGGTAGCCGGATGTCCCCACACAGCCTAGGGACATCCGACAGCTCCTGATGAGCCGGGCCCCTGCTCGGATTCGCCGTCCGGTGCGGGGGCCCACCACGTGTTCAAGTACAGCACACGAGGTGCCGGAGCGGCACCACGAAGTGACGGTCCGGGCCCATTCGGACCGCGCGACGGAAAGTGCCTGATCCCGCTGCGGTGCGGTGCGCCGTGAGTTCAGGACGTCAGGCGTCGCAGGCGGTCGGTGGCCTCCTGGAGGACGTCCTTCCGCTTGCAGAACGCGAAGCGTACGAAGGGGGCGCCTTCCTTCTGGTGGTCGTAGAAGACCGCGTTCGGCACCGCGACCACTCCGCACCGTTCCGGCAGCGCGCGGCAGAAGGCGAAGCCGTCGGTTTCGCCGAGGGGGCGGATGTCGGTGGTGACGAAGTAGGTGCCCGCCGGGCGGTAGACCTGGAAGCCGGCGGCAGTCAGGCCCGTACAGAGCAGGTCGCGCTTGGTGCGCAGATCGGCGCGCAGGTCGTCGAAGTAGCTCTGGGGCAGGCGCAGCGCCTCCGCGATGGCGTACTGGAACGGTCCTGAGCTGACGTACGTCAGGAACTGCTTCGCCGAGCGCACCGCCGTGACCAGCGAGGGTGGGCCCGTCACCCAGCCCACCTTCCATCCCGTGAACGAAAAAGTCTTGCCGCCGCTGCTGATCGTCAGGGTGCGCTCCCGCATGCCGGGGAGGGTCGCGATCGGTACGTGCTCGCCGTCGAAGACCAGGTGTTCGTAGACCTCGTCGGTGATGACCAGCAGATCGCGCTCCACGGCGAGTTCGGCGACCGCGGCCAGTTCGGCGGGGCTGAGGACGGTGCCCGTGGGGTTGTGGGGGGTGTTGAGGAGGAGGACGCGGGTGCGGTCGGTGACCGCGTCGCGCAGTTCGTCGAGGTCGAGGTGGTACGCGCCGTCGTGGGGGCGCAGGGTGACCGGGACGCGGGTGGCGCCCGCCATGCCGATGCAGGCGGCGTACGAGTCGTAGTACGGCTCCAGCGCGATCACCTCGTCGCCGGGGCCGGTCAGCGCGAGCAGGGTGGCGGCGATGGCCTCGGTGGCGCCCGCCGTGACCAGGACCTCGGTGTCGGGGTCGTACGTCAGGCCGTAGCGCAGCCGCTGGTGGTCGGCGACCGCGGTGCGCAGTTCGGGGACGCCGGGGCCGGGTGGGTACTGGTTGCCGCGGCCGTCGCGCAGCGCCCGTACCGCGGCTTCCCTGACGGTGTCGGGCCCGTCCGTGTCGGGGAATCCCTGGCCGAGGTTGATCGCCCCGGTGCGGGCGGCCAGGGCCGACATCTCCGCGAAGATCGTTGTGCCGCCGAGCCATTCTTTGGTCATGGCGGCCATCCTGGGCCGAACCTCTGGACTTGCTCAAGTCAGCTTTGGGCGGCGGACGTGGGGGGACAACCTGAGTCACGCACGTCAGTGCGAGGCCCGCCGCCGGGGGGCGGCAGGCCTCGCTTCGGGGGAACAGCCGGGAACGGCTGGGAAGAGTGAGGACGGTGGGGCCCATGCTCGGTATGAGTGTGGTGGTGATTCTGGTCGCGGTCGCGTTCGTCGGGGTTGTGTCGAGTGTGAGCGGGCGGGACAAGCGCCGGAAGGCGAAGGCACGTGACGCGGCGAGGGCGCGGAGCGCGGCGCAGGGCAGGCGTACGGCGGCTTCCGCGCGGTCGAGGAAGAGCGCGAGCGGGGCGAAGCGCCGTCGGTCCGACGGCAGTTGGTGGGCCGGTGGCAGCGGAAACGGAAGCGGCAGCGGGGGCTGTGGGGGTTCGGGCGGCGGTTGGGACTCGGGCGGTGGCTCGGATTCCGGCGGTGGTTCGAGCTCGGGCGGCGGCGGTGGGCATTCGTCCTGCGGCGGTGGCGGGTCCTCCTCCTGTGGTGGTGGCGGGGGCGGGGGATGTGGCGGAGGTAGCTGACACGGGGCAGCTAGTCCGTCGCTGAACAGTTCCGCCACTGATGACGGACAGGTCCCGCGGGGGTTCGCCCCCGCGGGACCTTTCTGTTGGCACCAAATGTCGTAGATCGGCGCCGGATTTGGTTGAACAGTTGAACCCCTGGGCCCCCTAGGGGATGGAAACCCCGTCAAGTTGGGTAAAAACACTGTGAGCGTCGCGTACTTCGTGATTCCCTCCCTCTTGAGAGCTTCCAGCCCTCGGGCCTGATACGGCGCCGAGCCGGCGATCTCCCCCACAAGTTCCGGAGCTCTCCGTCCGGGACGTCCCCGGTCCACCCGTCAAGCGTGTTTGCGGAGCCGACCCATGCTCACCACCCTCAATACCGCCTACACCGACACCAGAGCGGCCGATCTGGCCTGGGAGTTGGGCCGGGAGCCGGTTCCCGCCCTGGCCGTCCTGGACCTCGACCTCGCCGGTGCCGGGCTCCAGTTGCGACTGCTCGGCGCTTCCCACCAGGTGATCCTTGAGGAGCGTGGGGGTACGTGCTCCGAGACCGTCGCCTGTATGCCGGGCAGCAGTACGCCGCTGCCGCTCGGTGTGTCCAAGCGCCTCGGCGAATGGGAGTACGAATTCGCCGCGCGCGTCGAGACGCTCTCGCGCAATTCTTTCGCCGGTCGCGCGCAGGAGCTGCTGGCGCTGGTCGCCGATCACCCGAACGGCTTAGCGGGGACGTTCCCCGGGGCCCCGAACGCCTTCACCGCGATGCTCGCGCAGCGCGACGAGAGCCATGTCCGGTGGCGTACCTGGCACGCGTACCCCCAGGAGGGGCGCCTGGTCGTGACCCGGACGCGCATCAGGGTCCGTATGCCTGCAGCGCGGGAAATTCAACCGTGTGGGTGACAAACCGCAATGAATTCGTGACGTAGCGTTACGGGCATGGTTCAGCAGTCCGTGTCCTCGCCGCCCCAGAGCGAGACACGGCTGCCCGTGCGCGCGGGCGCCGGGCGGTTCCTGATCCTCGCCGTCGTCTTCGTCTGTGCCGCGTGCGGACTGGTATACGAGCTGGAGCTGGTCGCGCTCGCCTCGTATCTGATCGGGGACTCCGTCACCCAGGCGTCCGTCGTGCTCTCCGTGATGGTGTTCGCGATGGGGGTCGGCTCGCTCCTCGCGAAGCGGCTGCGCTGCCGGGCGGCCTTCGGTTTCGGGCTGCTGGAGGCGGCGCTCGCGCTGCTGGGCGGCTGCTCGGCGCTCGTGCTGTACATGAGCTTCGTGTGGGTGGGCGAGTCGCGGTACGCGCTGGTGGGCTTCTCGCTGGCCATCGGTGTGCTCATCGGCGCCGAGATCCCGCTGCTGATGACGCTCATCCAGCGGTTCTCCCGGCAGGACGCGGAGGGGACGGTCGCCGACCTGTTCGCCGCGGACTACGTCGGCGCGCTCGTCGGCGGGCTCGCCTT
Organism: Streptomyces sp. NPDC088124; assembly: GCF_040685895.1. Classification (NCBI taxonomy): domain Bacteria; kingdom Bacillati; phylum Actinomycetota; class Actinomycetes; order Kitasatosporales; family Streptomycetaceae; genus Streptomyces; species Streptomyces sp. NPDC088124. The sequence continues at coordinate 28,041 of NZ_JBFBJB010000056.1, read as the reverse complement.
CCCGTTCCTGCTGCTGCCCTGGCTGGGACAGCTCATGGGGGCGCTGGTGACGGGCGCGGTCAACGCGGTGGCGGGCGCCGCGCTCGTCCTGTGGCTCTTCGGGCGCGATCTGACGCGGCGGTCGCGCCGGCTGCTGCTGGCGGTCAATGTGCTGGTGCTGGCGGTGCTGGCCGCGGCGGCGGCCGGGGTCGACGACTTCGAGCGGGCGGCGCGCCGCGCGCTCTACGGCGACGAGGTGCGGATCGCCCTGCACACCGAGGTCCAGGACGTGGTGCTCACGGGCGCGGGCGAGCGGCGCGAGCCGCTGGAGCTCTATCTGGACGGGCGGCTGCGGGTCAGCGGGCGCGACGAGTTCCGGTACCACGAGGCGCTGGTGCACCCCGCGATGCGCGGGCCCCATGGGCGGGTGCTGATCCTCGGCGGGGGCGACGGACTGGCGGCGCGCGAGGTGCTGCGCTACCGGGATGTCCGCTCGGTCACCCTGGTCGAGCTGGACCCGGGCGTCGTCCGGCTCGCCCGTACGGACCCGGCGCTGGCCGCGCTGAACGGGCACGCGTACGACGACCCGCGGCTGCGGGAGGTCTCGGCGGACGCCTTCAGCTGGCTGCGGGGGGCGGGGGGTGGCGGTGCGGGCGCGTACGACGTGGTCATCTCGGACCTCCCCAACCCCGGCATCACCGCCAGTACGAAGCTCTACTCCGAGGAGTTCTACGGGCTGGCCTCGCGCGTCCTCGCCAAGGGCGGGCGGCTGGCGGTGCACGCGGGATCGCCCACGGCCGAGCCGCGTACGTACTGGACGGTGGACGCGACCCTGCGCGCCGCCGGGTTCGGTACGACGCCGTACCGCGCCACGGGCGGCCCCTCCGGCTTCGCGGCGGGGCCCGACCGGGTGAAGGACGGCAGACCGGCGGCGCGCGACTGGGGGTTCGAGCTGGCGGCCGTGGGCGCGCGCCCCGCGCTCACGCCGATACCGGACGCGCCGAGGCTTCGGTCGTCGGCACCGGCGCTGCTGGGCGCCGGGCGGCGGGAGGTGGAGCGGACGAGGGTGGCGGGGCTCCCGGCGTCGACGCTGGTGCACCCGCGGTACGGCGGATAGTGCCGCGTCGGCGGCGGATATCAGCGCATAGCAGGGGGGCGTTGTGTGTCGTGTGGGGTGGTGTGGGGCAAAGGGGCTGCTTCTGCGGCGACCTCTGAGTAGGCTCGGCTTCCATGGAGCATGAGGTGTTCGTTCCGGTTTCGGCAGAGACCCTTCGGCAGACGCTGCGGGACCCCGCCCGGGTCGCCCGGTGCGTACCGGGACTCCAGCAGGACGCCGATGCTTCGGCCGGGCCGCTCTCCGGGCGGCTCAAGGTCCGCATCGGCGGCCATACGATCACCTACCGCGGCGCGCTGACCCTCGCCGAGCGGGACGAGCGGGACGAGCGGGACGGGCAGGACGGGCGGTTCGAGGCCGAGGGTGCGGGCGCCGAGGTCCGGGGCAGCGGCTCGGCCAAGCTCACCCTCACGATCCGGCTGAGGGAGGTCCCCGGCGGCACGATCGTCACGTTCACGGGTGGCGCACGCGCGGACGGCCGGCTGGCCGAGGTGGGCGCCGGGACGGTGGCGAGCGCGGGGCCCCGGCTGCTGGACCGGTTCGCGGCGCGGCTGGGGGAGGAGTCGGCCCCGGAGAAGCCCGGGAGCGGCGGTGCGGCCGGGCCGGAGTCAGGGACCTCTCGTGCTGCCGCACCCGGCGCGGACTCCGGGACGGATTCGGAGGCGGGTTCCGGGACGGAAGCGGATGCGGGCGCCGACGCGGACGGTGATGCGCAAGGCGGTGCACACGGCGATGCGGACATCGATGGTGCCGCCTCCGTCTTCGACGTCGATGTGCCGCCGTCCTCGCTCGACGGTGAGACCACCTCAGGGGAGGGCGACTTCCGTATCCCCGACGTTCCCTTCGCGGAGCCGCCCGCCGAGGCCGCGCACGCCCGGCGGACCATGATCGGCCGCAGCGCCGAGGAGGTCGACCACGCGCCGCCGCGCGGCCGGTACGCGCCGGTGCCCGCGCCCGACGCGGCCGAGGGCGGCGGCGCGCTCCGCTGGATCGCCCCCGCCGCCGCCCTCGCCCTCGCCTCCGCCGTGGTGGTCGGCCGCGCGCTGCGGCGGCGCAAGTAGTGTCGGAGTGTGAGTAGCAGCGAAGAGAGCATCCGACTGGCGGCGGGCGACGCCGAGTTGACCATCACCCCGGCGAACGGCTGCCGGATCAGCAGTCTGCGCATCGGCGGGACCGAAGTGCTGCGCCAAGGGGAGCGGTACGGCTGTTTCCCGATGGTGCCGTGGTGCGGCCGGATCGAGCACGGGCAGTTCCGCACCGGCGGAGTGCTCCACCAGATGCCCCTGAACTCCCCGCCGCACGCCATCCACGGCACCGGCAGGGACACGGCCTGGCGCACCGCGCGCGTGGGCGAGCGCGAGGCGGCGTTCACGTACGACCTGGTGGAGCCGTGGCCGTACAGCGGAGTGGTGACGCAGGTCGTCGAGCTGACCGCGGACGCGCTGACCCTCCGGCTCGGGGTGGAGACGTACGACACGTCCTTCCCGGCGCAGGCGGGCTGGCACCCATGGTTCCTGCGCACCCTCGAAGAGAGCGGGGCCGGAGCGTCGGCCGAGGGGAGCGGTGTGAAGCTCGACTTCGCCGCCGACTGGCAGGAGGAGCGCGGCCCCGACCACCTGCCCACCGGCCGCCGGATCCCGCCGCGCCCCGGCCCCTGGGACGACTGTTTCGGGATGCCGGACGGCGTGGCCGCCACGCTGACCTGGCCCGGCCGGCTCGAACTCAAGGTGACGAGCCCCGCCGAGTGGGCCGTGATCTACGACGAGCAGGCCGAGGCGGTCTGCGTCGAGCCGCAGTCGGGGCCGCCGAACGGGCTGAACACCGCGCCCCGGCTGGTCACCCCCCTGGAGCCGCTGGAGATCGTCACCACGTGGCAGTGGCGACGGCTCTGAGCGCCGGGAGGGGCGGCGGGGAGGACGGCTTAAGCTCATGGGCATGAGTGACGTACGGGCTGAGCTGCTCCAGCTGATCAAGGACAAGGCCGTGGTGCACGGCAAGGTGACCCTCTCCTCGGGGCAGGAGGCCGACTGGTACATCGACCTGCGCCGGATCACGCTGGACGGCCATGCCGCACCGCTGGTCGGTCAGGTCATGCTGGATGCCACCGCCGAGCTGGACTTCGACTGCGTGGGCGGGCTGACGCTGGGCGCCGACCCGGTGGCGACGTCGATGCTGCACGCCTCCGCCGCGCGCGGGCAGCGGCTCGACGCGTTCGTCGTCCGCAAGGCACAGAAGGCGCACGGCCTCCAGCGCCGGATCGAGGGCACGGACGTCAAGGGCCGGCGCTGCCTCGTGGTCGAGGACACCTCCACCACGGGCGGCTCGCCCCTGACGGCCGTCGAGGCGGTACGGGAGGCCGGTGGCGAGGTCGTCGCGGTCGCCGTCATCGTGGAGCGCGGCGCGGCCCCTGCCGTCGCGGCGGCCGGGCTGCCGTACCTCAACGTCTACGGACTCGCCGAGCTGGGGCTCTGACCCGCGCGCCGGGGCTCTGACCCGCCTCTCCGACCCGCCGCTCCCACCTGGGGATTCCTGCCGGTGACGGCGGCTGTCGGCCGTTTCACGTGAAACGGCCGACAGGGGTGTGCGCGACACTCGCCGTGGACGCCGCGGGAGAGTCTGGAAAGATGGGGCCGACGACGATGTCGCCCCCAGGTCAGGGACAAGCACCTCACACCCGCACATCACAAGGAGCGGCCCGATGCCCATCGCAACCCCCGAGGTCTACGCCGAGATGCTGGACCGGGCGAAGGCAGGCAAGTTCGCCTACCCGGCCATCAATGTGACCTCGTCCCAGACCCTGCACGCCGCGCTGCGCGGCTTCGCCGAGGCCGAGAGTGACGGCATCATCCAGATGTCGACCGGTGGTGCCGAGTTCCTGGGCGGCCAGTACAACAAGGACATGGTGACCGGTGCGGTCGCCCTCGCCGAGTTCGCGCACATCGTCGCCGCCAAGTACGACATCACCGTCGCGCTCCACACCGACCACTGCCCCAAGGACAAGCTCGACGGCTATGTCCGTCCGCTGCTCGACATCTCCGCCGAGCGCGTGAAGGCCGGCCGTAATCCGCTCTTCCAGTCGCACATGTGGGACGGCTCCGCCGAGACCCTCGCGGACAACCTGGCCATCGGTGAGGAACTGCTCGCCCAGGCCGCCGCCGCCAAGATCATCCTTGAGGTCGAGATCACCCCGACCGGCGGCGAGGAGGACGGCGTCAGCCACGAGATCAACGACGAGCTGTACACCACCGTCGAGGACGCCCTGCGGACCGCCGAGGCCCTGGGCCTGGGCGAGAAGGGCCGCTACCTGCTGGCCGCGTCCTTCGGCAATGTCCACGGCGTCTACAAGCCGGGCAATGTCGTGCTCCGTCCCGAGCTGCTCAAGGACCTCCAGGACGGCGTCGGCGCCAAGTACGGCAAGGCCGCCGGCAGCCAGCCGTTCGACTTCGTCTTCCACGGCGGCTCCGGCTCCACGGCCGAGGAGATCGCCACCGCGCTGGAGAACGGCGTCGTGAAGATGAACCTCGACACCGACACGCAGTACGCCTTCACCCGGCCCGTCGCGGACCACATGCTGCGCAACTACGACGGTGTGCTGAAGGTCGACGGCGAGGTCGGTTCCAAGAAGACCTACGACCCGCGCACCTGGGGCAAGCTGGCCGAGGCCGGCATGGCCAAGCGCGTCACCGAGGCGTGCGCCGCGCTGCGCTCCACGGGCACCAAGCTCAAGTAGTCCCCGTTCACGTACGCCGGGCCCGGCACCGTTCCCACGGTGCCGGGCCCGACGTGCGTACGGCCCGCGGGACGCCGGATGCGGCGTGCGGGTGCGGCGGCATGCGCCGGGTGCGGCGGGTGTGGCGCCCGGCGGGTGCCGGGTCGCCTTCCGCGAGTGGTGCGGGGATGATCCCCGTATGGACATCAGGCTGTCCTCGGCCCGGGGACGCTGGGTCATTCTGACGACGGTGCTCGGCTCGACCATGGCCCTGCTCGACTCCACCGTCGTCAATGTCGCGCTGCCGCACATCGGGGACTCCCTGAACGCGGATCTCGCGGCGCTCCAGTGGACCGTCAACGCGTACATGGTCACCCTGGCCGGGCTGATCCTGCTCGGCGGGTCGCTCGGTGACCGGTACGGGCGGCGCCGCGTCTTCGTCATCGGTGTGGTGTGGTTCGCGCTCGGGTCCCTGCTGTGCGGGATCGCGCCGAACGCGGGCATCCTGATCGCGGCGCGCGCCCTCCAGGGCGTGGGCGGCGCGCTGCTCGTCCCGGGCTCGCTCGCGATCATCCAGGCGAGCTTCCACGCGGACGACCGGGCGCGGGCCGTCGGTGTGTGGTCGGGGCTCGGCGGCGTGGGGGCGGCGGTCGGGCCGTTCCTCGGCGGCTGGCTGGTGGACGGTCCCGGCTGGCGCTGGGTGTTCCTGATCAATGTGCCGCTGGCCGCCTTGTGCGTACCGGTGGCGCTGCGCCACGTACCGGAGACCCGGGACACGGCGGCACACGGGAAGTTCGATGTGCTGGGCGCGGTGCTCGGCGCGGCGGCGCTGGCGCTGGTCACGTACGCGCTCATCGCGAGGACCGTCTGGCCGGGCGTGGCGGGGGTGCTGGTCGCCATCGCCTTCGTACGGACCGAACGGCGCCGGGCCGATCCGATGCTGCCACTGTCGATCTTCAGGTCCCGGCTGTTCACCTCGGTGAACGTGGTGACGCTGTGCGTGTACGCGGCGTTCGGCGGCTTCTTCTTCCTCTCCGCGCTCCAGCTCCAGGTCGTCGCCGGGTACTCGGCGCTGCGCGCGGGCGCCGCGCTGCTGCCGACGACGGTGCTGATGCTGCTGCTCTCCGCGCGCTCCGGCGCGCTGGCCCAGCGGATCGGGCCCCGGCTGCCGCTCACGGTGGGGCCGCTGCTGTGTGCCGTGGGCATGCTGCTGATGCTCCGGGTGGGCCCGGGTGCCGGTTACCTGACGGATGTGCTGCCGGCCGTGGTGGTGCTGGGGATGGGCATGGTGACGCTGGTCGCGCCGCTGACGGCGACGGTCCTCGCCTCGGTCGATGTCGCGCGGGCCGGGCTGGCCAGTGGCATCAACAACGCGGCGGCCCGCGCCGCGGGGCTGATCGCGGTGGCCGCGCTGCCGCTGCTGGCGGGCATGGGGCCGGAGGCGTACCGGTCGGCGACGCAGTTCGACGCCACGTTCCGGCGGGCGATGCCGATGCTCGCGGGGGTGCTGGTGGCGGGCGCGCTGATCGCCTGGGCGACGGTACGGACTCCGGCGCGGGAGGCGGTCGAGCGGCGGCCGGAGCCCGAGTGCCGGGTCAACTGCGGGCTGACGCCGCCGCTGGAGGCGCGCCGGTCAGGTGGCCTGCCGGGGGAGCGGGGCGAGGCGGGCTGAGGGGAGCCGTTCCGGTGGCCGCGGGGTGTGGCCGGCGGGGCGGGCGCCGGTGGCCGCGGGGTGTGGCCGGCGGGGCGGGCGCCGGTGGTTGTGCGGGGCGGGCGCCCGTGGTCGCGGGGGGTGGAGGGCAAGGCAGACTGTAGGCATGGGTATCCACGAAAACCTTCTGGGGGGACCGCCCCCCACCGAACTGCCCGACGATCCCGAGCCGCGTGAGCTGCTCGCGAACGGTACGCCGCCCGCCGACGTCGCCGCGAAGTACCCGACCTCCTCGCTGGCCTGGGCGCAGCTCGCCGACAGTGCGTACGAGGGCGGGCGGGTCGTCGAGTCCTACGCGTACGCCAGGACCGGCTACCACCGCGGGCTCGACGCGCTGCGGCGCAGCGGCTGGAAGGGCCACGGCCCGGTGCCGTGGGAGCACGAGCCGAACCGCGGCTTCCTGCGCGCCCTGCACGCCCTCGCGCGCGCCGCGCAGGCGATCGGCGAGGAGGCGGAGTACGAGCGCTGCGCGACGTTCCTGCGGGACTCCTCGCCGCTCGCCGCGGACACCCTCGGCTGAGAGCATTCGCACAGCACATGACGGCGGTCGCCGGTGCCGAACGTGTCTGACCTGCCCGAACATCTCCGGAAGCGGTTGGTGAGGATGAGGCCGGGCAGAGACGGACTGAGTCGGAGCGGGCCGTGCCGCGTATCTCAGGGTGCCGGTATCACTGCCGGGGTGATCTTTTTGAGCCACGTCGTGTCCTGAAACCCAGGATGTGTGTTTCGGAGAGGAACCCTTCGAAGGCCCCGCCCGTCTCTCAGGGCGTGGGCCTTCGCATAAGTGAGCGAATGTCGCTACCGGCATGCCTCGACCGGCATCGATCGTGACCAGGCTCGACCAGGGAGACAGACGTTTTGGGCAAGCGCGCCGCCACCCGTCCGGGCCGCCGTAGAGCGTCCGCCCCTGGTGGCGGCGGTGGCCGAGGCTCCCGCGGCCGCAGGGGCGGGCGTCCCCGGTTCGGCCCCCTGGCGGTGGCCGCCGGGCTCGGCCTCGCCGTCGTGATCATCGGTGGTGTCGTCGTCGCCTCCTGGCCCGGCGCTCCGGCGGAGGCGGATCCCCGGGGAGCGGGCGCCAAGGGCGCCGCCTCGCAGCCGGCCGCCTCCCCGGGCGGGGAGGAGGAGGCGGAGGCCGGCAGGAAGCCGGCCCCTGAGGACCCGGAGGCCTCGCCGTCCGACGCCTCGCCCAAGCCCCCCAAGTCCCCCGAGCCCTCCGAGTCCGCCAAGGAGCCGAAGACCCCGGAGGTCCCCGCCTCCGGTCCGGGTACGTTCACCACCGCCCAGTCGCAGGGCGAGCCGGTCGGCTCCGGGCCGCTGCGCCGTTACCGCGTGCAGGTGGAGGACGGGATAGACATCTCCGCCGCCGACGCCGCGACCGAGATAGAGGAGATCCTCGCCCACTCGCGAGGCTGGGCGGCGCACGGCCGGGGCACCTTCCAGCTCGTCCCGTCCAACGCCGACTTCGTCGTCCGCATAGCCACCCCGGCCACGGCGGACCAGCTCTGCCTCGCCCAGGGGCTGGACACCCACGGCGAGCTGAACTGCGAGACCACCGAGGGCGTCGTGGTCAATCTGCGCCGCTGGATGCTGGGCTCGCCGACGTTCGACGGGCCGGCCTCCGAGTACCGGCATCTCATCATCAACCACGAGGTCGGCCATGAGATCGGCCTCCGCAACCATCTGGGGTGCGCCGGGCCCGGCGAACTCGCCCCGGTGATGATGCAGCAGATCAAGGGGCTCAACGGCTGCCGGTCCAACCCCTGGCCGTACGACGAGGACGGTGCGTACGTCGACGGCCCGACCCTCTGAGTACCGACGGCCCGGCTCTCTGAGTCCGACGGCCCGGCCCTCTGAGGCCCGACGGGCCTGCTCTCCGGATGCCGATGGTGCGGCTCGCCGAATTCCGGGGCCCGCCTGCCCGGGCCGGGCTCCGGGGAGCCGGATTATGATGCCGGGAGGGGACCGGAGCTCCGTAGCCACCCACGGAAAGGGGCGGACCGCTACCCGGCACGTGTCGAGGAGACAGAGATGTCGTACACCCCTGACGCCCCTGGAGCCGGTTCGGACGCCCCGAATCTGGACTTCGCGGGGACGACCCCGTACGAGGACTACGTCCAGGCGGACGTCCTCACCCACTTGCAGCATCCCCGCTCCGACGACCCCGGCGAGATGGTCTTCCTCGTCACCACCCAGGTCATGGAGCTGTGGTTCACCGTCATCGTCCACGAGTGGGAGACCGCCTCCCGCGCGCTGCGCGAGGACCGTACGAAGGCCGCGATCGACGCGCTCGGGCGCTCCGCCCACGAACTGGAGGCGCTCAACGCCTCCTGGCAGCCGCTCGCCCGGCTGACCCCCGCGCAGTTCAACGCGTACCGCGGCGCGCTCGGCGAGGGCTCCGGCTTCCAGTCCGCGATGTACCGGCGCATGGAGTTCCTGCTCGGTGAGAAGTCCGCGTCGATGCTCGTCCCGCACCGGGGCGCGCCGCGCGTCCACGCCGAGTTGGAGAAGGCGCTCCAGCAGCCGAGCCTGTACGACGAGGTGCTGCGGCTCCTCGCCCGGCGCGGGCTGCCGGTGCCGGACGCGGTGCTCGGCCGTGATCTCGCGCTGCGGTACGAACCGGTGCCCGAGGTCGAGGAGATCTGGACCGGGATCTACGGCGACCCGGACGGGAACGCCGAACTCGTCCGGCTCGGCGAGGCGCTGACCGATGTCGCCGAGCTGGTGTGGCGCTGGCGCAACGACCACCTGGTGGCGACCCGGCGCGCGATGGGCTCCAAGACCGGTACGGGCGGCTCCGCGGGCGTCGCGTGGCTGGAGAAACGGGCCACCAAGAACGTGTTCCCCGAGCTGTGGACGGCGCGCAGCCATGTCTGAGCCGCAGGCCGTCTCGCCGGCCGTCTCGCCGGACCTGGTCGCTCGCGCCGCCGCGCTCGACGCCGCCGACGGACTCGCCCCGCTGCGCGGGCTGTTCGCCCTCAACGAGGGATCCGTCTATCTCGACGGGAACTCGCTGGGCGCGCTGCCCCGCCATGTCCCGGAGCGGATCCGCGACGTGATGACCCGCCAATGGGGTGAGCTGGGCATTCGCTCCTGGACCGAGGGCGGCTGGTGGACCGCGCCCGAGCGGATCGGCGACCGGATAGCCCCGCTCGTCGGCGCCGGTCCCGGGCAGATCGTGGTCGGGGACTCCACCAGCGTCAATGTCTTCAAGGCGGTGGTGGCCGCCGTACGCCTCGCCGACGGGGACGCGGACGAGGGCGGGGACGCGGGCGCGGACGGGGGCCAGGAGCGTACGGAGCTGCTGGTCGACGCCACGACCTTCCCCACGGACGGCTACATCGCGCGGTCCGCCGCCCGGATGACCGGCCGGCGGATCGTGCCGCTCGACCCGGCCGAGCTGCCCGGCGCGCTGGGGCCCCGTACCGCCGCCGTGCTCATCAACCACGTCGACTTCCGAACGGGACGCCTCCACGACCTGCCCGGGATCACCGCCGCCGCGCACGCGGCCGGGGCGCTCGCCGTCTGGGACCTGTGCCACAGCGCGGGCGCCCTGCCGGTCGGGCTGGACGAGCACGGCGTGGACCTCGCGGTGGGCTGCACGTACAAGTACCTGAACGGCGGGCCCGGTTCACCGGCCTTCCTCTATGTCGCCGAGCGTCATCAGGGCCGCTTCGACTCCCCGCTGCCCGGGTGGAACGCGCACGCCGACCCGTTCGCGATGGCTCCCGGCTTCGTCGCGGCGGACGGTGCGGTACGGGGCCGGGTCGGCACCCCCGACATCCTCTCCATGCTGGCGCTGGACGCGGCGCTCGACGTCTGGGAGTCCGTACGGATGGCGGACGTCCGGGCCAAGAGCCTGGCGCTGACCGACTTCTTCCTGGAGTGCGTCACGGCGTACGCCCCACCGGGCAGGGTGAGTTCGCTGACCCCCGCCGCCCACGCGGAGCGCGGCAGCCAGGTCGCCCTGCGGTGCCCGGAGGCGCCCGCGGTGATGGAGGCGCTGATCGCCCGCGGGGTGGTCGGGGATCTGCGCAGGCCGGACCTGCTGCGCTTCGGTTTCACCCCGCTGTACGTGGGCTTCGCGGACGCGGAACGGGCGGCGCGGGTACTCGGTGAGGTGCTGGCCGGGGTACCGGGTGAGGTATCGGGTGAGGAGCCGCCGGGTGATCGGTGACGGCCGACGCCCCACGGGGCTGATAGCGTCCCGCTGATCAGGTCAATTCGGCCCCCGTACCGAAAGGTTGGCGCAAGATGCCGGACCCCGCCGCGCACGACGCTGTCGCTCGCGACGCCGCAGAGACCGAAGCGGTCCTCACCCGTCCGGTCGTCCGGCCCGATGCCACCGCCGCGTACGGTGAACACCCTGATCAGGTGATCGACTTCTACGCTCCCCGGGACGGTCAGGAGCGCGTGCCGCTCGTCGTCGTCCTGCACGGGGGCGCGTGGCGCGCGCCGTACGACCGGCGGCACCTCACCCCGTTCGCGGACTTCCTGGCGCGGCGCGGGTTCGCCGTCGCCAACGTCGAGTACCGGCGCGGGGCGGCCGGACCGGCCGCTCCTGACGCGGTCGGCGGTACGAACGGGAGCGGTGGGCCGGTGGCGGGCCGCTGGCCCGAGACGTTCGACGACGTGGCCGCCGCGCTCGACGCCCTCCCGGCGCTCGCCGAGGCCGCGCTGCCACAGGCCGACGTGCGGCGCACGGTGGTGACGGGGCACTCCGCGGGCGGCCACCTCGCGCTCTGGGCGGCGTCCCGCCATGTGCTGCCGGAGGGCTCGCCCTGGCGGCTGGCGGAGCCGCCGCCGCTGCGCGGGGTCGTCGCGCTGGCGCCGATCGCGGACCTCGTACGCGCCGTCGAGCTGGCGGTGTGCGGCGGGGCCGTGCTCCAACTCCTCGGCGGTGAAGCGGAGTTCAAGCTGCGCAGGGAGAGCGCGGACCCGGCCGCGCTGCTGCCGACGGGGATCGCGACGACGGTGGTGCAGGGCCGTACGGACCTCACCGTTCCGTACGAGGTCGCCGAGGCGTACGTGGATGCGGCGGGCCGGGCCGGCGAACTGGTCGGGCTGACGCTGCTGGAGGACGTCGGGCACTTCCCGCTCGTGGACCCGTCGGCGGACGCGTGCGCGGTGGTCGCGGAGGAGATCGCCCAGCTCGCGTGGTGAGCACGCCTGTTCCGCCCCGGTGGGCACGCGCGGTGGGCACGCGCGGTGGGCACGCGCGGTCTGCACGCGCGGTCTGCACGCGCGGTGAGCACGCGCGGTGGGCACGCGCGGTGGGCACGCGCGGTGGGCACGCGCGGTGAGCACGCGCGGCGCCCACGCCGTCACCCCGTAGTACCTGGGACGGACGGGGAAGGATCCGCTTCCGTGCTGACGACCCGGTCCTGCCCTCCCCCTACCTTGAGGGAGTGACCGAAACCCCATCCGGGAAGCCCCGGGACAACGAGTTCCACCACGCCATGGGCGCGCTCGGCGGCCTGCGTCAGGCGCTCATCCAGGACGCCTTCGCCTACCGCCCGCTGCCGCCCATGCGTACGGACGGCCCGTTCACCCGGCGGCTGCCCGGGCGGATACGCGAGTTCGCGGGCTGGACGCCGCACGTCCTGATCGTCGGCGTGGCGCTGGTGATGTTCGCCATCGGGGTCGGGGACCGTGACCTGCGCACCCTCCTGCCGGTCTTCCCGGTCCTGCTCACGCTGGTCAGGCCCGTCGGCGCCTGGTGGCTGGCACTGTGGGTCAGTCTCTTCGTCAATGTCTTCGACCGGCACGACTGGCCCTGGACGCCCACCACCTTCGTCGGATACCTCGTCGTGCTGACGGTGACGGCCATCCGTACCGGCCCGCGCACCGCCGCCTGGATGTGGGCGATGACCGCCGGGTTCGCGGTGTTCTCGGAGTTCTTCTTCAACCGCTCGTACAGCTACGGGTACTCCACCACCATCCCCATGCTCTTCGTCTCCGCGGTCATCCTGCTGGCCGTGAGCATGTGGCAGGTCCGCCGCAGGGCGGATCAGGAGGTCGCCGAGCAGGTGAGCGTCACCGCCGTCGAGCGGGGCCGGCGCACGCTGCTGGAGGAGCGCACCACCATCGCCCGCGAGCTGCACGACGTGGTCGCCCACCACATGTCGGTGGTCGCCATCCAGGCCGAGGCCGCCCCGTACCGGGTGGAGAACCCGCCGCCCGAGCTGGAGCAGGCGTTCGTCACGATCCGTGAGAACGCGGTCGCCGCCCTGACCGAGCTGCGCCGCATCCTCGGTGTCGTACGGGCGGACGACTACGAGGCGCCGGACGCCCCGCAGCCCACGCTCGCCGAGCTCGACGGACTGATCGACAACGTCCGCGAGGCCGGTCTCACCGCGGAGAAGACGATCACCGGCGCGGTGCGCGAGCTGCCGCAGGGCGTGGAGCTGTCGGCGTACCGGATCGTCCAGGAGGCCCTGAGCAACGCGCTGCGCCACGCCCCCGGGTCGACCGCGCGCGTCGAGATCGCGTACGTGCTCGGCGGCCTGGGCCTGCGGATCGTCAACACGCCGCCGCGGGGCCTGGTCAAGCCGTCGCCCGGGGCGGGGCACGGGGTTACCGGCATGCGGGAGCGTGTCACGATGTTGAACGGCGAGATGACCGCGGACCTCACGGAGGACGGCGGGTACGAGGTCGCGGCCTTCATTCCGGTGGCCGCCGTTCGGGACGGGGACGCGTCATGACCAGCGGCAACACCATCAGGGTGCTGATCGTCGACGATCAGGTGATGGTCCGCGAGGGCTTCTCGGTGCTGCTGAACGCGATGCCGGACATCGAGGTGATCGGCGAGGCGGTCAACGGCCGCGAGGCGGTCCGGCAGGTCGCGGTGCTCCGCCCCGACGTCGTCCTGATGGACATCCGGATGCCCGAGCTGAACGGCATCGAGGCGACCCGCGAGATCGTCGCGGCCGACGCCGACGCGAAGGTGCTGGTCCTGACCACGTTCGACCTGGACGAGTACGTGTACCAGGCGCTGCGGGCCGGCGCCTCCGGCTTCCTCCTGAAGGACGCCTCGGCGCGGCAGCTCGCGGACGGCGTACGGGTGGTGGCGTCCGGCGAGGCACTGCTGGCGCCGACGGTCACCCGCCGCCTGATCACGGAGTTCTCCAAGCTCTCGGACACCCCGCGCGGCCCGGCGATGGCCCGGATAGGGGAGCTCACGGAGCGCGAGACGGAGGTCCTGGTACTGATCGCGCAGGGCCTGTCGAACGCGGAGATCGCGGAGCACCTGGTGGTCGCGGAGTCCACGATCAAGACGCACGTGAGCCGGATCCTGGTGAAGCTGGGACTGCGCGACCGGACGCAGGCGGCGGTGTTCGCGTACGAGGCGCGGCTGGTGACGCCGGGGTGAGGTGACGCCGGGGTGAGGTGACGCGCATAGCAGTCCGGTACGCGGTGGCGAGTACTCGTCATTTGATCACTCACGAGGGTGATCGGATCGGGAAGGGCCGTTTCGGCTGCGCGCGGGCCGGTCATGCTGGTGTCCGCCTGACAGGAGGTGCACCATCCCTGATCTTGCGTGGCTATCCCCGGCTTCAGCCGGGGAGGGAAACGCATTTCGGGACTGTTCTGACCGGTAGTTCACAGTGTCACGTGGCGGACTTGGGCAAGAGGATTCTGCTCCCCGAACCCGTCTCCATCGAACTCGACACCGAAGGTCTGACGGATTTCCTCTGCTGACGTGCGCGGGCCGGCCCTGTCCACACCCTGTGGACGGAACCGGCCCGTCATGACCTACGCACCCGGGCCGGCCCGGCTCAGGTCAGCACATCCCGCCGCCGCAGCCCCACCAGTCCCGCCGCCACCAGTGCCACCGACAGCCCCGTCAGCACGAGCACCGGTGGCCACGCCATCTCCGCGCCCGGCAGCTTCGGGAGGTGGCCGAAGGGCGACAGATTCATCACCGCCTGTGAGAGGCCGAGCGCCGGGCCGAGCCAGCCGAGCGCCAGTGCCAGACCGCTCGCCGCCCACGCGCCCACCGCCGCCCTCGGGACGACCCCGTACAGCAGCACCGCCACCGCGCCCAGCAGCCAGATCGCGGGCAGTTGGACGAGCGAGGCGCCGAGGATCCCGGGCAGGTCGTGGCCGTACCCCAGGAACAGGCCCGCCCCGCCGAGCAGCATGATCAGTACGGCGCCGCCGAAGGCGATCAGCAGATGGCCCGCGGCCCAGCGCAGCCGGCCGACCGCGCCCGCGAGGACCGGTTCGGCCCGGCCGCCCGTCTCCTCGGTGCCGAGCCGGAGCACGGAGGAGACCGCGTACAGCGCGGCCACCATCCCGAGCAGGCTCACCATCGTGGCGAGGAACGCCTCCGTCAGCCCCTGCTCGCCGCCCATGCGCTGGATGATCTCGCGGGTCCGCTCGTTGTCGCCGACCAGTTCGGCCGCGCCGTCCGTGATCCCGCCGAACATGATCCCGCTGACCAGGAATCCGGCGCCCCAGCCGGCCACGCTCCCGCGCTGGAGCCGCCACGCCAGTCCGCCCGCCGTGGCGAGCCGGCCCGCCGCCGGGCCCGGCCGCGCGGGCAGGAAGCTCATCCCGATGTCGCGCCGGCCGGCGAGGGTGTACGCGAGCACCGCCTGGACGGCGACGGCGGCGACGAGCAGGAGCAGCACCCACCACCGCTCGTCCGCGTAGGCGCGTACGTGCTCGGCCCAGCCCAGCGGGGAGAGCCAGGTCAGTACGGAGGAGCCGTCGGCGGTCGAGGCGTCGCCCGCCGCCTTGAGGACGAACGCGGCGCCGATGACCGCGGCCGTGAGGCCCTTCGCGAGCCGCGCGTTCTCGGTGATCTGCGCGGCGATCGCGGCGGTGCACGCGAAGAGCATGCCGACCCCGGCGACCGCGAGGCCGAGCGCCAGTGAGCCGGTGGTGTCGCCGGTCGCCCCGGCCAGCCCCGCCGTGATCACCAGCGCCAGCGCGGCATGGGCGATCAGCGCCGTGAGCAGCGCGGCGGTCAGCGGCGCCCGGCGTCCGACCATCGCGGCGGAGAGCATCTCCTGGCGGCCGGTCTCCTCTTCCTCCCGGGTGTGCCGTACGACGAGGGTCAGGCTCAGTACGGCGGCGAGCGCGGTGCCGAACGCCGTCATCCGCAGGGCGGTGAGCCCGCCGATCGAGTCGCTGAAGACCGGCCCGTACAGGGCGCGCAGGGAGCTGTTGGCCCCCAGGGAGCGTGCGAGGTCGGCGCGTTCGGCCGCCGTCCCGGCCACGGAGGTGAGGGAGCGGGCGACGGACATGAAGGAGCCGCCGAGGACGATCACCCAGACGGGGAGCATGATCCGGTCGCGGCGCAGGGCGAGCCGGAGCAGTGGTCCCGTACCGGCGAGCTGCCGGGAGCCGCCGGTACGGGCCACGGGCAGGGCACGCGGGGTGCCGGTGGCGAGCCCGGCGGTCATGACGCCACCCGCTTCTCGCCGGTGCCGGTGCCGGACCGGGTGTCGGACCTGCCGGACCCGTCGGCCCCGTTCGCCGGGGCGGCACCGTCCGCCGCGTAGTGGCGGAGGAACAGCTCCTCCAGCGTCGGCGGCGTACTGCTCAGGGAGCGGATCCCGGCGGCGGACAGGGACCGGAGCACGGCGTCGAGCTTGTCGGTGTCGACCTGGAGCCGTACCCGCGTCCCCTGGACGTCGAGGTCGTGCACCCCGGGCAGCCGGTCGAGCCCGGCGGGCGGCCCCGCCAGCTCCGCGCTCACGCTCGTACGGGTCAGGTGGCGCAGCTCCGCCAGCGAGCCCGTCTCGACGGTCACGCCCTTGCGGATGATGGACACCCGGTCGCACAGCGCCTCGACCTCGCTCAGCACATGGCTGGAGAGGAGGACGGTCCTGCCCCGGTCGCGCTCCTCGGTGACGCAGCTCTGGAAGACCTCCTCCATCAGCGGGTCGAGCCCCGAGGTCGGCTCGTCGAGGATCAGCAGCTCCACGTCCGAGGCGAACGCCGCGACCAGGGCGACCTTCTGGCGGTTGCCCTTGGAGTACGTACGCCCCTTCTTGGTCGGGTCGAGTTCGAACCGCTCGATGAGCGCGGCCCGCCGCCGCGCGTCCAGGTTCCCGCCGCGGAGCCGTCCGTACAGGTCGATGACCTCGCCGCCGGAGAGGTTGCGCCACAGGGTCACGTCACCGGGGACGTACGCCACGCGCCGGTGCAGCTCGACCGCGTCCTGCCACGGGTCCCGGCCGAGGAGCCGGGCCCCGCCGGAGTCGGCGCGCAGAAGCCCGAGGAGGACCCGGATGGTGGTGGACTTCCCGGCTCCGTTGGGGCCGAGGAAGCCGTGGACCTCACCGGTCTCGACGGTGAGATCGAGGCCGTCCAGCGCGTGCGTCCGGCCGAACGACTTGTGCAGTCCGGCGACGCTGATTGCCTTCGTCATGATTTGGAAGCTACGCTACTTTCACAAAATTGTGAAGTTAAGGAAGCGTAAAAAGGATCGGGTTAAGATCGGGACACGGGGCCCGGACACGGACGGCACGCGCAGCGGACAGCAGGGGAGACGAGCAGGCGATGAACGAGAACAGCCCGTCGCGGAACCCGGAAGCGGTGACCCGCTTCGTCGAGCGGTTCGCGGCGGTGATGACCGAGTCCGGGATGCAGCGGACGGCCTCGCGGGTCTTCGCCGCCATCGTCTCCGCGGACGACGGGTCCCTGACCTCCGCGGAGCTGAGCGAGCGGCTCGGTATCAGCCCGGCGGCGGTGTCGGGCGCGATCCGCTACCTCGTCCAGGTCGGGCTGGCCGGCCGGGAGCGCGACCCGGGCACGCGGCGGGACCGCTACCGGGTGCACGACGACGTCTGGTACACGACGTTCACGCAGCGCGACGCGGTGCTCACGCGCTGGGAGAACGCCCTGCGCGAGGGCGCGGACTCGCTGGGGCGGGACACCCCGGCGGGGGCGCGGCTGGCGGAGAGTGTCGAGTTCTTCGAGTTCGTGCAGGAAGAGGTGGCGGCGATGATGGACCGCTGGCGGGCGCTCCAGGAGCAGCGCAGGGCGGCGGTGGCCGGGGCGGCGGCGGTCGGGGCCGGTAAGAAGGGCTAACGCGGCGTGATGTTGGGGGCCAGCAGCTCCAAATAGGTACGGATCCCGGGGTCGTTCGGGTTGATCTCCTCGTACGGGTGCCGGGGCCACAGCGCCCGGCCCTCGATCCACGGCACGACCGCCGGGGACGGGTCCAGCCAGCCGCGCAGTTCCGCCTCCCCGGTGGGGGCGGGCAGCCCGAGCCACGGCCGGCGTGCCGTACCGGGCGGCAGTACGCCGAGCAGCGCCTCCGGCAGGTCGTCGTCACCGCCGTGGGCCGGGAAGAACAGCAGCACGGGACCCGCGCCGTACGGATCGTTCAGCAGGACGTACCGCTTGGGCACGGGCACCGGCGCGAGGGCCGCCCGGACGAGCGCCCGCACCGTGGGCACGCCCCGCCACACCAGCCGGCCCAGCGCCGTCACCCCCGCGGCGGCACAGAAGCCGCCCACCAGCAGGGTCAGCCACGGCATCTCGTCGCCCGGGATCAGCCACAGCACCCCGACCCCCGCCGCCACGCCGAGGCTCTGGAGGACGGCGGTCAGCGAACTCAGCTCACGCAGCGTCCGCACCCGCCACCACCGCACCGCCCGGATGTCGAGGTCGGGGCGGTACCGGCCTCCGGGCCGGGGGACGGGCGCGCGGCGCGCCTCGGCGGCCAGGGCCGCGTACGTGAAGGCGACCGCCGCGCGGCGGTCCGCACGGGCCAGATGATCGGTGACCTTGGCGAGGCTGACGGGCGGGCGCGGCCGCAGGCCCGGCGCCGACGGCGAGGGCAGCGAGGACGGCAGGGGCGCCCGGCCGCCGCCCCCCATCCCGGCCCCGGCCGCGGTTCCGCCGCTCTCCTCCTGGCTCCGCCGCCACCGCCACAGCCGCAGGCCCCCGCCGGCCAGACCGGTCAGGGTGAGCGCGGCCCCGGCCAGGAACACCGCGCCGTTCACGTCGTTGGCGATCGTGCCGCGCTCCTCGGCGTCGTACAGGTCGCCCTTCCACGGGCCGTACGAGACCAGCCACCCCGTCTCCCCGTCGTCGAGGAGAGGATCGCGGTCCGGGTCGCAGTGGTACGTGCCCCGGCGTTCCGCGCCGCTCCACGGCTCGGTCCACCGCACGGCGCAGACACCGTCGGAGCCCGCGTCGATCACGGTGAGCTGGATCCGCGGGTCCTTCATCGAGGCTTCGAGGGAGGCGATGCCCACGCCGAGCGCGATCACGCCGACGAGCAGGACCCAGCGGAAGACGCCCCGGTGGCGGACGGCGGCGGTGAGCGCGCGAAAGGCCGAATCGGCGGAGGAGGCGGAGGACGATTCCGGCGGTACGGGCCGGGCGGCCGGCTGTGGCTGCCGTGGAACCGGCCGGTCCAGCAGACCGCGCTCCGCAGCCGCCCGTACGCTCCTGAGCCGCGCCCGTTCCCCCCGTACCGCCCGCGTCCAGACCAGCTCCCCGCCGCCCGGCGGCGCGATCACCCCGCCGGTCCGCGGATCGCCGGACCACCACAGCACCCCGCCGGGACCCGGCTCGACGAGCTGGTAGCGCTGCTGTACGGCGACCACGGCCATCGGCCACAGATCACCCGTGACCGGGTCACGCAGCACCACCGTCCCCGCGTGCAGCCCGCGCGGTACGGAGACCGCGGCGCAGGCCGTCCACGGCGACCGCGCCAGGCGGTGCCCCATCCGGCGGGCGAGCCGGCGGGCGACCACGCCGAGCCCGGTCGCGAAGAGGCCGAGGCCGCACAGGGACGGCAGCACCTCCTGCGGCCAGGTCAGCCCGCGGCCCCGGGCGGCGAGCGCGATGACCGCGACGCCGGCCAGCAGCGCGAGCCCGCCGCGCGTCCAGGTGCCGGAGCGGGCCCGGTAGCGGGTCAGGGCCTCCGCGGTGTCGGGGAGATCGAGGGCGACGGCCGCCCTCGGACCGCCACCCGCGTCGCTGCCCCCGCCTCCGTCTCCGTCCCTGTCCCCGCCTCCGTCCCTGTCCCCGTCCTCGCCTCCGCCGGGCCCGGGTCTCTGAGCCGCGGTGCCGTACGTGCCGTGCATCTGTTCCGTCCCCCCGGGCGTTGATCGGACGCTGAGGGTAACCGCCTCGCTGACCAGGGAGCAGCCGCACCCCCCGGCGGAGAGAGGTGTCAGCCGCCGCCGGGGCCGCCGCCGGGACCCGCGTACGCCCCCGCCACCGCCGGCCCGCCGCCCGCGCCGGCGGGCAGGGTCAGCCCCCAGGCCCCCGGCCGGAGCGTCCAGGTCCGGGTACGGACCGGACCGGCGACGCGGGCGTCCGCGCGGTAGCGGAAGTCCGCACCCGAGACCGTGACGGAGAGGGCGCTCGCCCTGACCGGTTCCGCCGCACCCTGTGTCCGGATCACCACCTCCGCCCGGCCGCCGCGCGACCGTACGGTCACCGCCTCGACCGGTTCGTCCAGATCGCTCAGCACCACGCCGTCCGCCTCCACGCGCAGCCGGTGCGTGTGCACCGCGAGGGCGTGCGGGACGGGGCGTACGAGCGTACGGACCAGGGAGCGGCAGGTGTGCCAGACCGAGGCGACGGCGGGCGGGACCCCCGTGCCACCGCCCGGTTCCCGGTCCCCGCCCGCCCCCGCGCGCCCGGGGAGCGCGGGGAGGGCCGGGATACGGAGATCGCCCAGCACCACCCCGTCGCTGTCGTCGACCAGCAGGTCCAGCCTGCGCACCGCGCCGTCCAGCACCGCCCGCGCCGCCGCCACCGCGCCTATGGGCACGCCCAGTGAACGCGCCAGCTCCACGGAGGCGCCCACCGGCACCAGCGAGAGGGCGCCCGCGGTCAGCTCGCGCTCCCGGTGGAGCAGCGAGACCATCCGCAGCAGCGCCCGGTCGTCGCCCACCAGCACGGGGCGCCGGCTGCCGCGCCGGGCCAGCGCCCGCGCCAGCTCCTCGGGGCCTTCCGGGAAGCAGAGTTTGACCGCCGCGCCCCCGCTGAGCACGTCTCTCGCGATCCGCACCGATTCGCCGTCGGTCCGGCCTGCCACCGGGTCGATGACCACCAGAAGCTGCTGCGCGCCGTTCTCGGCGGGCTCCGGAGCCGACACCTCGGTCCTTCCTCGGGTAGCATCTTTGTGCAAGAGCCCCTTGCGCTATTGCGCCAGGGGCTTCGTCTATTCCGGGGCATCCGGTTCGACGGTCAGGTCTGTGTCGTACAACGCTGTGCGATGTCGCAGGCACGGATCACGCGTGGTGACGGCGTACTCACGCCGTACGAACGGCGTTTGTGCGTCCCTGACCTTGGACATGCCCCGCCCGGAAGGGGTGTACGCCTGTGCCCGCACTTGTGCTGCTCGGTGCTCAGTGGGGTGACGAAGGCAAGGGAAAGGCCACCGACCTGCTCGGTGGTTCCGTGGACTATGTCGTGCGCTATCAGGGCGGCAACAACGCCGGCCACACGGTCGTCGTGGGCGACCAGAAGTACGCACTGCATCTCCTCCCTTCCGGAATCCTCTCCCCGGGGTGCACCCCGGTGATCGGTAACGGTGTGGTGGTCGACCCGGCTGTCCTGTTCTCCGAGCTGAACGGTCTTGGCGAGCGCGGTGTCGACACGTCGAAGCTGCTGATCAGCGGCAACGCACACCTGATCACGCCGTACAACGTCACGGTCGACAAGGTGACGGAACGGTTCCTCGGCAAGCGGAAGATCGGCACGACCGGGCGCGGCATCGGCCCGACCTACGCCGACAAGATCAACCGCACCGGCATCCGTGTCCAGGACCTCTACGACGAGTCGATCCTGGAGCAGAAGGTCGACGCGGCGCTGGAGTCCAAGAACCAGCTCCTCGCCAAGGTCTTCAACCGGCGGGCCATAGAGTCCGGCAAGATCGTCGAGGAGCTGCTGACCTTCGCGGACCAGCTCAAGCCGTACGTGGCCGACACGACGCTGATCCTGAACAACGCGATCGACGAGGGCAAGGTCGTCCTCTTCGAGGGCGGCCAGGGCACCCTGCTCGACGTCGACCACGGCACGTATCCCTTCGTCACCTCGTCCAACCCGACGGCGGGCGGCGCCTGCACCGGCTCGGGTGTCGGGCCGACGAAGATCAACCGGGTCATCGGCATCCTCAAGGCCTATACGACGCGCGTCGGCGCCGGACCGTTCCCCACGGAACTCTTCGACGACGACGGCGAGGCCCTGCGCCGCATCGGCGGCGAGCGGGGCGTCACCACGGGCCGCGACCGCCGCTGCGGCTGGTTCGACGCGGTGATCGCGCGCTACGCGACGCGGGTCAACGGCCTGACGGACTTCTTCCTCACCAAGCTGGACGTGCTGACCGGCTGGGAGCGGATCCCGGTGTGCGTGGCGTACGAGATCGACGGCAAGCGCGTCGAGGAACTCCCGTACAGCCAGACGGACTTCCACCACGCGAAGCCGGTGTACGAGTACCTGCCCGGCTGGTCGGAGGACATCACGAAGGCGAAGACGTTCGCCGACCTGCCGAAGAACGCGCAGGCGTACGTGAAGGCGCTGGAGGAGATGTCGGGAGCGCCGATCTCGGCGATCGGCGTCGGCCCGGGCCGCACGGAGACGATCGAGATCAACTCGTTCCTGTAGCAGCGCGCAACCGAACACAACACCGCCCCGGAGCCCCGAACGGCCGCCGGGGCGGCGTCTTTTGCGGCGTGGCAGCGGCGCTGCTCCAGTCGGCGGGGCTGGAGGCGGGGCCGCGCCCGTAACCTCATCAGGAACACCGTGGAACGCACTGTCATGCCACGATGTCGCTCCCTGTGGAGCTGCCGGCAGGAGGACTGTTGTGCGCACGGAAACCGACGTCGCCGAGGCGATCACGGCCTTGGGCGAGCTGTGGCTGGAGTTGCTTTTCGACGATCCGGTGGTCCGTGGTGCCAGGGGTGACGTGATCTGCTCGCCTGCCGGTCTGTGGCTGGCGCTGGCAGCCCTGGAGGCCTGCGCGGACGGGGCGACTCGCGAAGAGCTGCGGGGGGTCGTCGGCCCGGTTCGTGCCCGGAAGGTGGAAGCCACCGCGGTCCGCGCACTCGGACGGGAGGGCGCGTTCATCGCCTCGGCCAGGATGTCGAGCCGGCTTCCGGCGCGGCCGGAGTTCGGCACGCCCTCGTACGCGATCGAGGTCGGGCAGCCCGGCCTCGACGGCCCGCACGGGCTCCACCGGTGGAGTCACGGCACGGACGCCCTGCTCGGCCAGGCGGCAGAGTGCGCTGATCCCGCACACTGTGCCCTCCTCGTCAGCACGGTCGCGCTGCGAGCCGAGTGGGAGCGGCCCTTTGAGCCGTCCTTCACCCGTGAGCTCCCCTTCACCGATGCGGAGGGCGTGACGCACCGCGTCCCCGCCATGGTCGCGGAAGTACCGGTCGAGGACGCCTGGACCCTCGCGCGGCCGCACGGCCGGGTCACGGTGGTCGAACTGCGGGCTCGCGCCGGGGACAGGAGCGCGGCGCCCGCCACACCGCCGGTCAGGGTCCGCTTCGCACTGGGTGAGGACCGGCAAGTCCCGCCCGCGGAGGTGATATCGGCCTCGTGGGCCCCGGCCGCCCAGGGGAGTGCGATCCGCGGGAGCCGCGGCAGCAGACGTCCCGAGGCGGTGCTGCTGGAGCTACCGCGTCTGTGGCTCTCCGGCGACATCGACATGTCGCCCCAACTGGCAGCGCTCGGGGTGAAGCGCCTCTTCTCGCCATCGGCCGAACTCCCCCGGATGTTCTCCGAGCCGGTCCACTGCGACCGGGCCGTCCAGAGCTGCCTCGTACGGTTCGACGAGGAAGGCCTGACCTCCGAGACCTCGGCCGGCACCGCCACGGACCGGCCCTGGGCGAACCGGGCCCATTTCGACGGCCCGGGGCAGCTGCTGCGGACGGCCCCGGTGCGCCTCGACCGGCCGTTCGCCGTTTCAGTGCTGGACGGGAGTGGCACGGTCCCCCTTCTCGCGGGTTACCAGGCCGACCGCCCGGGAGGACTTGGCGAGTCCTGAACGGCGGTATCACTCCGATGGGTGAACTCCGGTTGCCGTCACGGAGCGCTCGGCCTCGTGGCTGAACGGTTCTGCCCGGAAGATATCCGCAGGTCAACACTGGTTCGGTGGGTGATCTGCGGTATATCGAACGCAGGTCCCGGGCGACATCGTCGGCACTTGCGCTCGTCACAGTGCGTGGCGTTACAGTCACGGCAGTCCTTCAGGTCTGCGATCAGGCCCGAGCTTGGGACATGAAATACCCCCGCGGTGATTGGGTCACCCGGGGGCTCGACACCAGGAGTGACCCTCCGGATGCGGATTTACCGTACAACGCCCACGCGTTCCTTCTCCACCTTCGCCAACGCGCTCCTGCGCGATCGCAGCATCTCGTGGTGCGCGGCAGGCGTACTCATGTACTTACTCAGTCTGCCGCCCGGCGCCCGCGCCTCGATCCGCTCGCTTGCCGATCAGCGCAAGGAAGGCCGCACGCGGATCGGCGAAGCCCTGCGTGAGCTGGAGGAATCCTGCTATCTGCGCCGGTCGGTCGTGAAGGACCGGGAATCCGGTCAACTCTCCACGGTGTACGAAGTATTCGATCACCCTTACACGAACGAAGTACCGGGAGCCGTCGACGGCGACGCTGCCGGCGGTGATGAAAATGGCCGAAACCTGGCCTCCGGTGAGGAGGCCACCGGCGTGTCGGGCCCGCTCCCTATGGGAGAAACGACTGGGGAACAAGAACCTCCCTCCCCTTCCCCGAGTCCGACTCCGAGCCCGACCCCGAAGCGACGGGCGCGGGCGGTGCGCCGGGAGAAACTGTCCATTCCCGAACAGCTCAGGTCCGCCACGGAGTTGCTGCTCTCCCTCGGTCGCCGGGAGCCCCGGCTCGCCCTCGGAACCGTCGAAGCGGTACGGCTCGCACCGCTGGTGGAGGAATGGCGGGGCTGCGGCGCGAGTGACGCGCAGGTGAGGCAGGCGCTGACGGCGGGGCTGCCGACGCCGGTGCTCTCCGCGCCGGGCCTGATCGCGGACCGGTTGCGCCGCAAGATGCCGACGCCGCTGCCACCGGCGGGGCCGCCCCGGACGGTCCCCGAATGCGAGGAGTGCCGCGCCCCGCTCCCGCCCTCGGGCACCTGCCGCGCCTGCGCCCCGCCACCCCTGAACGCGGCGGCCCGCGGCTTCGTGGCCGCCGCGAAGAGGGGCGGCGCCAAGGCCCGCGCGGCCCTGACGGCCCCGCACGCGCCCGCCGCACCCGGCCTCGCCTGACCGGCCTCGGCCCGGCTTGAAGCTCCCGATCCCGATTTCATGGGTCGGCTACCTGCAGCGATACGGAGTGTCATGACCGTCACGCTCGAACGCCCCGAGATGGTATACCGCAGGTATACTGTCGATGTGGCCGACACAACGATCAAGGTTGACCCCGCCGTCCGCGACCGGCTCCAGGAGCTGGCCAGGGATCGCGGCATCACCATGCGCGACCTGCTGGCCGAACTGGCGGGCGCGACCCCCACGAAGGAGGAGTTGGCTCAGCGGTACGAGGAGACGAAGGCGTACATCGAGGAGCACCTCCTCGGCAGGCCGTACACCGAGGAGGACGAGAAGGCCGGCGAAGACCTCTGGGCGGGCATCGTCTCCGGGCGCCTCGGGGAGGTCCAGGAGTGAAGAAGGACCAGTACCCGTTGCCGCGTGCGGTGGTGCTCGATGACACGGCGGCCCTCGCACTCGGCGCGGGAAACCGCATGGCGTCCCGCTTGGTGGTCGAGGCGGAGAAGGACCCGACCTTACGGATCTACCTTCCCGCGCTGTGCCTCGCGGTCGCCGAGAGCGACCGGGCGGGCGTCGCGGAGCATGTCGGGGCCCTGCCGTCCGTCGACATCACGGAACTGGACTTCGCGGGCGCCGCAGCGGTCGGAAAGCACCTCCGCGAGCAGAAGACGACCGAGACCGACTGGAGCGGCGCGCACGCGCTGCATCTCGCCCGCCCCTCGGTGGAGTGGCCGAGGGGACGTCCCGTACTCACCCGTGATCCGGTGCGGTACCGGGGCACGGGGGTGCGTGTGATCCGTATCGAGGAGTAGCCACAAGGCCGTCCCCCTGCATGCCGTCACCTGCACCTGCACCTGCGCCTGGGTGCGGGTGACGGCTTGTCAAGGTGCGAAGATCGGTACCGCCGCCGTCTGGACGATCGCACCCTGGACCCTCACCGCCGCGCTGAATCAGCAGCCCAGGGATACAGCTTCGTTCGTTCTGATGTCAGGCGTCTTCGGGATCCAGCTCGAACGTGAAATAGATGCTCAGCGTGTAGGGCTCGTCCTCGTCATACGCGAAATCCCATGACACATCCACCAGGAAGACCTTTTGCTCTCCCACCCACTCACAGGCTTTCCTGAAGGCTTCCGCGGCAGTGGTGGCGGGGAACAGCTTCCTGGCCATGGGATGCACCTGAGTCTCGGCATCCGAATCGTCGAAACCCTCCGGAACATCCAGGCAGAGGCCGGGATCGAGCTCCATGGACTACGCCCTCTCACGTCGGTTCACCGGTACGAGTCGACAGAGGCCGGCCCTCTGCGCACCACACCCGGTAAGACCACCGCACACCCGGAAGGGTTGCTTCCGCCGACTCGTGGCCTGAGCATCGGCTCTCCGTGGACCGCAACCATTGCGGAGTCGATCTCGGCGCCCAGTGGAGGCCACAGTGAAGTGCCGTGAAGTGTCGCGCGGTGCGCGTCTGACCGCTCATAGTGCCGCCTCCACATCCCTGGCCTTGTGCAGTGATCGCACCCTGCGCGAGCTCGTGGAGGCGGCCGTGCCGATCGGATCCGGCATCGGCGGGAAGTCGGCCCTGCTGGAGGTCGCCGGAACCCCGGTCTTCGTCAAGCGGGTGCCCCTCACCGATCCGGAGAGGCAACCCGAGCACCTCCGGTCCACGGCGAACCTGTTCGAGCTGCCTGTCTTCTGCCAGTACGGCATCGGCGGGCCGGGCTTCGGGGTCTGGCGAGAGCTCGCCGTGCACACCATGACGACGAACTGGGTACTCGCGGGGGAGTACGAGGGCTTCCCCCTCATGTACCACTGGCGGGTGCTGCCGGACTCGACGCCCCTGCCCGAAGAACTGGCCGACATCGAACAGGCCGTCGCCTACTGGGGCGGCGGACCGCAGGTGCGCCGCCGGATCCAGGCTCTCCAGCAGTCCTCGGCGAGCGTCGCGCTGTTCCTGGAGTACATTCCACAGAACCTGCACCAGTGGCTGGGCACCCAGGTCGAAGCAGGAGACGAGACCGCCAACCGGGCCTGCGCCATGGTGGAGGCGGATCTGGCAGCCGGCACCTCGTTCATGAACAGCCGCGGACTCCTGCACTTCGACGCGCACTTCGAGAACATCCTGACCGACGGCCGGCGCCTCTACTTCGCGGACTACGGCCTCGCCATGCACTCCGCGTTCGAGCTGTCGCAGGACGAGGCCGACTTCTTCGACCGGCATCAGACCTACGATCGCTGTTACACCGCCACGTATCTGGTGAACTGGCTGGTCACCGCTCTGCACGGTTACCAGAGAGAGGACCGGGAGGGCCGCTACGCACTGGTGCGCGCCTACGCGGAGGGCAAACGCCCCACAGGAATCCCGCAGAAGGCCGCAGCGATCCTCGCCCGGCACGCTCCGATCGCCGCGGTGATGTCCGACTTCAACCGCAAGCTCCAGCACCAGAGCAGGCAAACCCCCTACCCGCTGGAGGAGATCCGCCGGCTTGGCGGGACGTACAGCTCCTCCACCGGCAGCGGCGGATAGCCCCCGCCGATCAGCGCCCGCGCGTGCTCCTCCGTCTGGAAGAAGCCCTGGATGGCGTGCATCGCGTACAGCTGGAGCCCCACCGCCTTCTGCTCCAGCAGTACGTAGTCCTTGAACTGGTCCGGCGGCCTCAGGCTGTCCACGGTGGTGAGTGAAGGCGTCGGGGACGCAGGGCACATAGGAGACGGGCGCCACGCTTGAAGCGTGGCGCCCATGGCATTCGCTGTCTCAGGGACCGCAGGAGGGACAGCTCATCCGTGCGGCGAGGCCGACCGGAGCAGCGAGAAGGGGGACGCCCAACTCGGCAATCGCTGCCCGTCGTTCGAGAGGTCATCGGGACCGTCGACAAAGTCGGGAGGGGTGTCGCCGAGACCGGGGGCATCCACGACGTAGAACTCCGCGCAGCCCGGTACGGGACGGGCCACGATGTCACCACCGTCGTCCGTGGCCTTCTGCATCTCCCATCCGTTGGCGGACGGGCGGCTGGTGTCGAGGCGGCGCCGCCGGGCTTCGACGCGGCGCAGCGCTTCCTTGAGTTCGTCGTTCCTGAGGGGCGCCGGCGCGGCGGCGGCCGGCGTCGTGAGAAGGCCGGTGGAGGTGAGGCTTGTGGCGGCGGTGACAGCGGCGGCAGCGGTGAGAGCGTGTCTGCGGGTCAGGTCGCTGGAGCTCAACGGTTCAGCCTTTCTTCTGTGTTGTCGTGGCGCTGCTTGCGGTACAGCACGGCGGAGACGGTGGCGCAGCCGAGCGCGAGCAGCAGCAGGACGGCGAGGGACGGATTGATGTA
>NZ_JBFBJB010000055.1:0-62122 GCF_040685895.1 Streptomyces sp. NPDC088124 | reverse complement strand
TCGAGGCATGGCGGAGCCATGGTGAGTGACGACAACGCCGCGAGGTGCGTGCCCCAGCCCCGTGACGCCGCCCCCCATTCGCCGGTCGGTCTAAGTCCGGCGACCGGTGCGAAAGGGGTTCTCGGCAGGTGGGCCGACTCGGGTAAGGGACGGACGCCGGGCAGCGGGCGCCGGGACCTGGCAGCCGGACGTGGCACCCGAGCCCGGCACCCGGCACCCCGCCTCAGCCCAGGATCGTCGTCAGGAACTCCCCCGTCCACGCCAGCAGTTCGCGCCCCACCGTCGGCTTCCCGCCGATCTTGCCCGTCGTCGGGCGCGGGACCAGGATCTGGTGGACGGCCGGCTTGATGACCGTACGGGGGTACAGCCGCTTCAGGCGCAGCTCCTGCGACTCCCGCAACTCCACCGGGGCGAACCGGATGTTGGAGCCCTGGAGCACGATCTCGCCCACCCCGCACGCCCGCGCCAGCATCCGCAGCCCCGCCACCAGCAGCAGGTTCTCCACCGGCTCCGGCAGCTTGCCGTAACGGTCGGTGAGTTCCTCCCGTACGGCGGTGATGTCGGCCTCCGTGTTCGCGGAGGCGATCGCGCGGTACGCCTGGAGGCGCAGCCGCTCGCCCGGGGCGTAGTCGTGCGGGACGTGCGCGTCCACCGGGAGTTCGATCTTGACCTCCAGCGGGGGCTCCTCCTGCTCCCCGCCGTCCAGCGCCGCCCGGTAGTCCGCGACCGCCTCGCCCACCATCCGTACGTACAGGTCGAAGCCGACGCCCGCGATATGGCCCGACTGCTCGCCGCCCAGGAGATTGCCCGCGCCGCGGATCTCCAGGTCCTTCATCGCCACGTACATGCCCGCGCCCATCTCCGTGTGCTGGGCGATGGTCGCCAGGCGCTCGTGCGCGGTCTCCGTGAGCGGCTTCTCCGGCGGGTAGAGGAAGTACGAGTAACCACGCTCGCGCCCGCGCCCGACCCGGCCGCGGAGCTGGTGGAGCTGCGAGAGACCGAAGTTGTCGCCGCGCTCCACGATCAGGGTGTTGGCGTTCGAGATGTCGATGCCGGACTCGACGATGGTCGTGGAGACCAGCACGTCGAACTTCTTCTCCCAGAAGTCCACCACGACCTGCTCCAGGGCCGCCTCGCCCATCTGCCCGTGCGCCGTCGCGATCCGCGCCTCGGGGACGATCTCGCGCAGCCTCGCCGCCGCGCGGTCGATCGACTCGACCCGGTTGTGGATATAGAAGACCTGGCCCTCGCGGAGCAGCTCGCGCCGTACGGCCGCGCCGATCTGCTTCTGTTCGTACGGTCCGACGAACGTGAGCACCGGATGCCGCTCCTCCGGCGGCGTGGTGATCGTCGACATCTCCCGGATGCCGGTGACGGCCATCTCCAGCGTGCGCGGAATGGGCGTCGCGGACATGGTGAGCACGTCGACATTGGCGCGGAGCTTCTTGAGCTGCTCCTTGTGCTCCACGCCGAAGCGCTGCTCCTCGTCCACGATGACCAGGCCGAGGTCCTTGAACTTGGTCTCGGAGGAGAAGAGCCGGTGGGTGCCGATGACGATGTCGACCGCGCCCTCCCGCAGCCCCTGGAGCGTCGCCTTCGCCTCCGCGTCCGACTGGAAACGGGAGAGCGCCTTCACGGAGACGGGGAACTGCGCGTACCGCTCGGAGAACGTCCCGAAGTGCTGCTGCACCAGCAGGGTCGTGGGGACGAGGACCGCGACCTGCTTGCCGTCCTGGACCGCCTTGAAGGCCGCCCGTACGGCGATCTCGGTCTTGCCGTAGCCGACGTCGCCGCAGATCAACCGGTCCATCGGGACCGTCTTCTCCATGTCCTCCTTGACCTCGGCGATGGTGGAGAGCTGGTCGGGCGTCTCCACGTACGGGAAGGCGTCCTCCAGCTCGCGCTGCCAGGGGGTGTCCGGGCCGAAGGCGTGCCCGGGGGCGGCCATCCGCGCCGAGTAGAGCTTGATCAGGTCGGCGGCGATCTCCTTGACGGCCTTCTTGGCGCGTGCCTTGGTCTTCGTCCAGTCCGCGCCGCCGAGGCGGTGCAGGGTCGGGGCCTCGCCGCCGACGTACTTGGTGACCTGCTCCAGCTGGTCGGTCGGGATGTAGAGCCGGTCGCCGGGCTGGCCGCGCTTGGCCGGCGCGTACTCCACCAGCAGATACTCGCGGGTGGCGCCCTGCACCGTACGCTGCACCATCTCCACGTACCGGCCCACGCCGTGCTGCTCGTGAACGATGTAGTCGCCCGGCTCCAGGGTCAGCGGGTCGATGGTCTTGCGGCGCTTGGCGGGCATGCGGGCGCCGTCCTTGCCCGCCGCCTTCTGGCCGGAGAGGTCGGTCTCGGTGAGGACGGCGAGCTTCAGCGCCGGGTCGACGAAGCCGTGGTCCATCGAGCCGCACGCCACGTGGACGACGGACGGCGCGATCTCGGCGAGCCCGCCCGCCGAGCGCGCGCCCGGGGTGTCGAGCCGCGCGGCGATCCCCTCGCCGCCCAGGACCTCGACCGTACGGGCCGCCGTGCCGTGGCCCTCGGTGACGTAGACGGTCCGCCAGCCGTCGGCGAGCCAGCCCTTGGTGTCGGCGAGGGCGCGGGCGGTGTCGCCGCGGTACGACTCGGGGGCGTGCATGCCGAGCGTGATGGCCTCGTCACCCAGCTCCTCGTCGACCGCGAAGGGGGAGACGGACCACCACATCATGCCCAGCTCGCGGGCGCGGTCCCGGACGTCCGCGACGGACCACAGGGAGGCGGCGCCGACGTCGATGGGCGCCTCGCCGCCGCCCGCGCCGGCCGCCCAGGACGCCGCCAGGAACTCCTGGCTGGTCGCGACGAGGTCGGCGGCCCTGGTCCGTACCCGCTCGGGGTCGCAGACCAGCGCCATGGAGCCCGCGGGGAGGACGTCGAGCAGCAGCTCCATGTCGTCCACCAGGACCGGGGCGAGGGACTCCATGCCCTCGACGGCGATGCCCTCGGCGATCTTTCCCAGCAGGTCGCCCAGCTCGGGGTGTTCCTCGGCGAGCTCGGCGGCCCGTGCCCGTACCTCGGGAGTGAGCAGCAGCTCCCGGCAGGGCGGCGCCCACAGCCCGTGCTCGGCGACCTCCAGGGAGCGCTGGTCGGCGACCTTGAAGTAACGGATCTCCTCGACGTCGTCGCCCCAGAACTCCACGCGGAGGGGGTGCTCCTCGGTGGGCGGGAAGACGTCCAGGATGCCGCCGCGCACGGCGAACTCGCCGCGCTTCTCGACCAGCTCGACGCGCGCGTACGCGGCGGCGGCCAGCGCCTCGGTCACCTCGCCCAGATCGGCGCTCTGCCCGCTGCGCAGCGCGACGGGCACCAGCTCCCCGAGCCCCTTGACCTGCGGCTGGAGCACGGACCGTACGGGCGAGACGACGACGCTGACCGGCCCGGCCGCCGGATCGTCCGGCGAGGGGTGCGCGAGCCGGCGCAGCACCGCGAGCCGCCGGCCCACGGTGTCGGACCGGGGCGACAGCCGCTCGTGCGGCAGCGTCTCCCAGGACGGGTACTCCACGACGGTGTCCGGATCGAGCAGCGACCGCAGCGCCGCGGCCAGATCCTCGGCCTCCCGCCCGGTGGCGGTCACGGCCAGCACGGGCCGCCCCGCCTCGCGCGCCAGCGCGGCGACGGCGAAGGGCCGGGCGGCGGGCGGCCCGACCAGATCGACATGCGTGCGGTGACCGTCGGTGGCGGCCTTCACCGCTTCGGCGAGCGCCGCGTCCTTGGTGACGGCGTCGAGCAGACCGTGCAGGCTCATGAAGGGGGTTCCGTCCGGGTCCATGGGTGGGTGGGGCGGGTGCGGTTCACCTGATGCGTGTGGTGAGTCGCATGAGTCGCGCTGGGCAACGCGAAGGGCCCGACACGTCGCACGGGCCGGGGATCCTCCAGCCTACGACGCCGGTACGACAGCCGCGGCCGGAGCGGTGGCCCGAGCCACGGGGGCGACGGGGGACGGCTGCTGCGGCTGGGACGGGGAACGGCGGGGACGGACGTTGGCGAGAACTCGCCTCCTGGCGATGTTGCTTTGCGTAGTCAGCCCCCGTAAAATTTATTATTCCTTTTCGCCTGAAATCCTCACCGGGGGCAGGAATGAATCGTCCGTGGGAAGCAAACCCTTCCGCGTTATTCTCCAGGCGCCTCGGCAAGACGGCGCAGGAGCTCGGACATTCACAGGACGACGACGATTGCCCGGACATCTGGCAACTCGACAACGGCGACATCGCGGTCATCGGACGTGACCTGACGGCAGCCTATTCTTCACACCTCCCCACCGGAGTCTCCCTGGCGGCGGACGAACGTCTCGTCGTGATCCCCGGCAATATGCTCAGCGCCGCGAAAAAGGATATTCCGGATGCTTGATCCGAAGGTCCCGACGATCAGCCCGGAGCTGGGTGAGCGTCTCGTCAGCACGGACTACAAGCGGGACTTCAGGGAACGCCAGGCGCTGATCCACGACGGAGCCTCGTGGAAGCTGGAGCGGCGGCAGTACTTCGAGGAGCAGAACGACCCCAGCAGGGACGCGCTTCATCGCGGCGACTGGCAGGAAGTGCTTCGTCTCTTCGCCAAGAGGCGGGGCGCCATCATGGCGAAGGCACGGGAGAACGAACGCCGCCGGTACGTTTTTCACCGGGTACGTATCGTGGAGTATCCCATCACACCGTACGTGCAGTGGGAACTTCACTCATTGGTGCAGCAGGACGAGCTGGGCGGGAACCGCGTCCGGATCGTTACGGCAGACAAAGTGGCGGACTCCGAGAAAGCGCGACAGCTTCCGGAAATCGTGGTGATGGGAAGCCGGACGCTGTACAACATTCTCTACACCGACACCGGGCGACCGTTGGGCGCGATCCGCTTCACCGACCGGCGGCAGGTCCATGACTGGGAGCATTACATCCGATCACTTTTCGAAGCGGGTGAGGACATCTCCTCGTACTTTTCCCGTGAGATTGCTTCCCTGCCCGCGCCTGTCCCGCAACCGGAGTGAGTCATCGATCAGCCCAGGGGCCCATCAGATGTTCCCGACCGCTCGCACAACGAGCTGTCGGGAACGTCCCAGGACGTCGTCCAGGCCGGAAGCGTCACCGGCGGGGTCCACTTCCACCGGCACACGCCACCCGGAAGTGGCGGCCTCGGACGCGAGGGCGCGGCAGGACACAAGGGCCAGGTGCCCCGGCAGTTACCCGGTGACGTCCACCGGTTCATCAACCGCACCGCCGAACTGGGGCAGCTGAACGCCGTCCTGCCGACCGAGGAAGGCGCTCCCGTCATCGTCTCGGTCTGCGTCGTGGCGGGCACCGCGGGTGCGGGCAAGACCTCGCTCGCACTGCACTGGGCGCACCAGGTCCGCCACCGTTTCCCCGACGGCCAGCTGTACGTCAACCTGCGCGGCTACGACCCCGGGCAGCCGCTGAGCGCGCAGGAGGCCCTGCGCGGGTTCCTGCCGGCGCTCGGGGCACCCGCCGGCTCCGTACCGCAGGATCCCGACGCCGCCGCCGCGTACTACCGCTCCCTGCTGTCCGACCGCAGGATGCTGATCGTGCTGGACAACGCGGCCACCGCCGCCCAGGTCCGCCCCCTGCTGCCCGGCTCCCCGCACTGCCTGACGCTGGTCACCAGCCGCAACAGACTCTCCGGGCTCGCGATACGGGACGGGGCCCGACGACTGACCCTCGGCACCCTCCCCGAAGCGGAAGCCGTCGCGCTGCTGCGTGCCGTGACCACGGGCTACCGCGCCGAGGACGACCTGCGTGAGCTCGCGGAGCTGAGCAGACTGTGCGCCGCGCTGCCACTGGCCCTGCGCATCGCCGGGGAGCGGGCGGCGAGCAATCCGCATCTGCGCCTCACCGATCTGATCGCCGAACTGCGGGACGAGTCCGTCCTCTGGGACGCGCTCAGCGTCGGGGACGCGGAGGAGGCCGAGGCCGTACGTACCGTCTTCGCCTGGTCCTACCGCGCCCTGCCCGCACCCGGCGCGACGCTCTTCC
This sequence comes from Streptomyces sp. NPDC088124, assembly GCF_040685895.1. Classification (NCBI taxonomy): domain Bacteria; kingdom Bacillati; phylum Actinomycetota; class Actinomycetes; order Kitasatosporales; family Streptomycetaceae; genus Streptomyces; species Streptomyces sp. NPDC088124. The sequence goes on along the minus strand of NZ_JBFBJB010000055.1, from coordinate 56,123 downwards.
GGCAGCTCGGTCTGCACCCCGGACCGGAGTTCGGCCTTCCTGCCGCCGCCGCGCTGGCCGCGCTGCCCGCCGTCAGGACGCGGCAGCTCCTCGACTCCCTCGTGGGCGCGCATCTGCTGGAGCAGACGGGCCCCGACCGCTACCAGTTCCACGATCTGCTCCGCGCCTACGCCGCCGGCCTCGCGCAGCAGGAAGGACCCCCGGAGGACGGACGGGCCGCGCTCCGCCGCGTCCTGATCTGGTACCTGCGCACCGCGGAGGCGGCGCGTATCAGGCTCGCCCCCGCACAGGATCCGGTGCCCCTGACGCAGGGGGAACTGGACGAGACAGCCCGGCCCCTGGATTTCGCGGACTACGACGCGGCGATGGACTGGGCGGAGCGCGAACACGCGAATCTGCTCAGGGCGGTCGGTACCGCCGCGGGAGAATACGACGAACTGGCATGGAAATTGACGGAGGTCCTGTGGTCCGTGCAGCCACACTCCGCTTCCATGACCGACTGGCTGCCCGTCGGCAACACCGGTCTGGCCTCGGCGCGCAGAGTGAACGACGCAGCCGCCGAAGCGCTGATCCTCACGCGCCTCGGTATGGCTCATCACCGAATCAACGCATGGGACGAGAGCCTGGACTGCCATCGGCGAGCGCTGGCGATTCGCCGTGCCGAGGGTGACCGCAGCGGCGAGGCGCGCTCGCTGAACCTGATCGGACTCATCCAGCTACGCCGCCGCCAACTGGACGCGGCCGCAACCCATTTCGAGGAGGCGTCGGCACTCTGGCAGTCAGTGGGTTCCGAGCACTGGGCTGCCACCGCCCTCTCGAACCTCGCCACGACCTACTGCGATGCCGGGCGCGCAGGGGAAGCCTCTGCCACCATCCAGGAAGCCCTGGCAGCTCACCGCGCACTGGAAAATCCGGGCGGCGAGGGCAACGCGCTGTGCGTACTGAGCCGTCTGCAACGCGAACGGGGCGAGTTGGAGGCGGCGCTCCATACGGCCGAACAGGCCCTGGACATCGCCCTCGCACTGCGCAACCAGGTCCTCGAAGCCTATTGGCTTCTCACCCTCGGCGACGCCCAACGGGAACTGGGCCAACTCGCGGACGCGCTCACCTCGTACCAGCGCTCCGCCGACCTGCATCGCCGCCTGGGCAATCGCAGCCGCGAGGCGATGTCCTGGCTGGGTGCCGGCCGGACGTACCAGACCCTGGGCAGACCGGAGGAGGCGGCCCACTTCCACCGCAGGGCCGCCGCGACCCACAGGGACCTCGCGGACGCCTGGCACGAAGCGCTGGCCCTGAAGGCCCTGGCCGCTGCGCTGGACGCCACCGACCCCACGGTCGCCCAGCAGCACCGCACCCGGGCGCTGCGACTCCTCGCCCCGTACGAGGACCCTCGGGCGGCGGCCGTGCGGGGACGCCTGGACGGTGCGGGCTCGTAGGCGCGCGGAGTACGGACACGGCCGCGCGCCCCCACACCCCCGTTTCAGGCGGCACACCCCTCCCGGGCGCCCGCGTCGTCGTCGGTCGGCGCGAGCCACACAAGGCGGGGCGTACGGTCTTCCGTCCGGTGGAAGTGCCGCATGACGTTCTCCGCCGACGCCAGCCGCCACCTGCGCCCGCCGCCGACACGGATGACCTCGGTCTCCCCGCTCTCGTACGCCAGGCCCCACGCGACGACCACGGCGTCCGCGTCGTCCGTGCCGGGGCGGTACTCCTCCACCACGGCGAAGAGGCGGGGCGCGGTGTCGCGTACGAGTTCGTACACCTCCTGAGTGAAGTCCGGCTCCGGGGCGGGGTCTTGCGGCGATGCGATCGGCATGCTCGTCATGGAAATCCCCTGTCTGAGTCTGAAGAAGGGTGAGCGCCTGCCCGGCGGATGTGGGCATGGCGGGGTGAAGGCGCCTGGTGGCGCGGCCGGTTGATGTGGCGTGCTTCACACCGTAGCCCCAGCAACTATGCTTCATTGAGCGAATTCTTTTAATACATCACAACGAGTGAAGGCAGCCATGAGCCGAAAGAGTCCCCCGCCGTCCGTACGACAACGGCGCCTCGGCGCCGAGCTGCGAAGGCTGCGCGAACGGACGGATCTGTCTGTGACCAAGGCGGCCTCGCTCCTCGGCTTCTCGCAACCGCAGGTCAGCGGCATCGAGACAGGACGCTTCGCGGTGAGTGCAGACCGGGTCCGGTCCATGGCCCGGAGCTACACCTGCACGGATGAAACCTTGGTCGAAGCTCTCGCGGATATGACAGGCGGACGAACGCGCGGCTGGTGGGAGGAGTACCGCGATGTGCTTCCACCCGACGCTCTCGACTTGGCAGAACTCGAACATCATGCCGTCACGCTGCGCACGGCAGCGGTGATCCATCTACCGGGACTGCTCCAAACCCGATCCCATGCCCACGCAGTCATCGGCGACGCCGTACCTCCGATTTCACCGCCCGAGGTGGAACACCGGGTCTCCTACCGGGTCAAGCGGCAGGCAGTGCTGTACCGGGAGAACCCGACGCCGCTGACAGCGATCATCCATGAGGCGGCCCTGCGTATGGGCTTCGGCGGACCGGAGGTGGCCCGCACACAGTTGGAGTCCCTCCTGGACTTGAGCGAGCACGAACACATCACCGTCCTGGTCATCCCGTTCGGCGCAGGTACGTTCCCCAGCTCCGGGCAGGGCATCCACTATCTGGCTTCCGCGAACCCCGCCCTTGACACAGTCCAGCTCGACACGGATCACGGCTCTTCGTTCCTCGATACGCAACCGCAGTTGGCCAAATACCGGAGGGTTCTGGACCGCATGGAGAGCTGTAGCCTCGAACCGACAGAGTCCCGGGATCTGATCCGCCGGGTAGCGGCAGACATCTGAGAAAAGGAACACCCGTGTCCACCCTCGACTGGCAGAAGTCCTCGTTCAGCGCCGAGGCCGCCAACTGCGTCTACGTGGCCGCTACCGACGACGGCACCATCAAACTCCGCGAGAGCGATACCCCGAACACCACCCTCACCACCACGCCCGACCGCCTCCGCGCCTTCGTCCTCGGCGTGAAGGCAGGCGAGTTCGACCGCCTCGTCGCGTAACGCGCAGCACTCCGGCCCCGATGGACGTTGGAGGGCGTCCACCGGGGCCGGAGTGACTACCGTACCCGTACGTGCGTGGTCCGTACGTTCTACTCCGTCGCGATCGCGTTCAGGACGTTCATGCGGCCCGCGCGGAACGCCGGGATCAGGGCGGCGAACAGGCCGACGAAGGCCGAGGCCACGAAGACCGTGGCGATGGTCGGCCAGGGGATTTCCAGGACCCCCAGGCCCTCCAGGGCCAGCAGCTTCTGGGCCGCCGTGCCCCAGCCCATGCCCAGGCCGAGGCCGAGCAGCGCGCCGAAGAGGGCGATGACGACCGACTCCAGGCGGATCATGCGGCGGAGCTGGCGGCGGGAGAGGCCGATGGCGCGGAGGAGGCCGATCTCCCGGGTGCGTTCGACCACCGAGAGGGCCAGGGTGTTCACGACCCCCAGCACCGCGACGATGATCGCGAGGGCCAGCAGGCCGTAGACGATGTTGAGGAGCTGGCCGATCTGGTCCTTCAGCGTCTGCTTGAAGTCCGTCTGGTTCTGCACCTTGTACTGCGGGTAGCCGGCCAGCGAGTCCTTGAGGGCCGCGTACGCCCGCTTCTCCTTGCCGTCCTCGGCCGCCGCGAACATGATCATGTTCTTGGGGACCCGGTCGGCCGGCAGATACCGCTCGACGGTCGTGATGTTGACGTACATCGCGCCCTTGTCGACGTTCACGTCGTCCGAGGTGATCGCCGCGACCTTCAGCTTCGCGGTCCGGCCGCCGTTGAAGGCCACCGTCATCTCGTCGCCGACCTCGACGCCGTGCCGCTCGGCGTAGTCGTCGCCGACCGACATCGCGTCCTTGCCGTACGCCGCCGTCAGTTCCCCGCCGACCGTCTCGCGACGCAGGTCCGTGGCGTATGACGGGGTGGCCGCCGACAGGCCCACGCGGTCCGTCTTGCCGTCCGGGGCGGTCAGCGCCACCTCGACCCACTTGTACTCCGTGAAGTGCGCGATGTCCGGCGTCTTCTCCAGCGCCGCCTGGGCCTGCGGCACGATCGGCTGGCCGTTGCTGCTCTGGATGATGAAGTCCGCGCCGACCGACCGGTCCAGCTCGTCCGTCGCGGAGGCGACCATCGACGAGCCGACGACCGACAGGCAGGCCACCAGCGCGAGGCCGATCATCAGGGCCGCGCCCGTCGCCCCCGTACGCCTCGGGTTGCGCAGCGCGTTGCGCTCCGCCATCCGGCCGACCGGGCCGAACATCCGCAGCACCGCCGCGCTGAGCACCCGGACCAGGCCGCCCGCGAGGAGCGGGCCGATCACGACGAAGCCGAGCAGGGTCAGAACCACGCCGACACCGAGGTACAGCGAACCCTCGCTCGCCTTCGCGGAGTTCGCCGCCAGGAGCAGCGCGGCCCCGCCGGCGCCCGTCAGGACCAGGCCGATGACCGCCCGTACCCACCCGGATCGCCCGTCGGCCGGGGTCCCGGCGTCGCGCAGCGCGGCCATCGGGGAGATCTTCCCGGCCCGCCGCGCCGGTACGTACGCGGCGACGACGGTGACGACGATGCCGAGGACCAGGCCGGTCACCGGGGTCGTCCACTTCACCGTCAGATCGTCCGTGGACAGGTCCATGCCGATGGAGGACATGAGCTTCATCAGCCCGACGGCCAGCCCCACCCCGGCCGCGACACCCGTCACCGAGCCGATGATCCCGAGGAGCACAGCCTCCAGCAGCACCGAGCGGTTGACCTGCCGGCGGCTGGAGCCGAGGGCCCGCATCAGGCCGATCTCCCGGGTCCGCTGCGCGACCAGCATCGAGAAGGTGTTGACGATGAGGAAGATGCCGACGAGGAAGGCGATCCCGGCGAAGCCGAGCATCGCGTACTTCATGACGTCGAGGAACGAGCCGACGTCGGAACGGTTCGCGTCCGCCGCCTCCTGCTGCGTCTGGAGCTTGTACGGGCCGGCCCCGAGCGCCGCCGCGACGTCCTGCTTGAGCCGCGCGTCGCCGACGCCCTGCTCGGCGGTGACATTGAGGTGCGTGAAGCGGCCGGTCCCGCCGAGCAGCGTCCGCTGCGAGGTGGCGGTGTCGAAGAAGACGATCGTCGCGCCCGGGTTGGTGACGGTGAAGGTCGCGATCCCGGAGATCCTCGCCTTGATGTCGCCCGTGACGGCGATGGTGCGCAGCTCGTCACCGATCGCGAGACCGTGCTTCTCGGCGGCGTCGGCGTCGATCATCACCTCGGTCGGGCCGCGCGGCGCGTGGCCGGAGGTGATCCGCATCGACCGCAGGTCGTTACGGGTCCAGTTGCCCGCGATCGTCGGGGCTCCGTTGCTGCCGCCGACGTCCTTGTTCGCGTCGTCGACGACGGTCACGCTCATGCTGCTGACGGCGCCCTCGACGGACCGTACGCCCTCCGCCTTCCGTACGGTCTCGATCGCGGCGGCGGGCAGCGACTCGGGGCGGCCGGTCTGAGAACTGCCCGAACCCCCGTCCGGCTCGGTCTCCTTCGGGCTGACCGTGACGTCCGAGGAGGTCGCGGCGAAGAGCTTGTCGAAGGTCGTGTTCATGGTGTCGGTGAAGACGAGCGTCCCGCAGACGAACGCCACCGAGAGCAGGACCGCCACGGCGGAGAGCGCCATGCGTCCCTTGTGCGCGAAGAAGTTGCGCATCGAGGTCTTGAAGACGGTCACGAGGTACGCCCCCGCGCGTCGAAGTCCTTCATCCGGTCGAGCACGGCGTCGGCGGTCGGGCGCAGCATCTCGTCGACGATCCGGCCGTCCGCGAGGTACAGCACCCGGTCCGCGTACGAGGCGGCCACCGGGTCGTGCGTGACCATCACGATGGTCTGGCCCAGGTCGTCCACCGAGCGGCGCAGAAAGCCGAGGACCTCGGCGCCGGCCCGCGAGTCCAGGTTCCCCGTGGGCTCGTCGCCGAAGATGATCTCGGGCCGCGCGGCGAGCGCGCGGGCCACGGCGACGCGCTGCTGCTGACCGCCGGAGAGCTGTGTCGGGCGGTGCGTGAGCCGGTCGGCGAGTCCTACGGTGTCCACGACCTGCTGGAGCCACGCGGTGTCCGCCTTGCGGCCCGCGATGTCCATGGGGAGCGTGATGTTCTCCAGGGCGTTGAGCGTCGGCAGCAGGTTGAACGCCTGGAAGATGAAGCCGACGCGGTCCCGGCGCAGCCGGGTGAGCTGCTTGTCCTTGAGCTTGGTTATCTCGGTCTCGGCGAGGTGGATCTCGCCGGAGGACACCGTGTCCAGACCGGCGAGGCAGTGCATCAGCGTCGACTTGCCGGAACCCGACGGGCCCATGATCGCGGTGAACTCCCCCCGGGCGATGTCCACGTCGACATGGTCCAGCGCGACGACCCGGGTGTCCCCGGAGCCGTACGCCTTGACGACCTGCCGCGCTCGCGCCGCGACGGCCGTACGCCCTCCGGTACCCCCGCGCTTGGGGATGGTCACAGCCGTTGTCACGGTAAGTCTCCTATATCGCTTGATGCATCGCATGAGTGAGTCGTGCATGCGTATGTGTGGGTACGTGTGCGTGTGTGGGGTACGGGGGCGTCGCCCGGCGCGCCTGAACGAGTCTGGTGTGTCCGAGGTATCGGCACATTGGTGCCCGGCGCAGTCTTCGCCTGGGGTTTTCCCCACCCCCCTGTCGTGGGGAAGCCCCCGGCGCGGGCCCCGTGGCGGGGCCGCCGTGTCCGTAAGAACAACCTAAGGAGCGGGGAAGGCCCGCACGTCCTCCACCGGGACGAACGGCCCCTGGGCAGAAGTAAGGAGGTACCCCTAGGGGACTACACCCGCCGGTGGAGGACTCCAATGCTCCGTTTCGTCCCCTCCCGCCGTCCGAGGTGCGGGTGAGAAGGTGTCCCCGACGAAATACGTGTACGGGGAAGGAATCTTGTGAGCGGCGCCGGAGGAAGTACCGAGGAGACGGAACCTGCCGAGGACACGGAACACGCCGACGGCGCGGAGCACTCCAGAGGCACCGAGCACGCCACAGGCACCGAGGACGCCAAGGGCGCGGGACATACGGGCGCGGGACATTTGGACGCGATACCCGCCGGCCCGCGCACCCCCGGCAAGCGCGGGCCGGTCGTCGCCGCGCTCATGCTCGGGATGGCGCTCGCCGCGCTGGACGGCACCATCGTCTCCACGGCCGTCCCACAGATCGTCGGTGACCTCGGCGGATTCGCCGTCTTCTCCTGGCTGTTCTCCGGCTATCTGCTCGCCGTCACGGTCACCCTGCCCGTCTACGGAAAGCTCTCCGACACCCTCGGCCGCAAGCCCGTACTGGTCGCCGGCATCATCCTGTTCCTCATCGGCTCGCTGCTCTGCGCCACCGCCTGGAACATGGCCTCCCTGATCGCCTTCCGCGTCGTCCAGGGGCTGGGCGGCGGGGCGCTCCAGGGCACGGTGCAGACCATCGCCGCCGACCTCTACCCGCTGAAGGAGCGCCCCAAGATACAGGCCAGGCTCTCGACGGTCTGGGCCTCGTCGTCCGTGGCGGGCCCGGCGGTGGGCGGGTTCATCGCGGGGTACGCGGACTGGCGCTGGATCTTCCTGATCAACCTGCCGGTCGGGGCGGTGGCGCTCTGGCTGGTCATCAGGTACCTCCACGAGCCGCACCGGGCGCGCGCGGCCGTCACGGGTACGGAGGCTCACGCCCGTACGCGGCCGGCCGCCCGGGCCCGTATCGACTGGGCGGGCGCCCTGGGCGTCTTCGCGACCGGGGCGCTCCTGCTCACCGCGCTCGTCCAGGGCGGGGTCGCCTGGCCCTGGCTCTCCGCGCCGTCGTTCGCGTTCCTCGGCTGCAGCGCGGTCCTCGCCGCGCTCACCGTCGTCATCGAGCGGCGGGCGGCGGAGCCGATCCTCCCGGGGTGGGTCTGGCGCCGTCCCACCATCGCGGCCGTCAACCTCGCGCTCGGCGCCCTCGGGCTGCTGATGGTCGCCCCGACCGTCTTCCTCCCGACGTACGCGCAGTCCGTCCTCGGGCTCGGTCCGATCGCCGCCGGGTTCGTGCTCTCCGCGATGACGCTGAGCTGGCCGGTCAGCGCGGCCTTCTCCAACCGGGTCTACAACCGGATCGGTTTCCGGCTGACCGCCGTCATCGGCATCTCGCTCGCGACACTGGTCCTGCTCGCCTTCCCCCTGCTCCCCTACCCGGGCCACGCCTGGCAGCCGACGCTGATCATGCTGCTGCTGGGCGCGGCGCTGGGGCTGTTCCAGCTTCCGCTGATCATCGGGGTGCAGTCGACGGTCGGCTGGTCGGAGCGGGGCACGGCCACCGCGTCCATCCTCTTCTGCCGGCTGATCGGCCAGAGCGTGGGCGCCGCGCTGTTCGGCGCGGTCGCCAACTCCGTACTCTCCGCGCGGCTCGCGAACGCGCCCACGCCCGGGCTGCCCCAGGACGTGGACGGTGTCGCGCAGGCCCTGGAGGACCCGGCGTCCCTCGGCGCCGGGGCCGCCGACTATCTGCGCCGGGCGATGGACACGGCGGTCGACCATGTCTTCGTGGGCGCGGCGGTCGCGGGCGCGCTGGCCCTGCTCGTCCTGCTCCTCCTCGCGCCGCGCCGCTTCCCGGTGATCCCGGACGCGCCCGCCGACCAGCAGGGTCCGTAGCGGCCGCGCGCGGGGCCCCCGTCACTCCTCCGTCGGCGCCCTTCCCGTCAGCGCCGCCAGGCTGTTCCGTACGTGCGCCATGTGCGCCCGCATCTCCTCGCGCGCCTCCTCGTGGAGCCGTATCTGCCGTTCCGTGTCCCGGGCCACCGAGTCCGCCCGCGCCCGGGCCCGGGCCATCAGCTCGCTCGCCTGGTCCTGCGCGTCCTCCTGGCGGTGCCGCGCCTGCTCCCCCGCCGCCGAGAGCCCGCGCTGCGCCTCCACCAGCTTCGCCTGCGCCTGCGCGACGAGTTCGGCCGACTCGGCCTCCAGCGCCGCCTCCCGCGCCGCGGACTCCCGCTCCGTCGCCGCCAGCCGCTCGGTGTGCTTCTGCTCCAGCTCCTCGATCAGCCGCCGGGTGCGCCGGCGCACCTCGTCCAGCTCCGCGACCGCCTCCGCCCGGCGCTCCGCGCCCTCGTCGCGGGCCTCACTCAGCTTCGCGTCAGCCGCGTCCCGGGCCGCCCCCACCACACGGTCGGCGTCCGCCTCCGCCGCCGCCCGTATGCCGTCGGCATGAGCGCGCGCCGCCTCGCGGATGTCCGCCGCCACCGCCTCGGCCGCCGCGATCACCGCCGCGCACTCCTCGCGCACCTCGGCCCGCAGGGCCTCGTCCTCCTGCCGTGCGAGCGCCAGGATCTGCTGGGCGCGCCGGCCGAGCGTCTCGTACGTCGGCTGCTCCAGCGTGGCGACCCGCGCCGCCAGCAGCTCCGCCTCGCCCGCCAACTGCTCGGCCTGGGAGGTGAGCCGCACGATCCGCTCCCGGGCGTCGTCGCGCTCCTTGAAGAGCTCGGCGTACTTCCGGTCGACCTGTTCGGGACGGTAACCACGACCCCATACGGGCACGAAGCCATGATCCGACAACGGTGCACCACCCATCTTGAAGCCCCTCAGGGGCAAGCCACACAGTCATGTAGTCACACAGCCACAAAAGTCAGGGTCGGATCGGGTACAGCGAGGCGCCCACCGCAACGCGGTGGGCGCCTCGGTCATCCGCCGACGCGTTCTGTTCTAACGAACGGTCACAGCAATCCGTCCCACATCTGCTCCAGCAGTACCGACCACCAGTTCTCCGGCGACGACAGCGCCGCCGGGTCCAGCGCCGCGAGCTGCGCCTGGAAGTCGACCGTCCAGCGGCCCGCCTGCTCGGGGGTCAACCCGTAGCGCAGCCGCCACATCCGCCCCAGCAGCGCCAGCGAGCGGGTGAACTCCGGCAGCCCGGTGTTCACGAACTGCGGCGGCACCGGCTGCCCGCCGGGACCCGCCTCCACCGGTACGGCCATGATGTGCGCCGTACCGTACTGGACGCAGAGCGCCCGCCCGAAGTCGCTGCCCATCACCAGGTACGAGCCCGCGTCCGCGGCCGGCTGCACCTGCCGCTGCGCGGCCAGTTCGGCCAGCGTCGGCACCACCGGCTGCGGGGGCTGCGCCCAGAAGAACGGCCCGAAGTCGGCCGGCAGCCCCGCCCACACCAGCGTGCGCGCCACCAGGTCCGGCACACCCTGCCGGGACACGGCGCGCTGGTCGAACCGGCAGATTCCCTGCGGGCCGAACGCCGCCGCCAGTTCCTGCGCGATCGCCTCCGGCGGCACCGGCGGCGCGGGCGCCACCTGCGGCAGCGGCGCCCGGACCGGCGCGGGGCGCGCGGGACCGTCCGCGACCTGGTGCAACTCACCCTGGTGGGTGAGGAGATGCTGCATGCCCTGCTGCCGGCTGGCGTGGTCCTGACCGTACGGGGCGACGCTGGTGATCCGGACCTGCGGCCAGGTCTCCCGGATCATCCGGGCGCAGTAACCGCCCGGCAGCTCGCACGACTCCAGCTCCGTGTGGAGTTCGAGCACCTGCTGCGGCGGCACGTTCATCCCGCGCAGCTCGTGCAGGATCTGCCACTCGGGGTGCGGGGTGCCGGGCGCGGAGCGCCGGATGATCTGCGCCTCGGAACCGTCGGGCGCGCGGTAGCGCAGCACGGCCTGGTAGCCCGGGCCGACGGTCGGCAGCCCGGACGGCTGGGGCGGGTAGCCGTATGCCGCGGGCGGTACGGGACCGGGCGGTACGGGGCCGGGGGCGCCCGGCGGCATCCCCGGCGGCATGCCGGGCGGGCCCGGCGGCTGGGCGGCCGACGGCGGCGGTACGGGGCCGCCCTGCTGCCCCGGTCCCGCCAGCATCGTCGCGGCGTGATGCACACCGCCGGGCGGCGTACCGGGGGCGCCCGGAGCGCCAGGGGCTCCCGGAGCGCCGGGCGGGCCCGGGGGCCGGGGCGCGCCGGGCGGACCCGCGAGCGGGTTCTGGCCACCCTGGCTCGGGTCCGCGAACATCGTGGCCGCCTGGTGCACACCGCCCGGAGGTGTGCCGGGAGGCGTGCCCAGGGGCGTACCGGGCGGGGTGCCGGGGGCGCCCGGCGGACCGGGCGGCCGCGGGACGTTGGAGCCGATGCTCGGCGCGAGCTGCGTCGGCAGATAGCCACCGGCCGGGGCGCCCGGCGTCCCCGGACCCGACGGCGACGGAGCCGGCGGGGCGGGCGGCGGGGTGCCGCCCGGGACACCCGGCGCGCCGGGCGGCGGCGGGGGCTGCACCGCGGCACCGCCGCGCGCGCCACGCGGCGGCACGGCGGCCTTGCTCGTCGCGGCGTCGGCGATGTCACCGCTGCCGGAACCCGCGCCGGGAGTCCCCGGGGCGCCCGGAGCAGCCGGAACGCCCGCCCCGGGAGTCCCCGGAGTCCCCGAGGCGCCGGGAGTCCCCGGGGTCCCCGGAGCGGCGGGCGCACCCGGCCCCGCGGCACCCGGCCCCGGGGCGCTCAGCGCGGGCGCCACCGACGTGCGCGGCAACTGGCTGCCACCGGACATCAGCGCGGTCGGCGCCTCGGCGGCCACGCTCGGCGGCGGGGTGTCATCGTCGTCGGCACCGGCGAGCGGCGGCGCGAAGACCGTCGCGGGCAGCGGTACGGAGCCGTCGTCCGACGCGGAGGACGACTCGCTCGTGTCGATCCCGGCCCAGGGCGTCGCCCCGGGCGCCGTGCCCGGCGCCGAGGCGGGCACACCGTCGTTGGCCGTGGGCTCGTACGCGGCGGCCCCGGCGGACCCGCCCCGCGAGGCACCGGTGCCGTACCCCCCGGCCTGGGAGCCACCGCCACCGCCCAGGGAGTTGTTGCCACCGCCGAGGGAGCCGCTCCCCGGACCACCGGAGCCCGCGGCGGCCGACCCCCCTGAAGAAGCAGGAGAGGCCGGAGAAGCCGAAGGGGCCGAAGGTGGCGGAGAGGCCGACGCGCCCGAAGGCGCCGAAGGGGCCGGAGAAGCCGGTGCCGACGACGCGCCCTCCGGCGTCCGGCGGTCCGGGATGCCCATCTTGTCCGCCGCGTCCTGCAGCCACTCCGGCGGCGTCAGCAGGAACGACGTCTGGTTCAGATCGATACGCGCCGGCGTCTCGGGCGCCGCGGCGGCCTGCGGCTCGCCCCGCGTCCCGTACTCCTCCTCGTACCGGCGTATCACCTCGCCCACCGGCAGCCCCGGCCACAGCGTCGCCTCACCGCTGTCCCGCGCGATCACCAGCCGCTGCCGGCCGCCGTCCGACGTCGGACCGTTCTCCCGGTCCTCCGCCCACACCACGAAGCCGAGGTCGAACTCCCGTACCCGCACCTCACGGTGCTGGTAGCCGGGCACATCGCCGTTCACCCAGTCTTCCGCGCGCTCCTGCGCCTGCGCGAAGGTCACCACCGCGCTCATCCCTCCACCGGGACGGCGCGCGCGAAGCCGCCGTCCACCATCAGGTTCGCCACGGTCTCCAGCTCCGGCGGGCTGCCCGCCAGCCGCAGCAGGAACGCGTCGAAGTCGTCGCCGCACGGCAGGAGCAGCCGCTCCACCCGCTCCTGGACGCCCCAGCCGTCCTGGTCCCGGGCGTCGTCGTACGCGGAGAACCAGACCGAACCGGTCCGCTCGCCCCGTACCTTCACCGCGAGCAGCCCGCCCTGCACGAAGGCGACCCCCAGGTAGTCCTTGGTGAGATGGTCCCGCAGACACTTGTTGACGTACACCACGTCGTTGACCGCGGCCTCGTCCCGCACCGTGAAGAACGGCTGGTCCACCAGGAGTCCCAGCTCCGCGTCGAGCGCGGCGCCCACCGGCGCGCAGCCGCCCGCCGCCTTCAGGAACGAGCGGTAGGCGCCCGGCAGCCGGTAGCCGAGGTCCTCCTCCACTCCCTGCACCTGCTGCTCACTCACCGACACCGACGCCTTCGGCAGCCCGAAGTGCACCGGCCGGGTCTCCTGGAGCGGACGCGTGCCCCGCTTGCCGTGGTCCACCGGCGAGGTCGCCAGACCGCCGTGGTGCCGCAGCAGCGCCTTCACCTCGACCGGCACCAGCTCCATCCGGCGCGAGCCCGCGACGTGGTGCCAGGTCCAGCCGTGCGGCGTCGTCACGGGCGGGATCGTGTCCCACAGTTCATGGCCCGAGGCGGCCAGCGCGGCGTTCGCGGACACGTAGTCCGTCAGCCTCAGTTCGTCCACGCCGAACCCCTCCGGAGGCTCGGCTATCTCCGCGGCCGCGCGCGCGTACGGCGCGAACTCCGGGTACCCGCCGGCATTCACCCGGACACCGCCGGGATGCCGGGAGGCCCGGACCGGGTCCGGGAAATGCACGACCTGTCCGGCGTAGGCCGCGTTCGGTGGCGCGGCTTGCTGCCCGAGCCGACCTGTCGTCATGGCGGTTGCCCCCTGCTGCGCTTCCGGCTGGTTCGACAGCCCTGGTTCAGGACAGCCTATGCGGTGAGGCAAGAGGCGGATCCGACGCTCCTCCGCTGTCCGGTTCCGGCCCCCGCGGGCGGCCCGATCCCGTCCTCGCCCCGCCTCCGTACGGTGACGGTCTGCTACGCCGCCACCGCGACGCGCCCGGGTCCGCGACCATCCCTCGCACCCGGTGACCGGCGGTCACACCCCGCGTGACGCAGCGGCGATTCCGCGTCACGATCTACGCCGATCCACGCCGATCTACGCGGATCCGCGCCCCCAGCTTCCCCACAGTGCGTCACATTTGGCAGGCTGTCCCGGCAACATGGGGGGCGTGACACCAGCGGCTACCGGCCGCCGGTGAGGGGAGGGACCAGCACCATGCACACCGCACAGCACACGGAGCGTGCCGCGTACCCGGCGCGGCGCACCGCCGCCCCGGGCATCGCCCCGGAGGCCGCCGGCACCGTCCCGGGCGGCCAGGGCACCGCCCCGGGCGCCGCCGGTATCGTCCCGGGCGAGACGGGCCCCATCCTCGGCTCCGCGGGGTTCTCCGGCGACCCGCGCCTGAGCTGGCGCTCCGCCGAGGCGCAGCTCCCGCCCGTCGTCCGGCAGCGCAGGGACGGCATCCTGCCGGCCGTCGCCGCCGCGCTCTCCGTCCGCGGCGAGACCCTCACCTGCACCGCCGGCAAGGCGGATCAGCCGCCCGCCCTCCACCCTCTCGTACAGGACTTCCTCGACACCCTCACCAGCGGCCAGCGCGAACGGTTCACCGGCCGCTGCCCCGAGGCCATCCTGCTCTCCCGCCACCTCACCGCCTCCGAGGACGCGCGCTCCAAGAGAGCCAGACGAAAACCCCTGACCCACGGCGAGGCCCGGCGCTCCCTCAAGCAGTCCAAGCTGACGGCACGCCGTATCCGCGAGGACGGCGACCCGCTGCACGGAAGCTACGCCCCGCCCTGCCGTTCCTGTACGGCGCTGCTCGCCCACTTCGGCGTACGGCCCGTCGACCCCACCGAGAACGGCTGACAGTGATGGTGCACCAGTCCGGTCATCCCCGTCCGCACACCAGCACCCGCTTCTCCGTCCCCGTCGACGCCGCGCTGCGCGACGCCGGCTGGCGGCCCGGCCGCTGGGAGATGGAGCAGGCCGAGGAGTGGGCGGACATCCTGGGCACCCACATCACCCCGGCCGGTCACCGGCTCAGCGTCTTCCCGGCCGCGGTCGAGGCGTGGGCCGAATTCGGCGGGCTGCGCATCACCGCCCCGGGCCCCGGACGGCAGATCGCCCCGGCCGCCCTCCGGATCGACCCCACGGCCGGACTCCACCACGCCCGGACCCTCGCCGATCTCGGCCGGTCGCTGGAGACGGAGCTGAGCCCGCTCGGCGAGGAGGGCGAGGGCCAGGCCGTCCTCGCCATCGACAGCGAGGGCCGCGTCTACAGCGTCGACCACACCGGGGACTGGTATCTGGGGCCGGACATCGACCAGGCGCTGAAGACACTGATCACCGGCCTGGAGCCGGCCCGGCTGACCTCCCCCTGAGCCACACCCCCTCCCGAGCATCACCCAGAGTTACTTTCGCAGAGGGTCCGGCGGTGCCGCGACCCGGTCGGCGCACGCCCTCACGCACCCTCGCCCACCCCCTCGACCACCCCCTCGCACCCTCCGTTCGCGCGCGGTCGCCCCAACTCCGCTGCCGGGGCGCGGATGTGACGGAGGGACGCCCGCCGAGCCCGCACACCCTCACCCCCCTTTATCGATCATCCGTACGAAAAAAGTCGCTGACCGGGGGAAATGCGGTTAGAGTAATCGAACGAGAGTACGACCGAGGAGTCGGCTGGATGATCACGACGGGGTGGAGTGATGGAGGTGCGGCATGGCGGGCTACACCCACCTGCACGTCGCGTCCGGCTACTCCGCCCGCTACGGCGCCGCCCACCCCGAGCACCTCGTCCGGCGGGCGGCGGAGCGCGGCCTGCCGGCCCTCGCACTCACCGACCGTGACACCGTCACCGGTACCGTGCGGTTCGCGCGGGCCTGTGCCGCCCACGGGGTCCGCCCCCTCTTCGGCATCGATCTGGCGGTGGAGGCCCTCGCGCCGCCCCCTCCGGCGCCGCGGCCCCGTACCCCCGCGCGCGGCGGCGCCCATGTCGTCGAGCCCGCCCTGCGGTTCGTCCTGCTCGCCCAGGACCGGGCCGGCTGGGCGCGGCTGTGCCGCATCACCTCGGCCGCGCACGCCGGGACCGCGAGCGGCGCGGCGCCGGTGGCCGTGGACTGGGAGGCGCTGCGCGCGTACGGCGGCCCCGGCCTGACCGTCCTGCTCGGGCCGGTCTCCGAGCCCGTACGGGCCCTCGCGGCCGGCCGCGAGGACGTCGCGGCGCGGCTGCTGGCGCCGTGGAAGGAGATCTTCGGGGACGGGGTACGGCTGGAGACCGTCCTGCACTCCGGGAACGGCACCGCCCCCGGATCACTCCGGCTGGCCGCCCGCACCCTGGCGCTGGCCGACCGCACCCGTACCACCGCCGTGCTCTCCAACGCCGTCCGCTACGCCGACCCCGACCAGCACCGGCTCGCCGACGTCCTGGACGCCGCCCGGCTGCTGCGGCCCGTCGACCGGCGCCGCCTGGACAGCGGCCAACGCTGGCTCAAGGACGAGGCGGCCATGACGGACCTCGCCCGGCGCATCGCCGCATGCGCCGGGGCCGACGCCCGGCGGGCGGAACGGCTGCTGGCGGACACCGCCGCCACGGCGGACGCGTGCGCCGTCGACCCCGCGGCCGACCTCGGCCTGGGCTCCCGGCACTTCCCGGAACCGGCCGTCTTCGGCGCCGGACCGTACACCCGCGGAGCCGACCCACGCACCCGCGGAGCCGGCCCGCGCACTCGCGGGGAGGACGGCGCCGGGCGCCTGCTGCGCCAACGCTGCGAGGCCGGCCTGGTCCGGCGCGGCCTGGACCGGGACCGGGCCGCCCGCGACCGGCTCGACGAAGAGCTGGACGTGATCTCGACGCTGGAGTACGACTCGTACTTCCTCGCCGTCGGCCAGACCGTCGCCGACATCCGCGACCTGGGCATCCGGGTCGCCGCCCGCGGCTCCAGCGCCGGCTCCATGGTCTGCCACGCCCTGGGCATCGCCACCGCCAACCCCCTCGACCACCGGCTGCTGTTCGAACGCTTTCTGAGCGTGCGCCGCGACTCCCTCCCCGACATCGACATCGACGTGGAATCCGCCAGACGGCTGGAGTGCTACGACGCGATCTTCGCCCGGTTCGGCCGCGAACGGGTCGCGGTCACCGCCATGCCCGAGACCTACCGGGCCCGCCGGGCCCTGCGCGACACCGGACTGGCGCTGGGCATCGCCCCCGCGGACATCGACCGGATCGCCAAGAGCTTCCCCCACCTGCGGGCCTCCGACATCACCAGCGCCCTCGCCGAACTCCCCGAACTGCGCCCCCTGGCCGCCGAAGCCGGCCGGTACGGGCCGCTGTGGGAACTCGCCGAGGGCCTCGACTCCCTGGTCCACGGCATGGCCATGCACCCCTGCGGAGTGATCATCAGCGACGCGACACTCCTGGACCGGCTGCCCGTACAGCCCACCCCCCAGGGCGACTACCCCATGGCGATGGCGGCCAAGGAGGAGATCGAGGCACTGGGCAACATCAAACTGGACGTCCTGGGCGTACGGATGCAGTCCGCGATGGCCCACGCCGTCGCCGAGATCGAACGGGCCACCGGCGACCGCATCGACCTGGACGACCCGGAACAGGTCCCCCTCGACGACGTCTTCGCGTTCAAACTCATCCAGGAGAGCCAGACCATCGGCCTCTTCCAGCTCGAATCCCCCGGCCAGCAGGACCTCCTCTCCCGGCTCCAGCCCCGCGACCCGCAGGACGTCATCGCCGACATCAGCCTCTTCCGGCCTGGCCCCGTCGCCGGCGGCATGCCCGAGCGGTACATCGCCGCACGCCACGGCGGTACGCCCGACTACGCCCACCCCGACCTGGAACCGGTACTCGCCGACACCTACGGCGTGACCATCTGGCACGAGCAGGTCATCGAGACCCTGACCGTGCTGACCGGCTGCGACCGCGCGATGGCCGAGATCGCCCGGCGCGCCCTCGGCGACAAGACCCGGCTGCCCAGGATCAAGGCCTGGTTCCACGACCGGGCGGCCGCCCGCGGCTACGACACCACCGTCCGCGACGAGGTGTGGCGAACCGTCGAGTCCTTCGGCGCCTACGGCTTCTGCCGCGCCCACGCGGTCGCCTTCGCCGTACCGGCCCTGCAGAGCGCCTGGCTCAAAGCCCACCACCCGGCCTTCCTCCTGGCCGGCCTCCTCGAACACGACCCCGGCATGTGGCCACGGCGCGTCATCGTCGCCGACGCCCGCCGGCGCGGCGTCCCCGTCCTGCCCGTCGACGTCAACCGCTCCACGGCACACCACACCGTGGAACGCGCCGACGGAGAACGGGACGGGGAACGGTGGGGCGTACGGCTCGCACTGTCCGCGGTCCACGGCATCACCGAGGAGGAGACCACCCGGATCGAGGAGGGCCGCCCGTACGGATCACTGTCGGACCTCTGGCAGCGGGCCCGGCCCAGCAGACCGGTCGCGGAACGCCTCGCGGAGATCGGCGCCCTCAACTCCCTCCACGACGGCCGCCTCACCCGGCGTGACCTGCTGCTACAGATCGCCGAGCTGCACCGGCAGTCCCGCCACCGGACCGCGGGCAGAAGGCAACTGCCCTTCGACACCGGCGCCGTCGGCGGGGCGGAACCCAGCGGCCTGCCGGAGATGACCGGACGCGAGGCCCTCAGCGCCGAGCTGAGCACGCTCGGCATCGACGTCTCCCAGCACCTGATGGACCACCACCACCGGCTGCTGCGCGAGATCGGCGCGACCGACGCCGCCCACCTCACCGGAGCGCGCGCGGGGCAGCGGGTCCTCGTCGCCGGAGTACGGGCCGCCACCCAGACCCCGCCGATCGCCAGCGGGAAGCGGATCATCTTCGTCACCCTGGAGGACGGCTCCGGCCTGGTCGACCTGGCCTTCTTCGAGGACTCCCACCCGGCCTGCGCGCACACCGTCTTCCACAGCGGGCTGCTGCTGGTGCGCGGCACGGTCCAGGTACGCGGCACCCGCCGCACCGTCGTCGGCACCATGGCCTGGGACCTGGACGAGATCGCCGCCGCCCGCCGCGACAACGGCCCCGAGGCCGCGCTCGCCCTCCTCGGCACCGACCGCCCGCACCCGACCCCCGCCCAGCCCCGGCGCACCCTGGTCAACGGCACCACGGGCGCCCGCCTCCACCCGTACGCCGACCTCCAGCCCGCCGGCACCCGCTCCGCCGACCTGAAGAAGTTCGGCCACCGAAGCCCCGGGAGCGCGGGATGACCAGGCGCCGACGGCACATCGCCCACCTCCATCTCCACGCCACACCGACCGGGACCCGACAGGACGATATAATCGAACTGATGTGCGGCATCACGCCCCACGTCCAGACCATCCCGCCCCACGCCGTCCAACTGGACCTGACATCGGCGCTCCGGTACTTCAGCCTGTCCCCCTACGACATGGTCCAGACGGCACAGATCAGACTGAAGGCCCTCCACGGCATCGACAGCAGCGCCGGACTCGCGGACAACCGCATGCTCGCCGCCATGGCCGCCGACGCCTCCCCACCCGGCCGCACCACCTGGGTCCCCGCCGAACAGGCCGCCGCCTGGCTGTACCCCCGCCCCCTCACCACACTGCCCGGAATCGGCCGCGCCACAGCGGCCACCCTCACCCGGTACGGCCTCCACACCATCGGCCAGATCACCGACACCCCCGCCGCCACCCTCCAACGACTCCTCGGCGCCGGCCAGGCCCGGCTGCTCGCCGAACGCGCCCGCGGCCACGACCCCCGCCCCGTCACCCCCAACGAACCAGCGGCCCACCTGACCGCCAACCTCGTACTCGACCGGGACTGCCTCGACCCGGCGCAGCACCACCGCGCCGTCCTGGGACTCGCCGACCGCACCGGCCGGCGCCTGCGCGGTGAACGCCAGGCCGCCGGCCGGCTCACCCTCACGGTGCGATACGCCGACCGCACCTCCACCACCCGCGGCCGCGCGCTCCCGGAACCCACCGACCACTCCCCCGCCCTCACCACGGCCGCCCTGGAACTCCTGCACACCCTCGGGCTCCAACGCGCCCGGGTCCGCGCCTTCACCCTCCGCGCCGACGACCTGCGACCGGCCGCCCGCACCCACCGCCAGCTCTCCCTCGACCCCGGCGAGGACCGCGCCCGGGCCGCCGAAGCCGCCGCGGACCGGGCCCGCCACCGCTTCGGCCCCACAGCGGTACGCCCGGCCGCACTGGCCGGCATGGACGAACGCGAAGCCCACTGAGCGCACGGCCCGCGAACCTCCGGACCACAGCACCCTCAGGCCGCGGCACCCTCAGGCCGCGGCACCCTCAGGCCGCGGCACCCCGCCGGTCCGGCAGCACCGCCGACACCCGGAAACCCCCCGCGTCCGTCTCCCCCGACACAAACACCCCGCCCAGCGCCGTCACCCGCTCCCGCATCCCCACCAACCCGTTCCCCCCACTCGGCAACCCCGCGTCCTGCGCCCCACCGTCCGAAGGCCCGTTCTCCACCTGCATCGCCACCTCCGCCTCCCGGTGCGCCAGCCGGACCATCACCTTCGCCCCCGCCGCATGCTTCAGCACATTCGTCAACGCCTCCTGCACCACCCGGTACGCGGTCTGCTCCACCTCCCGCGCATACGGCCGCGACTCCCCCTGCACCATCAGCTCCACCACCATCCCCGTATCCCGGGACTCACCCACCAACACCTCAATGTCCCCCATCCCCGGACCGTCCTCCGCCGCCGCCGCGGCCGCCGCCGCGGCCGCCAGCCCCACCGACGCCAACGGCACCGCCACCCCCGCCACCCCGTCCGCCTGCCGCGCCGCCACCTGCTCCCCCGCCCGCAGCACCCCGAGCATCTCCCGCAACTCCGTCAACGCCTGCCGGCCCAAGTCCCCCACCAGCGCCGCGTTCTTCACCGCCTTCTGCGGATCCTTCAACGCCACCGCCTGCAACGCCGCCGCGTGCACCACCATCAGACTCACCCGGTGCGCCACCACATCGTGCATCTCCCGCGCGATCCGCGTCCGCTCCTCCGTACGCGCCCACTCCGCCCGCTGCTCCGCCCGGTCGGCCAGCAACGACAACTCCTGCTCCAGACTGTCCGCCCGCTCCCGCAGGCTCTCCATCAGCCGCCGCCGCGCCCCCACGTACAGCCCCAGCAGCACCGGCGGCGCCGTCAGCCCGACCGACATCAGGACCGCGACCAGCGGGACGTACCAGCGCGCCGAGTCGAGCCCCGTGTCCACCACGTTCCGCGACGTCCGTACGACCGTCACGATCAGCGTCCCGGCGAACGACATCCCCGCCAGCGCCCCGATGATCCGGCGCGGCACCTCGGACGCGGCGAGCGTGTACAGCCCGACCAGGCCCATCAGATAGCCCATCTCCGCCGGGGTGATGGCGATCGCCACCAGCACCACGGCGAACGGCCACCGCCGCCGCACCAGCAGCATCGCCCCCACGATCAGCCCGAACAGCACCCCCACCGGCACCGGCAGCAGCGCGGCCTGAGCGAACCGCACCCCCTCCAGCGCGCACTCCAGCGCCGACAGGACCGCCAGCCCCACGTCCAGCACGACACTCCGCCGCCGCCCCCACCACCAGTAGCCGCGGGCAGTCATGCCCGCGGCGTCCTGATGTGCCCCCGTTGTGGTCATGCCTCCCAGCCTAAGGGGGCCCGTACCCCAATTTCCGGCGACCTTGGGACCCCGGATCACGGCATGACACGCCAGGAACACGAGTCGATCACTCGAACTGGTGAATAGCCCGAGCATTCGAGCCGGAGGCTCACGTTCCACAGGACGATATGACGCATGACGATACTTCCCGGCAAATACGCCGACTTCGAAGGACTTCGCACCCAGGTGGTGGCACTGCGCAGGGAAGGACTCAGCCGCCGCCAGATCCGCGACCGCGTCCACATCGACAACAACGACCTCCTCAACCGCCTCCTGGAGGGCGAACCGCCCCCGGAGTGGACCAAACGCCCGAACGCCAAGGACGACCAGCGGGCCAAGGCGCGCGAACTGCGCCTGAAGGGCCTCACGTACGACCAGATCCAGATCGAGCTGGGCTGCTCGAAGAGTTCGATCTCTCTGTGGGTACGGGACCTGCCGAAGCCTCCGGCGAGGACACGCGAGCAGGCGTCCGCGATCGGCAAGCGCGGCTGGGAGGCAACGATGAAGCGTCGCGAGGAGGAGCGACAGCACACGCGACAGGCAGCCTTTTCGGAAGTCGGAGCGATGTCCGATCGCGAACTGTTCCTACTGGGCGTGGGTCTCTACTGGTCCGAAGGGGCGAAGGCCAAGGGGGACCGCCCTCAGGAACGGGTGCACTTCATCAATAGCGACCGGCACATGATCGGCGTCTTTCTGGCCTGGATCGACCTGCTCGGCGTGGACAGGAACCGGTTGCGCTTCCAGTTGCAGATCCACGAGTCCGCCGACGTGACTGCCGCCGAGCACTTCTGGCAAGAAGTGGTGGGTGCCGATGGGTTCACCAAGACCACTCTCAAGCAGCACAACCCGAAGACCATCCGCAAGAACGTCGGCGAGGGCTACTACGGATGCCTCTGCGTCCGCGTCCTGCAAAGTGCCGAGCTGTACCGTCGCATCGAGGGCTGGTGGTACGGCATAGTAGGAGCCGCACCGCGAGCCGATCAATCGAATCGGGCATAAAGGCTATCCCGGGTCGTCTAAGGGCAAGACGTCAGATTTTGGATCTGATCATGGGGGTTCGAGTCCTCCCCCGGGAGCCGCTCAACACGGGTCCCGACCTCACCGGTCGGGACCCGTCCTCGTTTACGCCCCGCTACCCCCCGGTATCCTGCGATTGACCATCACCCGAAGCCGAAGGGCATCTCCGTGAGCGCCAACCGCCCGGCAGCCGTCGTCGTCCTCGCAGCGGGTGAAGGTACCCGCATGAAGTCGAAGACCCCCAAGGTCCTGCACGAGGTCTGCGGACGCTCGCTCGTCGGACATGTCGTGTCCGCCGCGCAAGAGCTCGAACCGCAGCAGCTCGTCGTGGTCGTCGGCCACGCCCGCGCACAGGTCGAGGACCATCTCTCCGCCGCGTACGAGGGCGTACGCACCGCCTACCAGGCCGTGCAGCTCGGCACCGGGCACGCCGTGCGGATGGCGCTCCAGGAGCTGGGGAGCACGCCGCACGGGACCGTGGTCGTCGTCTGCGGCGACACCCCGCTGCTCTCCGGCGGGACGCTGAACGCGCTCGCCGCGACCCATGCCGCCGACGGCAACGCCGTGACGGTGCTGACCGCCGAGGTGCCGGACGCCACCGGGTACGGGCGGATCGTGCGGGACGGGGCGAGCGGGGCGGTCACCGCGATTGTCGAGCACAAGGACGCGACGGACGCGCAGCGGGCGATCCGGGAGATCAACTCGGGTGTGTTCGCGTTCGACGGGCAGCTGCTCGCGGACGCGCTGGGCAAGGTGCGTACGGACAACAGTCAGGGTGAGGAGTACCTGACGGATGTGCTGGGCATCCTGCGTGAGGCGGGCCACCGGGTCGGGGCGTCGGTCGCCGAGGACCACCGGGAGATCCTGGGGATCAACAACCGGGTGCAGCTCGCGGAGGCGCGCCGGCTGCTGAATGAGCGGCTGCTGGTGCGGGCGATGCTGGCCGGGGTGACGGTGGTGGATCCGGCGTCGGTGTTCGTGGATGTGACGGTGACGTTCGAGCAGGACGCGGTGGTGCATCCGGGGACGCAGCTGCTGGGGTCGACGCATCTCGCGGAGGGCGCCGAGGTGGGCCCGAACACGCGGTTGAAGGATACGGCTGTGGGTGCGGGCGCGCGGGTGGACAACACGGTGGCGGACGGTGCGGAGGTGGGTGTGGGCGCGACGGTGGGTCCGTACGCCTATCTGCGGCCGGGTACGAGGCTGGGCGTGCGCGCGAAGGCGGGTACGTATGTGGAGATGAAGAACGCGACGATCGGTGAGGGCACGAAGGTGCCGCATCTGTCGTACGTGGGGGACGCGACGATCGGTGAGTACACGAACATCGGCGCGGCGAGCGTGTTCGTGAACTACGACGGTGAGTCGAAGCATCACACGACGGTCGGTTCACACTGCAAGACGGGTTCGGACAACATGTTTGTGGCGCCTGTCACGGTGGGGGACGGTGCCTACACCGCCGCCGGGTCGGTGATCACGAAGGACGTACCGGCGGGTTCGCTGGCCGTGGCCCGTGGCCAGCAGCGGAATATCGAGGGTTGGGTGGCCCGGAAGCGGCCGGGGAGCGCCGCGGCGCAGGCGGCGGCGTCGGCCTCCGGGAGTGGCGCGGGGGAAAGCTGACCGGAAAGAGGCGCACCGATCACGGCGTACCGTGATAACTGCACATCTGCACGATTCGGCTGGCTTGCAGGGACTCCTCGCAGGGACGCGCGGGCTCGGCGGCCATCAACACGTCTGAGGAGACAGTGCTGTGACCGGGATCAAGACGACCGGCGAGAAGAAGTTGATGCTCTTCTCCGGCCGCGCCCACCCCGAGCTGGCCGAGGAGGTCGCGCAACAACTCGGTGTCGGGATCGTGCCGACCAAGGCGTTCGATTTCGCCAACGGTGAGATCTACGTTCGTTATCAGGAGTCGGCCCGCGGTGCGGACTGTTTCCTGATCCAGAGCCACACCGCTCCGATCAACAAGTGGATCATGGAGCAGCTGATCATGATCGACGCTCTGAAACGGGCGTCGGCGCGGTCCATCACGGTGATCGTGCCGTTCTACGGTTACGCGCGCCAGGACAAGAAGCACCGTGGGCGGGAGCCGATCTCGGCGCGGCTGGTCGCGGATCTGATGAAGACGGCGGGTGCGGACCGGATCCTGACGGTGGATCTGCACACGGACCAGATCCAGGGCTTTTTCGACGGTCCGGTGGACCACCTCTTCGCGCTGCCGGTGCTGGCGGACTATGTGGCGGCGAAGGTGGACCGGTCGAAGCTGACTGTGGTGTCGCCGGACGCGGGCCGGGTGCGGGTGGCGGACCGCTGGTGCGACCGGCTGGGTGCGCCGCTGGCGATCGTGCACAAGCGCCGGGACAAGGATGTCGCGAATCAGGTGACGGTGCACGAGGTCGTCGGCAATGTGTCGGGGCGGGTGTGTGTGCTGGTGGACGACATGATCGACACCGGTGGCACGATCTGTGCGGCGGCGGATGCCCTGTTCGCGCACGGCGCGGAGGACGTGATCGTGACGGCGACGCACGGTGTGCTGTCGGGTCCGGCCGCGGACCGGTTGAAGAATTCGAAGGTGAGCGAGTTCGTGTTCACGAATTCGCTGCCGGATCCGGGCAATCTGGATCTGGACAAGATCACGGTGCTGTCGATCGCGCCGACGATCGCGCGGGCGGTGCGTGAGGTGTTCGAGGACGGTTCGGTGACGAGCCTCTTCGAGGAGCAGGCGTGACCGCGGGCCGCTGAAGCCGGTGGCCTGCTGAAAGATCGATTTCTGGGGCGGCCTCCCCGCCGGGTAGACTCATAGGGTTGCTCGGCGAGGGAGGCCGCACTGGTGTGCGGCTGGTCCGTTATCGACGCGCTCTTCGTAGCAGGCCCGTTGTGGCCGGGTGACGTCCCGCGTTTATCCCGCGTAACTTACGAGGAGTGCGTCAGCCATGGCTGAAGTGAAGATCAGCGCCGAGATCCGTACCGAGTTCGGCAAGGGTGTGGCCCGCCGTACGCGTGTCGCCGGCAAGGTTCCCGCGGTCATCTACGGCCACGGCGCGGACACCGTCCACGTGACCCTCCCGGGCCACGAGCTGATGATGGCGCTGAAGACGGCGAACGCGCTGATCAGCCTGGATGTCGAGGGCCGCAGCGAGCTGGTCATCCCGAAGGCCGTGCAGCGCAACGCGCTCAGGGGCGACATCGAGCACGTCGACCTGCTCGCGGTGAAGCGCGGCGAGAAGGTCACGGTCGAGGTCGCGGTGCACACCGAGGGTGACCTGGCGCCGGGTGCGAACCTGCTGGAGAACGTTCTCACCACGCTGACCGTCGAGGCCGAGGCCACGCACATCCCGGAGGCCGTGACGGTTTCCATCGAGGGTCTGGACGCCGGTGCGTCGGTCCTGGCGAAGGATGTCACGCTGCCGTCCGGCACGACGCTGGTGACGGACGAGGACGCGGTGGTCATCCAGGTCCTGGCCGCGCAGGCCGAGGAGCCGGCCGCGGGCGAGGCCGAGGCGGCCGAGGGTTCCGAGGGCTGATCCTCCGGACGGTTTCACGGGGTGGCGGGCCTGCCGGGCCGGCCACCCCGTTCGCTGTATCCACGGCCTGTTGTACGGACCCTGCTGTACGAGCCTGTTGTACGAACCCTGCTGTATGAGCCCTGCTGTACGAGTGCGCGAGGAGAGACGGCGCGGATGACCACGGATGCCAACGCCCCCTGGCTGATCGTGGGTCTGGGGAACCCCGGGCCCGGTTATGCGGCCAACCGGCACAATGTCGGGTTCATGGTGGCCGATCTGCTGGCGGAGCGCATCGGCGGTTCGTACCGGCGGGCGCAGAAGGCGCAGGCCCAGGTGGTGGAGGGCCGGCTCGGCGGTCCCGGTCCGGCGGGCCGGCGGGTGGTGCTGGCCAAGCCGGCGTCGTACATGAATCTCTCGGGCGGTCCGGTGACGGCGCTGCGGGATTTCTACAAGGTGGAGACGGCGCGCATCGTGGCGGTCCATGACGAGCTGGACATCGACTACGGGGTGCTGCGGCTGAAGCTGGGCGGCGGGGACAACGGGCACAACGGGCTGAAGTCGATGACGAAGGCGATGGGGCCGGACTACCACCGGGTGCGGTTCGGGATCGGCCGGCCGCCGGGGCGGATGCAGGTGGCGGATTTCGTGCTGAAGGACTTCTCGTCGGTGGAGCGCAAGGAGCTGGCGTACTTCGTCGACCGGGCGGCGGACGCGGTGGAGGCTCTGGTGATGGACGGGCTGGAGCGCGCGCAGAGCACGTACAACTCCTGACAAGCCTCCGCATTGCCGGGCTTTTCGGCGCCCGTGGTTTGACCGGGCGCGTTCCCATGGCCAAGGATCCCGCCCTATGAGCCAGAAGCGGAAGCCCACAGCGTCCGTCGCGTCCGCCCGTATCGTCACGTTCGGCCACCGGGTGGCGATGGGCGCTGTCGTCCTGCTGCTGCTGGTGGCGGGCGTGTGGACGTCGTGGAGCGACGCGCAGCACGTGGTGCTCTCCAAGGGCCGGGAGCACGGGACCCTGACGGTGACCGGATGCGGGGACGGCGTCTGTTCGGGGCGGTACGAGGCGGACGGGCCCGGCGGTGAGCCGGGGCGGATGACGATCGAGGAGTCCGTCGCCGTACGGAAGGGTGACCGGTTCCCGGTGGTGGTGAAGCCCGGGACGGACGAGCTGGTGCGTACGGGCACGGCGGGGCTGCTGTACGCGTGGGTGCCGCTGGGCGGTGCGCTGCTGCTGGCGTCGCTGGTGATCGGGGGCGGGCTGCGGCTGACGCGTACGGCGTGGGGCGCGGCGGTGGCGGGCGGGGTGCTGCTGGTGGCGACGTTCTTCGCGCTGTGAGGAGCCGGGGCCGTACGGGTACGGACCCCCCACGCCGGGCCCTACGGGACTGCCCCTGTGCCGGATCCCTGGGATCCGGCACAGGGGCAGTCGTATGTCGGCCCGCGTGAACGGCTGTGTCAGCCGGTGTTGCGGAGTCCCGCCGCGACCCCGTTGACCGTGAGCAGCAGGGCCCGGCCCAGCAGCGGGTCCGGCGGCGCGCCCTGCTCGGCGGCGGCGCGCTGGCGGGCCAGCAGCGAGACCTGGAGGTAGGAGATCGGGTCGAGGTAGGCGTCGCGGATGGCGAACGTCTGCTGGAGCACCGGGTTGGAGTCGAGGAGCTTCTCGCCGCCGGTGATACGGAGGACTTCCTGGACGGTGAGGGCGTGTTCGGCCTCGATCGCGTCGTAGACGTGCTTGAGGTGGTCGGGGACGAGGGTGTCGACGTAGTGGCGGGCGATCCGGAGGTCGGTCTTGGCGAGCGTCATCTCGACGTTCGAGAGGAAGTTCCGGAAGAAGTGCCAGTGTTCGTGCATCTCGTCGAGGACGGTGTCGGGGCCGGCCGCGCGCAGCGCCTTGAGGCCGGAGCCGACGCCGAACCAGCCGGGCACGATCTGCCGTGACTGGGTCCAGCCGAAGACCCACGGGATGGCGCGCAGGCCGTCGAGGCCGGCGCCGGAGTCGGGCCGCCGGGAGGGGCGGGAGCCGAGGTGGAGGTCTGCGAGCTGGTCGACGGGGGTGGAGGCGAAGAAGTAGGCGGGGAGGTCGGGGTCCTCGACGAGGGTGCGGTACGCGCCGTGCGCGGCGTCCGAGACGATGTCCATGGCGGAGTCCCAGCGGGCCAGGGCTTCGTCGGACTGGCGGGGCGCGGTGTGCAGGGCGGATGCCTGGAGGGTGGCGGCGACGGTCAGTTCCAGGTTTTCCCTGGCGAGGGAGGGGATGAGGTACTTGTCGGAGATGACCTCGCCCTGTTCGGTGACCTTGATCTCGCCTTCGAGGGTGCCCCAGGGCTGGGCGAGGATCGCGTCGTGGGAGGGGCCGCCGCCGCGGCCGACGGTGCCGCCGCGGCCGTGGAAGAGGCGCAGCCGTACGCCGTGCCGGTGGGCGACGTCGCGGAGGCGGCGCTGGGCGCGGTGGATCTCCCACTGGGAGGTGGTGATGCCGCCGAACTTGGAGGAGTCGGAGTAGCCGAGCATGACCTCCTGGACGTCGCCGCGCAGGGAGACGAGGCGCCGGTAGGAGGGGTCGGCGAGCATCTCGTCGAGGATGACGTCGGCGGCGCGCAGCTCGTCGGTGGTTTCGAGGAGCGGCACGATGCCGATCTTGGCCCAGCCGCCGTGGAGGTCGAGGAGTCCAGCCTCACGGGCGAGGACGGCGGCGGCGAAGACGTCGTCGGCGCCCTGGCACATGGAGATGATGTAGGACTCGATGACTTCGGGTCCGAAGCGTTCGAATGCCTGGCGGACGGTGTGGAAGACGCCGAGGGTCTTCTCGCCGGCGGCGTCGAGCGGGGCCGGGGTGGGGGCGAGGGGGCGGCGGGAGCGGAGTTCCTTGGCGAGGAGCTTCTGCCGGTATTCGCGCGGCATGTCGACATAGCGCCAGGATTCCTCGCCGAGGCGGTCGAAGAGCTGGCCGAGCGCGTGGTGGTGGGCGTCGGCGTGTTCCCGTACGTCCATGGTGGCGAGCTGGAGGCCGAAGGCGGCGAGGGTGCGGATGGTGCGGTCCATGCGGCCGTCGGCGAAGAGGCCGCCGCGGTGTTCGCGCAGGGAGGTCTGGATGAGGGTGAGGTCGTCGAGGAGTTCGGCGGTGCCGAGGTAGTCGCGGCCGTTCTCGTGGGGGATGTTCCTGGCGAGGCGCTCGCGGGTGTTGACGAGCTTCTGCCGGATGCAGGTGGCCTTGAGGCGGTAGGGCTCTTCGGCGTTGAGGCGCTTGTAGCGGGGGCTGATCTCGGGGAGCCGGACGAGGTCGTTCTGGAGGGAGTCGAGGAGCTCGTCGGTGGCGCCGGTGTAGCGGATGGAGTTGGAGAGCTGGCCGCGGAGCTGGTCGACGAGTTCGAGGGCGTCGGTGATGCCGTGCTCGTGCTGGAGGATCAGGACTTCGCGGGTGACCTCGGGGGTGACGTTGGGGTTGCCGTCGCGGTCGCCGCCGATCCAGGTGCCGAAGGTGAGGGGGCGGGTGCCGGGGGGCAGCTCGACGCCGACGCGTTCGAGTTCGGCGACGAGGTCTTCGAGTACGTCGCCGACGGCGCCGACGTGCAGTTCGTCCAGGTAGTAAATGGCGTTGCGGGCTTCGTCGGCGGGTTCGGGCCGTACGACGCGCAGCTCGTCGGTCTGCCAGATCAGGTCGATGGACTCGGCGAGCCGCAGGTCGTGGCGGCGCCGGTCGGAGGCGAGGGTGGGGGCGTCGAGGAGCTCGGCGATGCGGCGGAGCTTGTTGAGTACGGAGCGGCGGGCGGCTTCGGTGGGGTGCGCGGTGAAGACGGGCCGTACGTTGAGGTTCTTGACGGTCTCGCGCAGGTGCTCGGGGTCGGCGTCCTTGAGCCGGTCGGCGGTGCGGGAGAGGAGGCCGCCCTCGGCGGCGCGGCGCTCGCGCAGCTCGCGGCCGCGGTGGACCTGCTCGGTGACGTTGGCGAGATGGAAGTAGGTGGAGAAGGCGCGGACCAGCTTGCCCGCGGTTTCCAGATCGGTGTCCCCGAGAAGCTCGGCGGCGGCTTCGCCGTTCTCGCGCGTGAGGGCACGGACCCGTTCGACGAGCTCAAGGAGCTCCGGGCCTTCCTGCCGTACGAGGGTTTCGCCCAGGAGGTCACCAAGACGGCGGATGTCTGAGCGGAGCTCCGCGCTGGCGGATGGGGTCTGGTCGGCACTGCTCACAGGTGCGGCTCCTTGCAGTGTTTGAGCACGTCTGGAGGGGTTCTGGAGACTTTGCGGACCGCGCTGTCCGACGGTCCAAGGATAGGTGGCCTTCGCCTGACGTTATCCACAGCCCTCTTGCCTCGTGGTTCGGCACTGCCATACTTACGTTGCCGTAGGTTACGCACCTGTATCCGGGCTTCTGTCCGATTTCCCCCCACCATCACCCCGCACCCCCCACCTCCCCACCCTCACCCCCTACCTCCCCGCCTCCCCACCTCACCCCAGGGATCCCCATGTCCACGCCTCCCGACGTGATGAACGATTCCCCTCAGCCGTCACCCTCCGGATCCACTCCACTACCTTCCGCCACGATCGGCGGGGAGAGCAAGGGCTCTCTTGAGCAGTTCGCGCTGCTGCTCTTCATCGTGGTGCCGTTCCTGGCCCTGCTGGCGGCGGTGCCGCTGGCCTGGTCGTGGGGTGGTGTGAGCTGGCTGGATCTGGGCCTGATGGTGGCGATGTACTACATCGGCTGCCATGGCGTGACGATCGGCTATCACCGTTACTTCACCCACGGCGCGTTCAAGGCGAAGCGTCCGCTGCGGATCGTGCTCGCGGTGGCGGGGTCGCTGGCCGTGGAGGGGCCGCTGGTCCGCTGGGTGGCGGACCACCGTAAGCATCACAAGTTCTCCGACGCGGAGGGCGACCCGCACTCGCCGTGGCGGTTCGGCGAGACGCTGCCCGCGCTGCTGAAGGGGCTGTGGTGGGCCCACATCGGCTGGCTGTTCGACGAGGAGCAGACGTCGCAGCAGAAGTACGCCCCTGATCTGATCAAGGATCCGGTGATCCGGGCGGTGTCACGTCAGTTCGGGCTGTGGACGGCTGTCTCGCTGCTGGTGCCGCCGCTGGTGGGCGGCCTGGTGACGATGTCCTGGTGGGGCGCGTTCACCGCGTTCTTCTGGGGATCGCTGGTGCGGGTGGCGCTGCTGCACCACGTCACATGGTCGATCAACTCGATCTGCCACGCGGTCGGCAAGCGGCCTTTCAAGTCGCGGGACCGCTCGGGCAACGTGTGGTGGCTGGCGGTGCTGTCCTGCGGTGAGTCCTGGCACAACCTGCACCACGCGGACCCGACGAGCGCCCGGCACGGCGTGGAGCGGGGGCAGCTCGATTCGAGCGCGCGGCTGATCCGCTGGTTCGAGATGCTGGGCTGGGCGAGCGACGCCCGCTGGCCGAGCGCCTCGCGTCTGGACTCCCGGCGCAAGAGCGCACCCGCCAAGGCATGATGGGCACCGTGGCGATCGACGGCGGTACGAGCAAGCAGTCCAGCACGGAGAAGTCCCGTCCCGCGACGGGCCGGCGGACCCGCCGGGTCCGGATGACCGGAGCGGAACGGCGCGAGCAGCTTCTCGACATCGGCCGGACGGTCTTCGCGGAGAAGGGCTTCGAGGCGACGTCGGTGGAGGAGATCGCGGCGAAGGCCGGGGTCTCCAAGCCCGTCGTGTACGAGCACTTCGGCGGCAAGGAGGGCCTGTACGCGGTGGTCGTGGACCGCGAGATGCGCCAGCTCCTGGACATGGTCACGAGCGCCCTGACCGCCGGCCATCCGCGGGAGCTGCTGGAGCAGGCGGCGTTCGCGCTGCTCGACTACATCGAGACGTACACGGACGGCTTCCGCATCCTGGTCCGCGACTCGCCGGTCGCCCAGTCGACGGGCACGTTCGCGTCGCTGATCAGCGACATCGCCACGCAGGTCGAGGACATCCTCGGCACGGAGTTCAAGAACCGCCGCTTCGACCCGAAGCTGGCCCCGCTGTACGCGCAGGCCCTGGTCGGCATGGTGGCCCTGACGGGCCAGTGGTGGGTGGACGCGCGCCGCCCGAAGAAGTCGGAGGTGGCGGCGCACCTGGTGAACCTGGCGTGGCACGGCCTGGAGAACCTGGAGCCGAAGCCGAAGCTGATAGGCAGGCGAAAGATCTGAGCGGGGGCGGAGCGGGGCTCGGCGGGGCGGGGACGCAGGAAGGGCGCGGAACCGCCGTTGGTGTCAGCCTTACCGGAGCGGTCACTCATTGTGATGACATCAATCCGACTGCGCCGCTACGGTGGAAAAAGAGGACCATTATTCCGTCCATGGGAGGAATCATGACCGCCGAGCCGGTCAAGGCCGCACACCAGTGGCCTGTGCCCCCTCAGGACGGCTACACCGTGGACGATCTGTTCACCCTGCCGGGACTCCCGCCTCACACCGAGTTGATCGACGGGATCCTTGTCTTCGCGAGTCCGCAGCGCGATTTCCACACCATTGTCATCGACATGTTGGTGACCGGCCTGCGTCGCACCGCGCCGGCGGAGGTGAAGGTGCGTCGCGAAATGACAGTGGTACTGGATCGCCGTAACGGTCCGGAACCCGACGTGTCCGTCGTTCGCGCCGAGGCGGTGACGAGCCGCAGCGTGACCCGCTTCCAGGCAGCCGACGTCCTACTGGCCGTGGAGGTCGTCTCGCCGGACTCCGAGGCCCGTGACCATGAAAGCAAGCCGCAGAAGTACGCAGCCGCCGGTATCCAGCACTTTTGGCTGGTGGAGATGGCCGGTGCGGACGAGCACCCGGTCGTACGGGTCTACGAGCTGGACCCGGTGACGAAGTCGTACGCGCTGACGGGGATCCATCATGACCGTCTCAAGACCGGCGTCCCGTTCACCGTCGACATCGACATCACGGGAGAGGCGCTGGACGCGCTCTGAGCACACCACACGCCCGGCTTCCGCCGCTTCACCGTGGAGCGGGCAGTGCGGTACGGGTGGCGAGCAGGGCCGCGAGAGCGCACGGTGCGAGCAGCAGCGCGAAGGCGGAGCCGTAGCCGACGGCGTCGGGCGCGCCCGTGGCCAGGGCGGCGTTGAGGACGGCGGAGGCGAGGGCCAGTACGGTCGTCTGCCCCAGGTTCTGCGTCGTCTGCATCGCGCCGCTGGCGTAGCCCTGCCGGCCGGGCGGGGCGTGGGCCAGCGAGAGCACGGTGAGGGAGGGGGCGTACAGGCCCATACCAACAGCCGCGACGACCATGGCCGGCGCGGCGGCGTACGCGGGCGTCCCGGGAAGCGTCCCGCAGACGGCGAGCCCGACCGCCCCGGCCTGCACCAGCGCACCGGCCGCGACCAGGTGGTGGCGCGGCCGGTGCGCCAGCAGTCGGCCCTGCACCCAGGAGGATCCGGCCCAGGCGATCGCGGCCCCGGTGAAGGCCAAGCCGATCACCCAGGGAGGCGCGCCCCGCTCGGTGACGAGCAGCAGGGGTACGTAGGCCTCCAGGGTGAAGAAGACTCCTGAGCCCAAAGCACAGAGCAGCACCGTGGCAGGCAGCCCGCGCACCGCGCGCCAGGTCCCCGACGGCAGCAGCCTGTACGCGAACGCAGCCAGCAGCGCGAATCCGCCCGCCGCGAAGGGCAGATGTGCCGCGTCCCACCCCGACACCCCGTACTGCCCCAGCGCCGCCCCCAGACTCACCGCCGTCGCGACCGCCACCGCGGGGCACGGCACCCGGCCGCCCGAAGCCCCGGTCCCCGTGCCGGTCGCGGTCCCGGTCCCCGTCGCCCACGCGGGGCCGCGCAGTACGGCGACCACGGCCAGCGCGGGCAGTGCGGTGAGCGCGGCCAGGCCGAGAAACACCACGCGCCAGGACCACCACTCGGCGACCAGTCCGGCCAGCGGGGGCCCGACCAGCGACGGAACGATCCAGCAGGTGCTCATCAGGGCGAGTACACGGGGCCGCAGACGCTGGGGATACGTCTGGCCGATGGCGGTGTTGATCGACACCGCGACCATGCCGCCCGCCAGCCCGTCCAGGAAGTCCAGCCCGGGGGGCCGGCTCACCGGGTCGGCACTCGCTGTCCGACTTGGCTGGACACAGTCCAAGGTAAGCAAATTGGAAACCGGCCGACAGACCGCCACAGCCGACGATTTGCGTCAGTGGACGGAAGCAACCGGTCACCCCGATGCCCTTGAGGACCTGCACAACCGTCTGCGAGGGCTTGAGTCTCACGTGCGGTCATGGCGTCGACAGCTTGCGTCCGGGCACAAGGCTGTGCAGGACGCCATGAATGCCGAACACGCTCGCACCGCCACCTTCCGAGTGTGGGAGAACTCAGCGATCCCGGGCATCCTCCAGACCCCCGAGTACGCGCGGCATATTTTCACCCGGTACTCCGAACTCATAAGGTCACCGCGCGACACCGAAGCAGCGGTTCGCGCTCGGATAAAGAGGCAAGCAGGACTGTACGAGGCCGGGAAGAAATATCGCATCATTGTCTGGGAGGCCGCCCTGTACGCCTTGGTCTGCCCGGCCTCAACACTTTCCACACAGCTCGACAGGCTGACCGGCGTGGTTGGCATGGACACAGTTGAACTCGGTGTCGTCCCGTTCGGCGCGGTGCTGAGGATTCCGCCGTCCAACGGTTTCTGGATCTATGACGACCGGCTCGCCGTCGTCGAGGACTGGCATGCACAGCTGTGGCTGGACAGTACCGACGCAATCGCCACATACACCAGGGCGTGGGAAATGCTACGAGAGTCCGCCGTCTACGGCGCCGACGTCCACTCCGTCATCACCCGTGCAGCCCGCACGTTCTCTGCGTCATAGCATGTGGGCGCACCTCCGAGGACCGGACAGCTCGGCCTGCTCGACAACCCGCGACGCAACGCGGCCACCGGCGAGGACTTGCGCAACCTGTGGCGAACCCGGCCCCCGGCCCGGAAGCACAGAGTCAGGCTGTACGGTCCAGGCTGCCGGCCTTGACGCCGACCAGGAAAGCGGTGAAGGTGCGGGCGGGGAGGGCCAGTACGGGGCCTTGGGGCAGCTTCGAATCGCGTATCGCGACGGCGGTGGGGAGGTCCGCGACCTCCACGCATTCGTTTCCTTCGCCGCCGCTGTAACTGCTCTTGAACCACAGCGTCTCGCTGGGTCCGCCTACGGAAATCACGCGATCACTCATGAGGACAGCTCCTGTCTCGCTTCGGCGAGCAGCCTCAACGACGGGGACGTGTCGGCCGCCTGAGAACGAAGGTAGTCGAATGTCAACTTGTAGGCACTGACGTCCTCGGCGTCATCGAGGTAGAGACCGCGTCGGCGCAACTCGATGTAGACCACGGCCATCGAGTTGAGCGGACTCCGTTCGTCATCCCGGCCCAGGATCACGAAGTTGCCTGCCCCGGCGGCATGCGCCCCCGCACGGAACGGCAGGATCTGGATGTCCACGAAAGGGTTCTCGGCAACTTCCTGGAGGTGCGTCAGTTGGCGCTCCATCACAGCGTCGTCTCCGACAGTCCGGCGAAGGACGGCCTCGTCCAATACCGCCCACAGGTGCAGCGGAGCCGCTCGCCGGAGAACGAGCTGCCGCTGCATCCGAGCCTCGACCATGCGGTCGATCTCGTCGTTGGAGCTGCGGACTTCACGAGCCTGATGAACCGCCAACGCGTACTCCCTGGTCTGCAACAGCCCTGGGATCACCGTGCTCGCGTACAGGTTCTCGTACTGGGCTTCCTGCTCGAACGAGACCAGGGGATCCATCCATTCAGGCACGGCGCCGTTGCCCACCCACCAGCCGTCCGCCTGCGATTTCGCGAGGGCTATCAGAGCGTCCCGCTCAGCTGAGGAGGCGTCGCAAGCGTCCGCGATCGCGCGAACGGTCGCCCAGCGAATGCGCGCACGGTCCTGCCACGTCTCGTACCTGCTGACCGTCGCCTTGCTGACTCCGGCCCGCTCCGCGACATGCGCTTGCGTCAACCCGCAGCGCTCACGCAGGGCGATCAGTCCTCGTGCGATCTGCATGCGACCTGCTGGTCCGGTCAGGGTCGCCGTCATCCTCGCCGCCTTTCTCGAAATCACGAGTGTCAACGCCTGGAGAGTAGGCGGACGTTGTGCAGCGCCGTCCGGCAAGTTCGAGTGGCCACTCACCTCGCCTCGGGCGGCACCGGACGCGTATCCCAGTTGGCCGACCGGATCGAGACCGCTCAGCTCCAGATGGCCGACCGGCTGCACACGCACGCGCTGGATGTGCTCGCCGGGCCCGGGTGGGACAAGAGGGTGGCCACGGAGCCCGAGTCGCTGGCCGTCGACCTCACGGACGCCCTCCGCGAGGTGCTGCTCATCGCCGAGAGCAGGGGACTGCGGCTCGGGCTGCCCGGGCTACCGGGGCACGCGGCGGAGGGGTGATCCCCCCGAAGGCCCAGCGGGGTCACAGGCGGGTGATCTCCTCGCCGATGGCGAAGCCCTTGGCGGGGCCGTCCGGGATGATCGCGTCCGTGCCGTAGGGGACGCGGTGCTCGTCGGCGTAGGTGGCCTTCCCGGGGTTGGGGGCCGTCAGGATGACCACCGTTCCGTCGCTGTCGTGGTCGTCGATGAGTACGTAGAGCGGGATGCCCGCGCGCGCGTACTCGCGGCGCTTGCGGTCCCGGTCGCGGGCGGTGTTCTGGTGCCCGGGGGAGACGACCTCGACCACCAGGGCGACGCCCGCCGCGTTCACGCCGAGATCCTCCTCCTCGTCGGGGATCTCGTCCAGGTCCAGCGGCGCCACGACGAGGTCCGGGCGCCATGCCTTCCGGCGGTGCAGGATGTCGATGCCCTGGTACGGGGCGAAGACGCCGCCCTTCAGATAAGCATTCAGTGCTCGCCAGAGACGGTTGGCGAGGACCGCATGGCGGCGGTGACCGGTCGGTGAGACCTCGATGGATCCCTCGATGATCTCGGCCCGGCAGCCCTCGGGGCATTCCAGCGCCTTCCACGTCCGCCACAGGAACTCGTCCAGCTCAGCCGTCGCCTGCGGCACCTCGCTCGCGGGAGCAGTCATCGGGCGGCACCTCCGCCCCAGTGTGGACACAGGCGCCGCCCGCCATGGGCGGGATATCCGCGGCGTCAGCCGAATGGGGGACCGCCGGAGGCCGCCAGGCGCAGGTTCACTCCGCCTTGCGGGCGACCGCGAAGATGCGGCGGAAGGGGAAGACCGTGCCGTGGGGGCCCGGGGGGTAGGCGGCGCGGAGGAGGTCCCGGTAGGCCGTGGTGAACTCCTCGGTCGCCGCCGGGTCGTCGGCGAGTGCCGTGAGGACCGGGCGCAGGGTGGTGCCCTTGACCCAGTCGAGGACCGGGTCCTCGCCGGGGAGGAGCTGGAGGTAGGTCGTCTCCCAGACGTCCGTCTCGCAGCCGAGGTCCATGAGGCGGGTGAGGTACTCCTCGGGGGTGCGGACACCGGGAGCGGAAAGGTCCGGAAGGTCCCGCCAGCGGGGGGTGGCGCGCAGGTCGGCGAGGAGGGTGTGGCTGGGGGCCGTGAAGTTGCCGGGGACCTGGAAGGCGAAGGTGCCGCCGGGGGCGAGGGAGTCGATCCAGGGTGCGAAGGAGTCGGGGTGGTTCGGGACCCACTGGAGGGCGGCGTTGGAGACGATCAGGCCGTACGGTTCGCCGGGCGTCCAGTGCGCCGCGTCACCGGGCCGGAAGTCCAGGGTGCCGCCGCCGGGGGTGGGGCCCGCGTACCCCTCGGTCGCGCGGGCCAGCATCTCGGGCGAGTTGTCGTAACCGGTGATGCGGGCCGTGGGCCAGCGGTCGGCGAGGAGCACGGTGACGTTGCCCGCGCCGCAGCCGAGGTCGGCGATCCTGGGGACGCCGCCGGGACCGTCGGGGAGGTCGGGGATGCGGGCCAGCAGGTCCAGGAAGGGGCGGGTGCGGTGGCCCGCGTGCCTGAGGTACTGGGACGGGTCCCAGGCCGGGGCGGGAGGCACGGGGTGCGCGGGAGACGAGGACGGCGACGGCATGGCTGTGTTCCCTCACTGGTGCGGAGTGGGCAGGCGAACAGGCGGGGCAACGGGGCCCGGTGGATCTTTTCCAGCCTGTACCCTCAGATCTCTTGACGTCAAGAGACTTCATGTCGAGGGACCCTCTACACTGATCGGCATGGAGGATGAGGTCGACCGACTGGTGGCGGCATGGCGCCGAGAGCGCCCCGACCTCGACGTGGAGCCGCTGGAGGTGCTCAGCCGCGTGAGCAGGCTGGCGCGCCACCTGGACCGCGCGCGCCGGATCGCCTTCTCCGAGCACGGCCTGGAGCCGTGGGAGTTCGACGTGCTGACCTCGCTGCGCCGCGCCGGCGACCCGTACCAGCTCTCCCCCGGTCAGCTGCTGACCCAGACGCTGGTCACCTCGGGCACCATGACCAACCGGATCGACCGGCTGACGAAGAAGGGCCTGGTCGAGCGGTTGCCCGACCCCAGCGACCGGCGCGGGGTGCTGGTCCGGCTCACGCCCGAGGGGCGGGACCGCGCGGATCAGGCGCTCGCCGGGCTGCTCGCCCAGGAGCGCGCGATCCTCGCCGAGCTGTCCGGCGCGCAACGGGGCGAACTGGCGCGGCTGCTCCGCCAGTTGACCGCCCCGTTCGACAACATCCCCGGCTAGGGCCTACGCGCTCCGGCGCCCCGGCCCGGGCGCTCCGGCGCCCCGGTCCGCCCCGCCTCGTCAGCCCGCCGAGGTGATCTGGCGCGGCACCAGGTCGACCGGGCCGACCCCCGCCCTGCGGGCCAGCGCCACCGCCGCCAGGGTGGAGTGCACGCCCAGCTTCCCCAGCACGTTCTGCATGTGCGTACGTACCGTGTGCGGGGAGAGGAAGAGGCGCTCCGCGACGGCCTTGCGTCCCAGGCCCGCGACCATGCAGCGCAGCACCTCGCGTTCGCGCGGGGTCAGCGACTCGACCAGGCGCTCGCTCTCCGTACGGTGCTTGCGCGCGGCCGTCAGCTCCCGCAGGACGCCCGTGAGCAGCGCGGGCGGCAGATGCGTCTCGTCGCGCAGGACCCCCCGGACGACCGTGAGCAGGCGCTGCAGCGAGCAGTCCTTCGCGACCCAGCCGGAGGCACCCGCCTGGAGCGCCAGTGCGGCGCGGCGCGGGTCGTCCCTCTCGGCGAGTACGACCGTACGGACGGACGGCTGGCCCGAACGGACCCCGGCGACCAGGGAGATGCCGTCGACGGGCGCGCTCTCCCCGTGGTCCGGCACGGCGCGCGCGACCGGCGCAGGCAGGGCGGGCAGAGCCGTCGCCGCAGGCAACTGGACGGGCCCGCCGGGCCCGTGACCGTTCAGATGGCCGCCCGCCGCGCCGTTCGCGAGGCCGCCTGCCCGCGCGCCGCTTCCGGCCGGGACGACCCCGCCCGTCGCCGCGCCGAGATCGGCATCGACCAGCATCACGTCGAATGTGCGCCCCTCCGCCGCCGCGCGGTCGAGACAGCGCATCGCCGCCGGACCGCTGCCGGCCGCCGCGACGTCGACATCCGGCTCGGCCGCGAGTGCGGCTGCCAGCGACTCCGCGAAAATGCGGTGGTCGTCCACCACCAGAACCCGGATACGTACCATGGACACCCCCTCAAGGTGGGGAGCGGACGGTGCGGGCACGGCGCCCGGCGTACGAGGATGCGTCAATGACGCGGCCGCCGCCACGTGTTGACTGATACCCCACCCCGGGCGTCGCACCCGCTTGTCTCCACCCCTGATCAGCACCGGCCCCCACCGGTGCTATGTGCATCAGCGTACGGGCGTCCGCCAGGAGGGGAAGGAATTTCGCAGAACTCGTTGGCCTCGTTGTTTACAGTGAGACTGAAGTTTCGTATCGAGACAGAAGTCGACAAATATCGACGCCTGTTGTTCGACGGACGACCGATCCCGCGGAGGGAGACCGGGCGGCCGCTCCGACCTGGTCACCCGCGGTACGCACCTCGCGACGGGATCGCCGGGAAGATGCGCGGCGCCGCGTAACCCGCCGCCGCGAACGCCTCGGTGACCGACTTCGCCGTCGCGTCGGCCGCGTCCGCCTCGACCAGGACGATCGCCGAGCCGCCGAAGCCGCCGCCCGTCATCCGGGCGCCGAGCGCGCCGGCCGCCGTCGCCGAGCTGACCACCAGGTCCAGCTCCGCGCAGGAGACCCGCAGGTCGTCGCGGAGCGAGGCGTGCCCCTCGGTGAGCACCGGGCCGACCGCGCGGACGTCGCCCGCGTCGAGCAGGGCGATGACCCGCTCGACCCGGTGGTTCTCGGTCACGACATGGCGGGTGTAGGCGCGTACGGTTGCGCTCTCGCCCAGCGCCGCCAACCGGTCGAGGGCGGCGGGCAGTTCCGCGTACGCGATGTCCCGCAGGGCGGGCACCCCGAGCGCCCGCGCGCCCGCCTCGCACCCGGCGCGCCGCTCGGCGTACGCGCCGTCGCCCAGTTCGTGCTGGACCCGGGTGTCCACGACGAGCAGCCGCAGCCCCTTCGCGGCGAGGTCGAACGGCACCTGCCGCTGGGTCAGGTCACGGGTGTCCAGGTGGAGGGCGTGCCCCTCGGCGCAGCAGGCCGAGGCCATCTGGTCCATGACGCCGCACGGCACGCCGACGAAGTCGTTCTCGGCGCGCTGCGCGAGGACGGCCAGTTCGGTCGCGGTCAGGCCCAGTTCGTACAGGTCGTTCAGGGCGAGCGCGGTGACGACCTCCAGCGCGGCGGAGGAGGAGAGCCCGGCGCCGGTCGGGACGGTCGAGGCGAGGTGGATGTCGGCGCCGGCGACGGGGTGGCCCGCCTCGCGGAGCGCCCAGACGACGCCCGCGGGGTAGGCGGCCCAGCCGGTGTCGGAGAGCGGGACGAGAGCGGCGGCGTCGAGCTGGACGATGCCACCGGGGATGTCGGCGGAGTGCACGCGCAGGACGTGGTCGGTCCGGCGGGACACGGCGGCGACGGCCCGGTGCGGCAGGGCCAGCGGCATGACGAAGCCGTCGTTGTAGTCCGTGTGCTCGCCGATCAGGTTGACCCGTCCCGGGGCGGCCCAGACGCCGTCGGGGGCGGCGCCGTAGAGCTGCTGGAACTGCTCGACCACCCTCGCGCCGGTGTCACCGGCCTCACCGGTCGTGCCGGCCTCACCGGTCGCGCCGGTCACCGTGCTGACGTTGGTGCCGCTCTCGCTCACCCTGGTTCTCCTTCGTTCGTGCGGGCTCGTGGCAGCCCTGGTGCTCGTCAGTGCTCGGGGCGCGCGAACGCCCACGCGTCCGCGACGATGCCCGCCAGGTCGGCGCGGCTCGGGGTCCAGCCCAGGCGGCGGTGCGCGGTCTCGGCGGAGGCGACGAGGACGGCCGGGTCGCCGTCCCGGCGCGCGGCCATGACCTCGGGGATCGGGTGGCCGGTGACCTTGCGTACGGTCTCGATGACCTCGCGGACCGAGAAGCCGTTGCCGTTGCCGAGGTTGCAGATCAGGTGCTCGCCCCCGGTGGCGGCGTCCAGCGCGAGCAGGTGCGCCTCGGCGAGGTCCGCGACGTGGATGTAGTCGCGTACGCAGGTGCCGTCCGGCGTCGGGTAGTCGTCGCCGTAGACGGAGATCGACGGGCGGGTGCCGAGGGCGACCTGGAGGACGAGCGGGATGAGGTGCGACTCGGGGTCGTGGCGCTCGCCCGCCGTCACGCCGGAGCGCGCGGCGTACGCGCCGGCGACGTTGAAGTAGCGCAGCGAGACCGCCGCGAGGCCGTGCGCGGCGCACTCGCCGCCGATCATGTGGTCGACGGCGAGCTTCGTGGCGCCGTACGGGCTGGTGGGGGCGGTCGGGTCGGTCTCCGTGATGGGCGTGGAGACGGGCTCGCCGTAGGTCGCGGCGGTGGAGGAGAAGACCAGCTTGCGCACGCCGGCGGAGCGCATGGCGGAGAGCAGCGCCATGGAGCCGCCGACGTTGTTCTCCCAGTACTTCTCGGGCTTGGCGACGGACTCGCCGACCTGCGAGGACGCGGCGAAGTGGAGCACGGCGTCGTACGAGGAATCGAGGTACTCGGCGGCGTCCTGGATACGGCCCTCGATGAACTCGGCGCCCTCCGGGACCCCGGCGCTGAAGCCGGTGGAGAGGTCGTCGAGCACCGTCACCGCGTGCCCCGCCTCCAGCAGATGTGCGGCGACCACGCTGCCGACATATCCCGCACCGCCCGTGACCAGGTACTTCTTCGCGCTCACTCGCTTGCTACCTCTCGCAGTCGCTCGGCCGCGGCCTCCGGCGGCACATCGTTGATGAACACACTCATGCCGGATTCGGAACCCGCGAGGAATTTCAGCTTGCCGGAAGTGCGGCGGATGGTGAAAAGCTCAAGGTGAAGCGCGAAATCGTCCCGTCCGGCGGCCCGGAAGGGGGCCTGGTGCCAGGCGGCGATGTAGGGCGTGGGCGGTTCACCTTCGCCGAAGATCCGGTCGAAGCGCCTCAAGAGTTCCAGATAGATCTGTGGGAATTCTGTGCGCGCCGCGTCGTCGAGCCCCCGCAGGTCGGGGACGCGCCGCTTGGGGTGGAGGTGGATCTCGTACGGCCAGTGCGCGGCGTACGGCACGAACGCGACCCAGTGCTCGCCGTCGAGCACGATCCTGGACCCGTCCGCGACCTCCTTCGCCACGAGGTCGTCGAAGAGGTTGCGGCCCGTCGCCTCGCGGTGCGCGGCCACGGAGCGGAGCATCAGCGCGGAGCGCGGGGTGACGAAGGGGTACGCGTAGATCTGCCCGTGCGGATGAGCGAGCGTCACGCCGATCTCGGCGCCGCGGTTCTCGAACGCGAAGACCTGCTCGACCTGGGGGAGTTCGGCCAGCTCGGCGGTGCGGTCGGTCCAGGCCTCAAGGACGAGGGCGGCCTGTTCGTCGCCGAGGTCGGCGAAGGACGCGTCGTGGTCGGAGGTGAAACAGACAACCTCGCACCGCCCGGAGTCCCCGGCGAGGGACGGGAAGCGGTTCTCGAAGACGGCGACGTCGTACTCCGGCTCGGGGATCTCGCTGAGCCGCCCGTCCCGGGACGGGCAGAGGGGGCACTCGTCGGCGGGCGGGTGGTACGTACGGGCCTGCCGGTGCGAGGCGATGGCGACGGAGTCGCCGAGGAGGGGGTCGTGGCGTATCTCGGAGGTGGTGGCGACGGGGCCGAGCGGACGGCGGTCGGGGGCGTCGCGGACGGCGTCGTCCCGGGAGTCGTAATAGACGATCTCGCGCCCGTCGGCGAGTCGGGTCGACGTCTTCTTCACTACGGGACTCCCTCGCGCTCCAATCAAACAAAAGCAAACACAATAAATCACAAATCGACAGTCGAGGTCAAGAGGGAAGGGCCTTGAGATCAGGAGAGGAGAGTTCGGATCGGAAATGAAGAACGGACGCGACGGGGCGTATACGCGCCGTATCCTGGCCGCGTGAAAGACGCAAAAGACGTGATGATCCGTGTCCCCGATACCGTCCGCGACCGCCTCGCCGTACTGGCCGAGGCCCGCTCGATCTCCATCAGGGCCCTGCTCCAGGAGTTCGCGGAGTCCACGCTGACGCCCGAGGAACGGGAGGAGAGGGCAGCGCAGGCGAGGCAGTACCTCTCCGAACACTTCGGGGTGCTGGTCAGCGACGCCGACGAGACCGCGATGCAGCGGAAGATCGACGCGGCCTTCCACCGCGCGTACGCCGGCGGAACGGCGGAGGCCACCGAGCCCGCCGGAGCGGCCGGGACCAACGGCGGGGCCGGAGCAGCCGACACCGACGGCGGGGCCGGAACCGCCGGCGCCGACGGCGGGGCCGGAACCGCCGACGCCGACGGCGGGGCCGGAACCGCCGGAACGAACGAGATCCAGGACGCCGCGTGAGCCTTCAGCACCTCATCCTCGACGATCCGACCCTGCTGGCCCTGGGCGGCGGGAACAGGCCCGCCTCGACCCTCGTCATGCGCGGTTACCGCGACCCCGATGTGCGCCTCCTCGTACCCACGCTCTGCCTCCTCGAAGCCGATCGCAAACGGGAGGGAGTCGGGGTCCACGCCGGCTCTCTGGACGCGTTACACACCGTCGACCTGGACTTCCCCGGAAGTCTCCAGGTCGCCGAACTGGCCCGGACAGGCGTGCCGATCGGGATCGCGCACGCCACGGTCACGGCCACGCCGACAGCCGACCGGCCGGCCGGCGCGATCGTCGCGACGGTCGCGCCCGAGAACTACGAGGGCCTGCGCGTCGCCGTCCTGGACCTCAACAAGTAGCCCGCCGGGCATACTTCCGGGCCCGGCCCTCACCCGGTCGGGCCCGGGTCCGGGTCTGTCGGCGTCCGGGGGCGCGTCGTCAGTACGGCGGCGCGGTCCAAGAGGCCCGTGCGGGCCGCCAGGGCCGCGGCCTCCAGCCGGGAGCCGACGCCCAGTTTCATCAGGACCCGCTGCACATGCGTCCTGGCCGTGCTCGGCGCTATGCCCATGCCCGCCGCGATCAGCCGGGTGTCCTCGCCCTCCGCGACCCGGACGAGGACCTCGATCTCGCGCGGGGTGAGTATCCGCAGCAGCCGCTGGCCCTCGTCGTCCGGCTGGGCCGCCGGGTTGAGCAGTTCCGTGAACGCGCCCTGGAGGAGCTGCGGCGCGACCGCCGCCTCCCCCGCCCGCGCCTTGACCATGGCCCGCTCGACGCCCTCGATGCGCTCGTCGTGCCGTACGTAGCCCGACGCGCCGGCCGCGAACGCCGCCGCGATGCCGCGCGGGCTGGGCACCGGGCCCAGCACCACGACCGCCACCTGCGGGCGCTCCCGCTTGATCCGTACGATCGGGTCGAACGCGCCCGGCTCCGCCGGTGCCGCCGTACCCATCAGGCACACCTCCGGCGCCCTGCTCACCACCAGCTCCGCCACGCCCGCGGTCGGCGCCGCCGCCGCGAGCACCCGGTGCCCGCGCAGTTTCAGTGCGGAGGCGAGCGCCTCGGCAAGCAATCTGTGATCGTCGACCACCATGAGCCGCACGCC
The DNA here is from genome assembly GCF_040685895.1 of Streptomyces sp. NPDC088124. NCBI lineage: Bacteria > Bacillati > Actinomycetota > Actinomycetes > Kitasatosporales > Streptomycetaceae > Streptomyces > Streptomyces sp. NPDC088124. The sequence goes on along the minus strand of NZ_JBFBJB010000055.1, from coordinate 11,445 downwards.
CATCGAGCAACCCCCATCCCCGCTGGTCCCTGGCCCCCCGGCCTCTGACCCGGCAAGCTACACGCTTGTTCGACATCGCGCGCCCCTTACCGGTCAGAAGCCCCCCGGATCAGCGAAATTCGTCCTGTTCAGGGCAAGTTGACCGCACATTCAGCCGTTCCGGGGACGCGAAAGGATCACTCTCTGATCATGCGTGAGCGGCCCCGCCGTCCTCCGGCGGGGCCGCTCATCATGTCGTACGACGCGGGTCGTGAGCGCCGGGTCGGCGCATCCCGTCAGTGCGTCCGTCAGTGCGTCCTTCAGTGCACCGAGAACATCACCGCGAGGTATTCCTTCCGGTCGCTCGCGGTCGACGGCTTGCTCAGCATGACGTCCGAGATGAACAGTCGGCCGTCGCCGTAGAGGACCTCCGAGTAGTCCTCGCTGAAGCCGGTCTCCGCGTCACGGACCGACTCGTCGGACGGGTTCTTCATCAGCACCGTCTGCTTGAAGCTGCCGCCGTCGATGGAGACGATCTCACCGCCCTTGTCGTACGGGGGCCGCTTGTAGGCGATGATGTTGTTGCCGTCCATGCGCAGCGGGGAGATCGTGTACGTACCGCCCGCGTCGGCCCGGTCCGAGGTGGTCTTCCCGGTGGCGAGGTCGTACGAGATGATCTCGTTCGTGTCGCCGTAGTCCTCGCCCGGCGCGTCGTGCTCCTCGGTCGGCAGGTAGAGCCGGTCGTTGCCGACCGCGAGGTGCTGGCACTTCTCGACCTCGGTGGCGCCGCACTCCGCCGCCATGTTCCCCGCCGGGAACTTGGCGCGCAGCTTGCCGGTCTTCTCGTCGATCGAGAAGAAGTCCGAAATGCTGCTGCCGCCACTCGCGGTGTCACCGACGTCGGCCGCGACGACGAGCGGCTTGGTGGAGATGATCCCCGCGTAGCTGACCCCGGCGGGCATCTTGAACGTCGAGATCACGGCACCCGTGAGCGGGTTCACGTTCTGGATCGAGACCTGCGGGTCGTCGTACGAACCGCACTTGCGGGCCGCGACCAGCCCCTCGCCCCCGCCGTACCCCATGTCGTAGCAGCCCTCGGCGCTCACCTCGGGCTTCCAGCGAATTTTGCCGTCGGCGACGGCGAACGCCGCGCCACCGTCCGTGCCGCCCGCCGCGACGGTGTCTCCGCTGAGGGTGACCTCGCTGAAACGCACCTTGTCGTCACCGGAGTTGGACCCCTGGACGGACTTGCTCCAGACCAGCTTGCCCGCCGCCAGGTCGATCACGCCGACCTCGGTGCACTGCTGGTAGTCCTTGCTGCTGGTGCGCTTGGCGGGCTCGAACGCGATCGCGGTCAGCTTCTCGTCCGTGACGTGCTTGGTCGCCGCGCAGACCTGGCCGGCCAGCGGGATCGTCCAGAGCTGGGTGCCCTTGTCGCGGTCGTACCCGACGATCTGGTTGAGGCCCGTCTTCACATAGGCGGTGTCGGTGAGCCAGGAGCCGGTGACATCGGTGATGTCGGTGACCTTGGGCAGCGGGATCTGGTAGCCGACCGTGGACTTGGTGTTGGACGACGCCTTCTCCGAGCCGCCGCCCTCGACACCCTTGCCGCCGCCGGTGCCGCCCTCGGTGGCGCCGGACGAGCCGCCCTTGGCGTCGTTGTCGGAGTCACCGCCGGAGGACGCGAACCAGATGCCGCCGCCGATGATCAGCACGACGGCGACGGCCGCGGCAACGATGATCTGCAGCTGCCGGTTCGGCTTCTTGCCGCCCCCGGGCGCGGCGGGGCCGCCGGGCCCACCGGGCATGCCGGGGGCACCGTACGGACCTTGCTGAGCGTACGGACCCTGCTGGGCGTAGGGGCCCTGCTGCCCGTACGGAGCCTGCTGCCCGTACGGAGCCTGCTGGGCGTACGGGCCTTGCGGCTGCCCCGGCTGCCCGGGCTGGCCCGGCTGGCCCGGGTAGCCGTACCCCTGCGGGGGCGGGGGCGTCTGGGGCGGCGTCTGCGGATACCCGTACGCCGGATCCTGCGGCGGCGGCGGCGCGCCGAAGCCACCGGGCGGCGGGTCCTGCGGGGCGCCGAACCCGCCCGCGGGCGGTTCCTGCGGGGCGCCGAATCCGCCCTGCGGGGGCTGACCCGGCGGGGTCGGGGGCTGGTTGGGCGGCGGTGGAGGTGGCTGCGTCATGGCGTACGTACCTCGGGAAAGTCAGAAGGGAGAGGAGTGAGGAGGGCCCGCGAACGGGGCTCGACGCGTGACGTCAGTCGTCGAAGGCCATCATGGTCTTCGTCTGCAGTTCCTCTTCGTCGTTGCTCGCGCTGACCCGGCCGCTGGCCAGATAGAACCGGCCGTCCGCGTAGAGGTACTTCGCCGAGTAGAAGGAGCTCTCGATCTGGGACGTCGACGCCGGGTGCTGCTGGATCGTCTTCGGGTCGCCACCGGTCGGCTCGATCGTCGCGACCATTCCGCCCTTGTCGTACCGGGCGTCCATGTAGAGGAGGACCTTGCCGCCCTCCATCCGCAGCGGCGTCATCGTCCGGCCCTCGGGCGCCTTGGAGCGCCACTTGGGCTTTCCGGTGTCCAGGCTGAAGGCGATGACCTCGTTGGTACGCGAGGTGGAGTCCGACTCGGGCGCGGTCGCGATGTAGAAGTTGTTCGCGTCCGCGGCGACCCCGACGCAGCCCTCCAGGTTCTGACCGAAGACGATGAAGCCGCCGCCGCAGTTGGGCTGGAACTTGTCCTTGCCGCCGTCGAGCTGTGAACGCAGGGAGCCGTTCGCATTGAGCCCGAGGATGCTCCAGGTCTTCTCGTCGCTGTTCTCCACCGAGATGACCAGCGGGTTGATGGAGTAGACCTTCTGGAGGTCCCAGCCCTTCTTGAGCCGGTACGACCACTTGGCCTTGCCGGTGGTCGGGTCCAGCTCCGAGACCCGCTTGTCCTCCAGGCCGCAGTCCATGCCGGCGATCAGCTTGGCGCCGCCGGCGAACGACTCGGGCTGGCAGTCGCCGTCCTGCTTGCCGAAGAGCTCCTTGCCGTCGCTGACGCGGTAGCCGTCGGAGTTGCTGGAGCGGCCGACGGCGACGGTGTCCCCACTGATCGCCAGCGTCAGTTCACTGACGAAGTCCCAGGTCCCGTGCTGGGCGACCGTCTTCTTCCAGCCGGCCTTGCCGGTGGTGAGGTCGATCATCTGGAGCTGTGTGCACTTCGCCTTCTCGGTGTTCGAGTCCTCGAAAGCGATGACGATCTTGCCGTCGTCCGTCGCCGAGTGGGGCGCGGCGCACACGGGGGCGCTGGTCGGGATCGTCCACTTCTTCTTGCCGTCGCTCGCGGAGTAGCCGACGACCGACTTGTACATGGCCTTGACGACGGTGTCGCCGACGAGCCACGGGCCGTACACGTCGGAGCCGTTCTTCGGGAGGTCCACATCGTTGGTCTGGAGCCAGGCGATCTTGGACTCGCCGTCCTTGCGACCGGCGTTGAGGTCGTCGTTCGCCTCCCGGCCGCTGCCGCTGCCGTCGCCCGTGTCGACGTCGTCGTCGGAGCCCGAGCCGGAGGAGCCGTCGGTCTTCGCGTCCTCGCTCTTGTTCGCGACCGGGTTCTTCCCCTGGCCGCCGTCGTCGCCGCTGAGGGCGAACCACGTACCGCCGCCGACCACCAGGAGCCCGGCCACGGCCGCCGCGACGATGACTCCGGGCTTCCCCTTGAGGAAGTTCTTGCCACCGGGGCCGCCGGGACCACCGGGGTTGCCGCCGTAGGGCGCGGTGGGCGCGCCGGGCTGGGAGGGATAGCCGTATCCGGGCTGTGGGTTGTACGGGCCCGGCTGCTGACCGTACGGACCCGGCTGCTGCTGGTACGGCCCCGGCGCCTGGTTGTACGGTCCCGGCTGCTGGTACGGGCCCGGCGCCTGGCCGGGTGCCTGCGGGTAGCCGTATCCGGGCTGACCGCCGGGCGGCGTCTGCGGGTATCCGTATCCGGGCCCCGCGGCGGGCGCGGGCGGCGCCTGGGGCGGCTGCGCGGGCGCCTGCGGCGGCTGGGCCGGCATCTGCGGCGGCTGCGCGGGCGGCGTCGGCGGCTGGGCCGGCGGCTGCGCTCCCCCGTACGGCGAACCCTGTGGCGGCCCCTGAGGCGGACCCTGTGGTGGATCCTGCGGAGCTCCGAAGCCCCCCTGCGGCGGTTGCTGGCTGGGTGGCTGGGTCATCAGCGCTTTCCCCCTGTTTTGCTGCGGATCACGACCCGGTCGGACTCCCCCGCGATCCCGGCGGCCGGACAGAACGGTCGGCCGGAATGGAGCGATTCGGGCATGGGTTCCGCATCGTCACATCAGTCGAGCGGGGCTTCTTTCTATCACTCGGACGGACGTACGGGACGGGCCGGTCCGCCCCTGTTCCCAAGGGAGGACCGGCCCGTGACGCGCTCGTTATGCGCTCTGCACACCGTCTCTACGCATCCTGCTAGGCGTCCTCCGCCAGCTCCAGCCAGCGCATTTCCAACTCGTCGCGCTCGGCCTTGAGTTCACGGAGCTGCGCGTCCAGTTTCGCCACCTTCTCGAAATCTGTGGCGTTATCGGCGATCTGCTGGTGGAGGGTCTTCTCCTGGCCGTCCATCTTGGCGACCTGCCGCTCGATCTTCTGGAGCTCCTTCTTCGCGGCACGGTTGTCCTTGGCCGAAACCGCCCCACCGTCGGCCGCCCCGGCCGTCGCGGCAGCCGCGGAGTTGGACGCGGACGCCGGGACAGCGGACTCGACGAGCCTGCGGCGGCGCTCCAGGTACTCGTCGATCCCGCGCGGCAGCATCCGCAGGGAGCGGTCCCCGAGGAGCGCCATCACCTTGTCGGTGGTCCGCTCGATGAAGAACCGGTCGTGCGAGATGACGACCATGGAGCCGGGCCAGCCGTCGAGCAGGTCCTCCAGCTGGTTGAGCGTCTCGATGTCGAGGTCGTTGGTGGGCTCGTCGAGGAAGAGGACGTTCGGCTCGTCCATCAGCAGCCGCAGCAGCTGGAGCCGGCGCCGCTCACCGCCGGAGAGGTCACCGACCGGCGTCCACTGCTTCTCCTTCGTGAAGCCGAACTGCTCGCAGAGCTGGCCCGCGGTCATCTCCCGGCCCTTGCCGAGGTCGACCCGGTCCCGTACCTGCTGGACCGCTTCGAGCACCCGCAGGGTCGGCTTCAGCTCGGTGACCTCCTGCGAGAGGTACGCGAGCTTCACCGTCCGCCCGACGACGACCTTCCCCGCCTCCGGCTGTACGTCACCCTGGCTGCGCGCGGCCTCGGCGAGGGCGCGCAGCAGCGAGGTCTTGCCCGCGCCGTTGACGCCGACCAGGCCGATCCGGTCGCCGGGGCCGAGCTGCCACGTGAGGTGGGCGAGCAGCACCTTGGGGCCGGCCTGGACGGTGACGTCCTCCAGGTCGAAGACGGTCCTGCCGAGCCGGGCGTTGGCGAACTTCATCAGCTCGGAGGTGTCGCGCGGCGGCGGCACGTCGGCGATCAGCTCGTTGGCCGCCTCGATCCGGAAGCGCGGCTTGGACGTACGGGCGGGGGCGCCGCGCCGCAGCCAGGCCAGCTCCTTGCGGACGAGGTTCTTACGCTTGACTTCCTCGGTCGCCGCGATGCGCTCGCGCTCGGCGCGGGCGAAGACGTAGTCGGAGTAGCCGCCCTCGTACTCGTGGACGGCGCCGCGCTGGACGTCCCACATCTTGGTGCAGACCTGGTCGAGGAACCACCGGTCGTGGGTGACGCAGACAAGCGCGGAGCGGCGGGCGCGCAGATGCTCGGCGAGCCAGGCGATGCCCTCGACGTCGAGGTGGTTGGTGGGCTCGTCGAGCACGATCAGCTCCGGCTCGCCGATCAGCAGCTTGGCGAGCGCGATCCGCCGCCGCTCACCGCCGGAGAGCGGCGCGATGACGGTGTCGAGCCCCTGCGGGAAGCCGGGCAGGTCGAGCCCGCCGAAGAGCCCGGTGAGCACATCGCGGATCTTGGCGTTCCCGGCCCACTCGTGGTCGGCGAGATCACCGATGACCTCGTGCCGGACGGTGGCGGTGGGGTCGAGGGAGTCGTGCTGCGTCAGCACACCGAGCCGCAGCCCACCACTGTGGGTGACCCGCCCCGTATCGGTCTCCTCCAGCTTGGCGAGCATCCGGATGAGGGTGGTCTTGCCGTCCCCGTTCCGCCCGACGACGCCGATCCGGTCCCCCTCGGAGACGCCGAGAGAGACACCGTCGAGCAGCGCACGGGTGCCGTACACCTTGGTGACTGCCTCGACATTGACCAGATTGACCGCCATCAACGCTCCTGTACGGGGGAAACTCGACCGGTGGTCGACCGACCCGCCGGAGGGCGGGTCGACGTCCCAGCGTAATCGCCCCGCGCGCTACGGCCGTCTGCGGTGGCTCACAGCCCCCGCTCCCCCTCTCTTGTCCACGTCTTTCCCGGCTCAGGGGAGGGCTCTCCTGAATATGATCACGCGTAAGCACACAGTTACTTGACGACATCGGAGAGTGAGAACGCGTGGTCTACGACCTCAACATTTCCGCGGGCGAGTTGAGAGCCTCGGCCGGGGCGGCGGACACCCTGGTGACGGATCTCCGGCCGGTCCTGAAGAAGGCGGTGGACGACTTGACCGCCGCTTCGTCCTCCTTACGCCACTGGACCGCCGGCCCGCGAATGGCGGAGACCGGCGAGGGCTGGGGCGGCGCACTCGGCGCGCTGCGCGACAACCTCACCGAGCACGCGCGGGGGCTGCGGCTGCTGGCGAACGGCCGCGACATCATGGAGCAGGAAGTTCTCAGCTCCTTCAAGGGCTGGTGAGGCGGGCGCGATGCCGGAGAACTTCAGGCGGCTGTTCACGCAGGACTTGTCGGATCTGGAAGCGGCGGTCTCCTCCTGGCAGAAGCTCGCCGAGGCGCTGGGAAGGACCCGGACCAACAGCGGCAAGCGGGTAACGGGACCACTCCACAGAGCGAACTGGACCGGGCTCGGCGCCACCTACGGCTTCGGCGCGATGGAAGCAACGGAGACCAAGCTGGGCACAGCGCAGCTCGATGCCCAGCTGATCACCACCACCCTGGACACCCTCCGGACCAAGATGGAGGCGGCTCAACGCACACTGCGCAACGCGGTGACCGACGCGGAGGCGGCGGGGCACACGGTCCGGGACGACGGCTGGGTGGAACCGAGGCAGGCCCTCGACCCCGCGTACCGCAACGACCCCGACTACGCGGGCCTCCAGCAGCAGGCCAACACCGGGCTCGGCGGCTTCCGTTCCCGTATCGAGGAGGCCCTCACCGAAGCCGAGACCGCCAGCTACGAGGCGGCCGAACTCCTGCACCGGATCGACCCGTTCGACCTGGACAAGCGGTACGGCGGCGCACAGGCCCAGGAGGACGCCGCGCGGGTCGCCGAGTTCGCCGGGATCGACCGGAAGGACTTCCCGGACGGCAAGGACCCGGCACAGGCGGCGAAGTGGTGGGCCGGCCTGGGCGAGGACGACCAGCACCTCTACCTGGCCGCGCTCCCGGAACAGCTCGGCGCGCTGGACGGCCTCCCCGCGACCACCCGGGACCAGGCCAACCGGACGGTGCTGGATATGCGGCTCAATGACTACGCGCTGCGGGAGGGAGACCTGGGCTACCAGGAGAGGAGCCACTTCCGGTCCTTGAGCAGCCTCAAGGACAGCCTGGAGAAGATGGATACCGGCCGTGCCCACAAGCGGCAGTATCTGCTCGGCCTGAGTACGCAGGGGGACGGGCGCGCGATCGTGGCGATCGGTAACCCGGACACGGCCAAGCACACGGCCGTCCAGGTTCCCGGTACGGACAACCAACTGGACAACTTCGGAGGTCAGATCAACCGCATCAACAAGTTGCAGGATGTGGCCAGCTCACGAACCGGAGAAGGCGGAAAGGACGTCTCGGTCATCGCCTGGCTCGGTTACGACGCTCCCGAGTTGAACAACAGCGTCGCTTCCAAGGACCGGGCACAGGTCGGGGGCGGAGATCTGCGCGGCTTCACACACGGTCTCCGCGCCGCCCATGAGGGTGAACCCACCCATCTGACTGTCCTCGCGCACAGTTACGGCTCCACGACCGCAGGGGCAGCGGACGCCGGGGGCCAAGGGCTGGACGCGGACGACATGGTGATGCTCGGCAGTCCCGGGCTGACCGTCGACCGGGCCGATCAGCTCCAGATCGACCCCGAGCACCTGTGGGTGGGCGCCGCCGACAATGACCCGATCTCCAACGTGGCCTCGGGCCTCACATTGGGCGCCGACCCGAAGGAGTCGGAGTTCGGCGCCCAGAGAATGTACGTGGACACCAGCGGGCACAGCGGCTACTGGGACGACGGCAGTCAGAGCCTGGAGAACCAGGGACGCATCATCGCCGGTAAGACGCCGAAAGACGGAGGACCGGGCTGATGGCCCTCAAGCACTCCCCTTCCTCATCCGTACTGCGCCGGGGCACTACGGCCCTGGTTCTCGCCCTGCTCCTGGGAGGCTGCATGTCCAACAGTGCGATCAACGATCCTCTGCCCCGTATGAGCAAGGAGAAGGCCGAGGAGTGGGCACGGCACTGGGCCGAATCCATGGCGCGCACCGCACAGGCCGAGATCGAGCCCGAGACCGACCCCGATCTGCCCGCCGCGAAGTTCACCGACTGCGTAGGCAAGAACAACGAGGTCGCCGACGATGGCCGGTTCACACTGCGCTACAGCGTGCGGGCCAAGCTGCCCAGGGAACGGCAGGCTGCGGCCATCCGCACGATCAGAGACACGCTAAAAGACAAGGGCTTCGAGATCCAGGGCTACCGGTCCGATCCGAGCAAGGACCCTATCAACCTGGTAGACGCCAAACATCCGAAGGACCACCAGTTTGTCTCCGTCGAAGACCTCGATGCGCAAAGCATCGTGCTGATCGCCGTCACCCCCTGCCTCCTCCCGCCCGGTGTCAAACAGCAAGAACTCTGAGCTGAGACCACCACGCCGGCCCCCCTTCAGCGCACAAGGTTCCAACCGGTGGCCCGGCAGTGGCGGCACGGGATGATCGCGGCTTGCCCCCGGCGCAGGGAGCGCAGCAGGCGGCGACCGTCGCAGTTCCCGCAGAGGGCGATTCGCGGACTTCCGGACCGTAGCGCGGGCGCGGGGCGGCGCTTTTGCGCGTGCAGCTTGGCGAGGGCGGCGAGCTGGCGCCGTTCCCACGGGGTGGCGGGGCGTACGGAGGTCCGGGGTGGCCAGCGCTTGATCGTCTGACGGGGCCCTCCCGCACCTCGGTGTGGGAGGGCCCCGGACAGTCGCCTCAGAGAAAGCGTAATTCCCGCATCGCTGTGGCCAATTCGCTGAACCAGCGACGGTATGCGGGGAGTTTCAGCAGCTTTTCGAGGGCTACCGTCTGCCCCAACCGATCGAAGCTGCTTTCGACATCCCTGCGGCCCCCCAACGCCGCTTTCAACGCGGCCTTCGGATCCGCGATCTTCTCCACATCGTGGGGAACCTCCCACGCGGAGTCGCTGCCGGGTGACGCCCTCCGCAGCGCATCGGTATCCGCCAGCATCCACGCCTCGGTCTCGCGTACGGGAACCAGACCCACGATGCGGGAGGCGTCGGCCGCGAAGTGTTCCCTGATGGCATCGACCTTGGCACGCTCGTTGTGATCGTGGTGAATCATCACTACGTCGAAGTACTGAAGAAGGTCGGCCACTTCGCGTACCACCGCGACCCGTGGTGCCACCGTGAAGCATTCACCGGTGACGACGCCTGAGTAGTCGAAACCGACCGCGGGTCGCTGCGCCAACGCGGCGATCTGCCGGTCGATGAGCGGACCGAGAAACCATTGGTCGCTGGCGCCCTCGGTGAGCAGGGCCAAACTGAAATATCTACGCCCCACGCGTGAACCGCCCCACTGGATCGAGGTATTTGCGCACCTCAAGGGGTGTCACGAAGGTCCCCCGTTCGCCACTGGTGGCGACCTTCCTGGCCCGGGTCAGACGACGGGGCGGCAGCCCGTCACCGAAGCGGGTCACCGAGTCGAGGAAGACGACCGACTCCGGTACCTCCTCCAAGGCGGCGGCGAGGGCAACAGGAGAGTGCGAGGTGACCAAGGTCTGCCGGCCATTGCCCGACGCGAGAGTCGAGAGGTCGCTCGTCCTTCCCCTCAGCCTGGACAGCAACTGCGGGACCCTGCCCGGATGGAGGCCGTTCTCCGGCTCCTCGAACATGAGAATCCCCTCGTGAGCGGGGTCGTGGGCCGCCACCAGCAGTGCCAGCACGCGCAACGTGCCCGCCGATGCGGTGCTCGGGCTGACGCGGTGCTCGTGCAGGTGCTGGATCCAGACATCCCACTGATCCCATGAGGTGTTGGCCTCGACGGTGATGTCGACGAGATCGGGAAGCAGCGCCACCGCATCCGCTGTGAAGTCGTACCAGCGCTCGGGATCGCGGGAGATCCGTCCCAGAACGGCGCCCAGGTTCTTGCCGTCCTCCGCGAGAGGAGCGGTGTCGTACGTGGAGGAGACGACACGCATCGCCTTGGGGGAGGGCTCGATGATCCGCCAGTTCTTGGTGGCTTCGGCCAACTCATCGCCGTAGAAGCTCTCCCGCACCGGCGTTTCACTTCTGTGAAACTTTCCATTGTCCGTATACCGCACTGCGGGAGACAGGGAGGACACCGTGCGGAAGTAGCGTTCATCGACATCGGGGTGGCAGTCATGGTGCTCGTGGACGTTGGAGACCTCGACAAGCACCCGCAACGGGTCGGGCGGGTCCGCGTACCCCACGGTGGCTTCGACTCTGAGATGGCAGTAGCCGACTTGGCCGTCCACGATGACATCGGCCGCGATCCGCATGGCCTCCGCCGGATCGCCCTTCGGGCCTCGCCGGAACAGCTCCTTCGGGCCGCCTCTGCGTGCGTGATCGACCAGTGTCTGTCCGGTCGGCTCCCGGATCAGGTGCGCCAGCAGATCGACGGCCTCCAGCAGGTTCGACTTGCCGGAGGCGTTGGCCCCCATCAGAACGGTGAACGGTGCCAGATCCAGGGTGAAACCGTCGAAGGACTTGTACCCGTCGATGTCGATCCGGGTGATCACCTCGGGACCTCCTCTCCGCTCTCTCTCATGTGCACTGCGCCACCGTATCCACTTTCGGTCCCCCTCAGTCCGCAGGCGTGTCAGCGGCGCCGACGCGCGGTTCCGGCCGCGCATAACGGCTGTCGGAACACGGCAGCCCGCGGGAGCCGGTCACTCCGGCGCGGGCTCGGTGGCCCTGGGTGTGGCGGGTGCGTCGGCCTCTCGTACGGTCAGGGGCTCGCGGGAGCGGACCCGTAGCGGCGGGCCCTCGTCCAGTTCGATGACGACGTGGAGTGTGCCGTCCGGGTCCAAGTCGCCGCGTGCGCCGAGCGCCGTGCGCCAGCAGCCCCACACCCGTACGCACTGCCCCGGTCGGACCATCGCCGCCGGGACCTCCACTGGAGGTGCGGGGGCCGGT
>NZ_JBFBJB010000054.1:0-62898 GCF_040685895.1 Streptomyces sp. NPDC088124 | reverse complement strand
GACGGTGGAGCCGGAGGACCCGACGCTCCCGCGTCGCCTCCCTCCTCCGCCTTGCCGGACTTGCCCCTCGACCCGCTCCTTCCTCCACCCCACCTATCCGCCCGACCTCCAAGCGCTGACGGGGCGAGCGGCGGACGTGTCCGGCGGTGCCCCGCGGATCGGGCAGACTGTCCGGATCCGCACGCGATCGGGAGCCCGCCGTGATCACACCCAACGGAGACCCGCTGGACCACCTCGACCACCTGGACCGCCCGGGGCCCGCCGTCCCGGGGCACACCGCGCTGGAACACGCCGCCCACGTCGACCCGCTGGCGGCCCTGCGGTCCCCTGACGAACCCGAGTACGACGTCTACCTCACGGGCACGGTCTTCCTCGACATCATCTTCACCGGCCTGGACACCGCCCCCGTACGGGGCACCGAGTCCTGGGCCAGGGGCATGGGGTCCAGCCCCGGCGGCATCGCCAACATGGCCTCCGCGCTGGCCCGGCTCGGGCTGCGCACCTCGCTCTCCGCGGCCTTCGGGGACGACCACTACGGCGAGTACTGCTGGGACGCGCTGGAACAAGGCGAGGGCATCGATCTCTCCCGCTCCCGCACCGTCCCCGGCTGGCACTCCCCGGTGACCGTCTCCATGGCGTACGAGGGCGAGCGCACGATGGTCTCGCACGGCCACGAGGCCCCGCCGCCGGAGGGCGCGCTGCCCGAGTGCCCGCCCCGTGCGCGAGCCGCCGTCGCCGCGCTCGCGCCCGGCCGGTGCGACGAGTGGATCGCCCACTCCGCCCACCACGGGACCCGGATCTTCGCCGACGTCGGCTGGGACGACACCGGCCGCTGGGACCTGGCCGGCCTCGCCGACCTGCGGTACTGCGAGGCGTTCCTGCCCAACGCCGAGGAGGCCATGCGCTACACCCGCACGGACTGCCCCCGGGCCGCCGCGCGGGCCCTCGCCGAGCAGGTGCCGGTGGCCGTCGTCACGCTGGGTTCGGAGGGCGCGTACGCCGTGGACGCGGCGACCGGCGAGACCGCCGAGGTCCCGGCGATCGCGGTGGCAGCCCTCGACCCGACGGGCGCCGGGGACGTCTTCGTCGCCGGGTTCGTCACCGGCACGCTGGCCGGCTGGCCGCTCGCCGACCGGCTGGCGTTCGCCGGGCTGACCGCCGCGCTCTCGGTCCAGGAGTTCGGCGGCTCGCTCTCCGCGCCCGGCTGGGCGGAGGTCGCGGCCTGGTGGAGTTACGTCCAGGGCTCCCCGGAGCAGGACCCGGCGGCGCTGCGGCGCTACGCCTTCCTGGCGGAACTGCTGCCCGCGCCGACCCGGCCGTGGCCGCTGCGCAGGGCCGTACCGACGATCGGCTTCGGCCGCTCGGGCTGATCCGGGGGGCCCGGCGCGCGGGCGGCTCACGGGAAGGCGCGGGGAAAAGCCCTAGGGCCTTGTCAGTGCGGGGTCGTACGCTGGTACTCCAGAGGTTGTCGAGCGGCGAGAACCCCGCAACGGGAGGTATGCGCAGGCCACACGGCCGGCCCATGACTCAGACACCCACAGTCCAGACCTCGGCGTCAGACCGGGGGCCCGCGACGGACGGGACCTCCGAGGAGGAGCAGGCACGCGCCCGGTGGACCGTCCCCGCCAAGCACCCCATGGTGACGGTTCTGGGCTCCGGAGACTCCCTGCTGAGAGTGATCGAGAAGGCGTTCCCGGCCGCCGACATCCATGTCCGGGGAAACGAGATCAGCGCGAGCGGCAGCGCGGCGGACGTCGCGCTCGTCCAGCGCCTGTTCGACGAGATGATGCTGGTGCTCCGCACCGGTCAGCCGATGACGGAGGACGCAGTGGAACGTTCGATCGCCATGCTCAGGGCGAGCGAGAACGGCGGCGCGGACGGTCCCGAGACGCCCGCCGAGGTGCTCACCCAGAACATTCTCTCCAGCCGGGGCCGCACGATCCGGCCCAAGACCCTCAACCAGAAGCGGTACGTCGACGCGATCGACCGGCACACGGTCGTCTTCGGCATCGGCCCGGCCGGTACCGGCAAGACGTACCTCGCCATGGCCAAGGCCGTCCAGGCCCTCCAGGCCAAGCAGGTCAACCGGATCATCCTGACCCGGCCGGCCGTCGAGGCGGGGGAAAGGCTCGGCTTCCTGCCCGGCACGCTCTACGAGAAGATCGACCCGTATCTGCGCCCGCTCTACGACGCGCTGCACGACATGCTCGACCCCGACTCGATCCCGCGGCTGATGGCGGCGGGCACGATCGAGGTCGCGCCCCTGGCGTACATGCGCGGACGCACGCTCAACGACGCGTTCATCATCCTGGACGAGGCGCAGAACACCAGCCCCGAGCAGATGAAGATGTTCCTCACCCGTCTCGGCTTCGAATCGAAGATCGTCATCACGGGCGATGTCACCCAGGTCGACCTGCCGAACGGCACGAAGAGCGGTCTGCGCCAGGTCCAGGACATCCTGGAGGGCGTGGAGGACGTCCACTTCTCCCGTCTCACCTCCCAGGATGTCGTACGGCACAAGCTCGTCGGCCGTATCGTCGACGCGTACGAGCAGTACGACAGCCACAACGGGAAGTAGACCAGAGCGCACCATGTCGATCGACGTCAACAACGAGTCAGGCACCGAGGTCGACGAGCAGGCGATTCTCGACGTCGCCCGCTACGCGCTCACCCGGATGCGCATCCACCCGCTCTCCGAGCTGTCGGTGATCGTGGTGGACGACGCCGCGATGGAGCAGCTCCACATCCAGTGGATGGACCTGCCGGGACCGACCGATGTCATGTCCTTCCCGATGGACGAGCTGCGTCCGCCGGTCAAGGACGACGAGGAGCCCCCGCAGGGGCTCCTCGGTGACATCGTGCTCTGCCCGGAGGTCGCCAAGCGGCAGGGCGAGGAAGCACCGACCCAGCACTCCATGGACGAGGAGCTCCAGCTCCTGACGGTCCACGGGGTGCTGCACCTCCTCGGGTACGACCACGAGCTGCCGGAGGAGAAGACCGAGATGTTCGGCCTCCAGGCCGCCATCGTCGACGGCTGGCGCGCCGAGCGGGGGCTCACCGGCCCGTCGCCCGCGCCCACGGTCTCATGACCGCGCAACTGATCGTCGGCGCCGTCGCGCTGGTCGTCATCGCGTGGCTCGCGGCGTCCGCCGAGGCGGGCATCGCACGCGTCTCCAGCTTCCGGGCCGCGGAGGCAGTACGGTCGGGGCGGCGCGGCGCGGCCAAGCTGGCCCAGGTCGCCGCCGACCCGACGCGCTACCTCAACGTGGCGCTGCTGGTGCGGGTCGCCTGCGAGATGGCGGCCGGGGTGCTGGTCACGTACGTCTGCCTGGAGGGGTTCCGGGAGACCTGGGCGGCGCTGCTCGTCGCCATCGGCGTGATGGTCCTCGTCTCCTATGTGGCGGTGGGCGTCTCGCCGCGCACCATCGGCCGCCAGCACCCGCTGAACACGGCGACCGCCTCGGCGTACGTCCTGCTGCCGCTGGCCAGGATCATGGGCCCGGTCCCGCAGCTCCTGATCCTCCTGGGCAACGCGCTCACCCCCGGCAAGGGCTTCCGCAAGGGCCCGTTCGCCAGCGAGGCCGAGCTGCGCGCCATGGTCGACCTCGCGGAGGCGGAGTCGCTCATCGAGGACGAGGAGCGCCGGATGGTGCACTCGGTCTTCGAACTGGGGGACACCCTCGTCCGCGAGGTGATGGTCCCGCGTACGGACCTGGTCTGCATCGAGCGGTACAAGACGATCCGTCAGGCGCTCACCCTGGCGCTGCGCTCGGGCTTCTCCCGTATCCCGGTGACAGGGGAGAACGAGGACGACATCGTCGGCATCGTCTATCTCAAGGACCTGGTCAGGAAGACCCACATCAACCGGGACTCCGAGGCCGACCTGGTCTCCACGGCGATGCGTCCCGCGGCGTTCGTGCCCGACACGAAGAACGCCGGGGATCTGCTGCGCGAGATGCAGCAGGAGCGCAGCCATGTCGCGGTCGTGATCGACGAGTACGGCGGCACGGCCGGGATCGTCACGATCGAGGACATCCTGGAGGAGATCGTCGGCGAGATCACCGACGAGTACGACCGTGAACTGCCCCCGGTCGAGGAGGTGGGCGACGGCTCCTACCGGGTCACGGCCCGGCTCGACATCGGGGACCTCGGGGACCTGTTCGGCCTCGACGAGTACGACGACGAGGACGTGGAAACGGTCGGCGGCCTGCTCGCGAAGGCACTGGGCCGGGTCCCGATCGCGGGCGCCACGGCCCGGATCGAACTCCCCGACGGCCGCACCCTGCGGCTGACGGCCGAGTCCCCGGCCGGCCGCCGCAACAAGATCGTCACGGTCCTCGCGGAGCCGGTCCGTGAGGAGGCCCCGGCCCCATGACCCCACGGGCGCTGACGGCCGGGGCGGTGCGTTCGTACTGCCTCGGCCTGAACGGGGCGTCGGAGGACACCCCGTTCCCGCGCAACGAGGAGCTGACGGTCTTCCGGGTCGGCGGCAAGATCTTCGCCTTCTGCGCGCTGGAGGAGACCCCGCTGACGATCTCCCTGAAGTGCGACCCGGAGGAGGCGCCGCGCCTGCGGGAGACCTACGAGGCGATCGTCCCCGGCTGGCACCTCAACAAGCGCCACTGGAACACGGTGACGGTGGCGGCACTCCCGGCGCGGATGGTCCGCGAGCTGATCGAGGACTCGTACGACCTGGTGGTGTCCGGCCTCCCGAAGGCCGAGCGCCTCCGCCTGGACCGCCCGTAACGGCCCGGCTGTCCTGACCCGCCGTGCCGGGCCGCGGGCGGCGGTCCCGGCTCCGCCGCCTGTGCGCGGAGCCTCCTGGCCCGGTTGCCTATGCTCTGGGACATGACCACCAACAGCGCTGACGCCGCCGGCCTCGACCCCGAGGACCGCAAGATCATTACCCTGGCCCGCTCCGCCCGCGCCCGGAACGGGGTGCCGGAGGGGGCGGCCGTGCGGGACGAGACCGGGCGGACGTATGTCGCCGGGAGCGTGGAGCTGGACTCCCTCAAGCTGAGCGCCCTCCGTACCGCCGTGGCGATGGCCGTGGCCAGCGGTGCCACCTCGCTGGAGGCGGCCGCCGTCGTCACCGACGCCGCGACCGCGTCCGACGAGGACCGGGCGGCTGTACGGGACCTCGGTGGCCCCGCGACCCCGGTCCTGGTGGCGGGAGCGGACGGCGCGCTGCGGGTGACGATCACGGCGGGTTGACGGCTCCGCGCGGCAAGCCGGCGGTGTGTTCGCGGGGTCGGCTGGTCGGCGGAGGGTGAAGGATCGGGGAGAATGGGCGCCATGAGCGCTCGTACCTCCTCTCCCGAGACTTCTCCCGAGTCGGCCGAAGCACCGCACCGGGCCGGCTTCGCCTGCTTCGTCGGTCGCCCCAACGCGGGCAAGTCCACCCTCACGAACGCTCTGGTCGGCCAGAAGGTGGCCATCACCTCGAACCGGCCGCAGACCACCCGGCACACGGTGCGCGGCATCGTGCACCGCCCCGAGGCGCAGCTCATCCTGGTGGACACCCCCGGGCTCCACAAGCCGCGCACCCTGCTCGGCGAGCGTCTCAACGACGTCGTGCGGACGACCTGGGCCGAGGTCGACGTGATCGGCTTCTGCCTGCCCGCCAACGAGAAGCTGGGCCCCGGTGACCGGTTCATCGCCAAGGAACTGGCCGGGATCAAGAAGACCCCGAAGGTCGCCGTCGTCACCAAGACCGATCTCGTCGACTCCAAGACGCTCGCCGAGCAGCTCATCGCGATCGACCGGCTCGGCGCGGAACTCGGCCTGGAGTGGGCGGAGATCGTCCCGGTCTCGGCGGTGGGCGACCAGCAGGTCGGCCTCCTCGCCGACCTCCTGGTCCCGCTGCTCCCGGAGAGCCCGCCGCTCTACCCGGAGGGCGACCTCACGGACGAGCCCGAGCAGGTCATGGTGGCCGAGCTGATCCGCGAGGCCGCGCTGGAGGGCGTACGGGACGAGCTGCCGCACTCGATCGCGGTGGTCGTCGAGGAGATGCTGCCCCGCGAGGACCGCCCGGCGGACAAGCCGCTGCTCGACATCCACGCGAACGTGTACATCGAGCGCCCGAGCCAGAAGGGGATCATCATCGGCCCCAAGGGCAAGCGGCTCAAGGAGGTCGGGACGAAGTCCCGCAAGCACATCGAGGCGCTGCTCGGTACGCCGGTCTTCCTCGACCTGCACGTGAAGGTCGCCAAGGACTGGCAGCGGGATCCCAAGCAGCTGCGCAAGCTCGGGTTCTGAGCGGTCCGAGGACGACGGCCGGAGGCCGGGGAGCGGTCGTCCGGTGGCTCAGGCGCCTTCCTTCAGGACGCGGGAGATCAGTTCGCGCTGGGCGTCCGTCAGGTGCGGGTCCGCGCAGTGGACCGTGCGGCCGTCGACCGTGATCGTGTAGGCGAAGCCGTCCGGGACGCCGGGGTGCGGGGCGGGGCCGCCGCCCGCGAGGGCCCGGTGGGCCAGGGCCTGCCAGTAGGTCGCGTCGGGCAGGGGCGCGGTGTCGATCTCGGCCGTTCGCTCGATGCCGGCGAAGCCGCCCGTACGCCGTACTTGGATACGCATGGGTCCTGTCTAGTACCTGACGGGCGGCAGCGGTAGCCGCCGCCCGCGCACCGGTGACGGAGAGATCAGCTCGTGGGGACCCCGACCTGGGACCACGCCTTGACCACGGCCTCATGCTCCGCCGCCGCCCCGTAGCGGGCTTGCGCCGCCGCGACCGTCAGCCTGGCGAAGTCCGCGAAGTCCGCGTCGATCTCCAGCTCGCCGCCGGTGAGCACGTCGAACCAGATCTGGCCCGCCCGCTCCCAGGCCTTGCCGCCGAGCTGGGTGGCCAGCAGGTAGAACGCGTGGTTCGGGATACCGGAGTTGATGTGTACCCCGCCGTTGTCCCGGCTGGTCCGTACGTAGTCGTCCATGGTGGCCGGCTGCGGGTCCTTGCCGAGGACGTCGTCGTCGTACGCCGTGCCCGGGGCCTTCATGGAGCGCAGCGCGACGCCCTGGACGCGCGGTGCGAGCAGGCCCTCGCCGATGAGCCAGTCCGCCTGGTCCGCGGTCTGGTCCAGGGTGTACTGCTTGACCAGCGTGCCGAAGACGTCCGACACGGACTCGTTGAGCGCGCCCGACTGGCCGTAGTAGGCGAGGTTGGCCGTGTACTGGGTGAGGCCATGCGTCAGCTCGTGGCCGATCACATCCACCGGGAGGGTGAAGTCGAGGAAGATCTCCCCGTCGCCGTCCCCGAAGACCATCTGCTCGCCGTCCCAGAAGGCGTTCCCGTAGTCGCGGTCGTAGTGCACGCTGGCGACGAGTGGCAGCCCCGCGCCGTCCAGCGAGTCGCGGCCGTACGCCGAGAGCAGCAGCTCGAACGTGGAGCCGAGCCCGCCGTACGCGCGGTTGACGGTGGCGTCCTGGCCCGGTTCCGCGCCCTCCTCGCGGACCTCCGTGCCCGGCAGCGCCGTGCCGTTCCGGCAGTCGTAGATGGTGCGGTCGGGGGCGCCCGTCGCGGCGCCCTCCGGCGCGGTGGCCGGGCGCGCGGCCACGGCGGTCAGCCGGCGCCGGGTGCGCTGCGCGGAGTCCGCCTCCAGGGTGCGGCGGGCGGGCCCGGAGACCGCGGGGTCGTCGGCCTGCGCGAGCTTGTCGAGTACGTGCGGCGGCACGATGGTGCAGAAGACCGGTGTGATGGCGTCCATGACAGCAATGTGGCAGCCCGTCACAGCCTTGTCACCCATTGCGACAGTCTTTGCTGAAATAGAGTGATCCGGGTCGGTGTGGTCGTCATATGATTCCGCATGCTGATACGAGGCGGCGCCCGTACCGCGCCGTCTGTTACGTTGCTGCACATCATGCGTTTCGGGCTGCTTCTCCTTAGCTGCCGCGGCGAGGGCCTGTAGTCGTAGGCCGACCCCCTCCCCGCGGAGTTCTGGCGTTGCGGTGATCGCGCCCCCGTCGGCCGTCCCAGTGGACACACGAGGAGCCCCACGCAATGTCTGCACCTTCTGTCGGTCGCCCCACGCCCCTCACCAACGCGACCCGCACCCAGCGCCCGTCCGGGATGCCGATCCACAAGTACGGCCGCTACGAGGCCGTGGACATTCCCGACCGCACCTGGCCGGACAACCGGATCACCGCCGCCCCCCGCTGGCTCTCCACCGATCTGCGCGACGGCAACCAGGCGCTGATCGACCCCATGTCGCCGGCGCGCAAGCGCGAGATGTTCGACCTGCTGGTCCGCATGGGCTACAAGGAGATCGAGGTCGGCTTCCCGGCCTCCGGTGAGACCGACTTCGCGTTCGTACGGTCGATCATCGAAGAGGGCGCGATCCCCGAGGACGTGACGATCTCCGTCCTGACCCAGGCGCGCGAAGAGCTGATCGAGCGCACCGTCGAGGCGCTGCGCGGCGCGCACCGCGCCACCGTCCACCTCTACAACGCCACCGCCCCCACCTTCCGCCGGGTCGTCTTCCGCGGCACGAAGGAGCAGGTCAAGCAGATCGCCGTGGACGGCACCCGGCTGGTCATGGAGTACGCGGAGAAGATCCTCGGCCCCGAGACCACCTTCGGCTACCAGTACAGCCCGGAGATCTTCACCGACACCGAGCTGGACTTCGCCCTGGAGGTCTGCGAGGCGGTCATGGACGTCTGGCAGCCCGAGGCCGGCCGCGAGATCATCCTCAACCTGCCCGCCACCGTCGAACGCTCGACGCCCTCCACCCACGCGGACCGCTTCGAGTGGATGTCCCGCAACCTCTCCCGCCGCGAGCACGTCTGTCTGTCCGTGCACCCGCACAACGACCGCGGCACGGCCGTCGCCGCCGCCGAACTGGCGCTGATGGCCGGCGCCGACCGGATCGAGGGGTGCCTGTTCGGCCAGGGCGAGCGCACCGGCAACGTGGACCTGGTGACGCTGGGCATGAACCTCTTCTCCCAGGGCGTCGACCCGCAGATCGACTTCTCGCGGATCGACGAGGTCCGCCGTACCAGCGAGTACTGCAACCAGATGGAGGTCCACCCGCGCCACCCCTACGTGGGCGACCTGGTCTACACGTCCTTCTCCGGCTCCCACCAGGACGCCATCAAGAAGGGCTTCGACGCCCGCGAGGCCGACGCCGCGGCGCGCGGCAAGTCCGTCGACGAGATCGAGTGGGCCGTGCCGTACCTGCCGATCGACCCGAAGGACGTGGGCCGGTCCTACGAGGCGGTCATCCGCGTCAACTCGCAGTCCGGCAAGGGCGGTGTCGCGTACGTCCTGAAGAACGACCACAAGCTGGACCTGCCGCGCCGGATGCAGATCGAGTTCTCCCGCATCATTCAGGCCAAGACCGACGCCGAGGGCGGCGAGGTCACCCCTGCCCAGATCTGGTCGGTCTTCCGGGACGAGTACCTGCCCAACGCGGAGAACGCCTGGGGCCGGATCCAGCTCCGCTCGGGGCAGAGCACGACCGACACGGACGGCAAGGACACCCTGACCGTCCAGGCTGTCGTGGACGGTACGGAGACGGTCCTGACCGGCACCGGAAACGGTCCGATCTCGGCCTTCTTCGAGGCCCTGGCGGCGGTCGGGGTGGACGCCCGGCTGCTGGACTACCAGGAGCACACCATGAGCGAGGGCGCGAGCGCGCAGGCCGCCTCGTACATCGAGTGCGCGATCGACGGAAAGGTGCTGTGGGGCATCGGCATCGACGCCAACACCACCCGCGCGTCACTCAAGGCGGTCATCTCCGCGGTGAACCGCGCGACCCGCTGACCCACCGGGACACCCGCGCGACCCCGCCCGGAGTCCCGCGCTGACCTGAGCCTTTCCCGGACCCCGCCCCCGTACGCAAGGGGCGGGGTTCGGCCATGTCATGGCGATCTCACGCCACGGTACTGACGCCGTCGCGGAGATGTGGCTAACATCACGTCAGCGCGGCGGATCCACGTCCTGATTTCCTGAAAGGGCGCGGAGACGAAGCGGAGTGCAGTGCAACGAAGCGCTGCCGAGGCGTTACGGAGGTGCGCGACGTGCTGCCAGCTCAAGGACCACGCGGCCGAAAACCGCGCCTCTGCGGCATTCGCACGTCGTGGACCACGGTCGGTGACGGCGAGTTCTTCTGCCCCGACTGCGGTGGCGACCGCAACTACCGCCGCCGTACCGGCCGTCGCCGCTTCACCGTGCTCGGCATCCCGCTGCTCTCGCGCGGCAGCGCCGGACCCGTGGTCGAGTGCGCCGCCTGCCACGCCCACTTCGGTACGGACGCGCTGGACCACCCCACCACCCTCCGCTTCTCCGCGATGCTGCGCGACGGCGTCCACACGGTCGCGCTCGCGGTCCTCGCGGCCGGCGGCACCTCGTCCCGTACGGTCCGGGAGACCGCCGTTCTCACGGTGCGCGCGGCCGGGTTCGAGGAGTGCACCGAGGACCGGCTGACGGACCTGGTCGAGGCGCTGGCCGCCGACACCGGCCGCTTCGTCATCGACGCGGGCCCCTTCGGCGCCGCGCTCGCCATCGAGCTGCACGAGGCGCTGGAGCCGCTCGCGCCCCATCTCGCCCCGGCGGGACGGGAGTCGATCCTGCTCCAGGGCGCCAGGATCGCCCTGGCGGACGGGGTCTACAGCCCGGCCGAGCGCGAGGTGCTGAGCATCGTCGGCGGCGCGCTCCAGCTCCGCGCGGACGACACGGCCCGCCTGCTGCTGGCCGCGTCGGGAACGCCTTCCTGAGGGTTCCCGAGGGCGGCCCGAGGGCTCCGGCGCGGCGCGTACGGTCCGTGGCCGCGACCGCACGCACACGAGGGGAACAGGCGTCCGCGCATGCGGGAGAATGGCGTCATGAGTCTGTTCCGGGACGACGGCGTCGTGCTGCGCACCCAGAAGCTCGGTGAGGCCGACCGCATCATCACGCTTCTGACCCGCGGCCACGGCCGCGTCCGCGCCGTCGCCCGGGGGGTACGGCGGACCAAGTCCAAGTTCGGGGCGCGGCTGGAGCCGTTCTCCCACGTCGACGTGCAGTTCTTCGCCCGCGGCAGCGAGCTGATCGGGCGCGGCCTGCCGCTGTGCACGCAGAGCGAGACCATCGCCCCGTACGGTGGCGGGATCGTCTCCGACTACGCCCGCTACACCGCCGGCACCGCGATGCTGGAGACCGCAGAGCGGTTCACCGACCACGAGGGCGAGCCGGCCGTCCAGCAGTACCTGCTGCTCGTCGGCGGGCTGCGCACCCTCTCCCGGGGGGAGCACGCGCCCCATCTGATCCTGGACGCCTTCCTGCTGCGCTCCCTCGCCGTCAACGGCTACGCGCCGAGCTTCGACGACTGCGCGCGGTGCGGACTGCACGGCCCCAACCGGTTCTTCTCCGTCGCCTCGGGCGGGATCGTCTGCGGCGACTGCCGGGCGCCCGGCAGCGTCGTACCCTCTGCTGAGGCCGTCGGGCTGCTCAGCGCGCTGCTGACCGGGGACTGGGCGACGGCCGACGCGTGCGAGGCGCGCCATGTCAGGGAGGGCAGCGGGCTGGTGTCCGCCTATCTGCACTGGCATCTGGAGCGCGGCCTGCGCTCCCTCAGATACGTGGAGAAGAGCTAGCCCGGTCAGGGAGAAGCCGGCCCGGGAAGAACCAGCCGTCAGAGCAGAACGCAGAATCACGAGGAGACGAGAAGCGCATGGCACGACGCGGAATCCTGGGACGCTCCCGCCGCGAGTACAAGACACCGGAGCCGCACCCGTCGGGCGCGGTGCCGCCGAAGATCCCCGGCGAGCTGGTGCCGAAGCACGTGGCCTGCGTCATGGACGGGAACGGCCGCTGGGCCAAGGAGCGCGGGCTGCCGCGCACCGAGGGCCACAAGGTGGGCGAGGGCGTCGTCCTGGACGTGCTCAAGGGCTGCCTGGAGATGGGCGTCAAGAACCTCTCCCTGTTCGCCTTCTCGACCGAGAACTGGAAGCGCACGCCCGACGAGGTGCGCTTCCTGATGAACTTCAACCGCGATGTCATCCGCCGTCGCCGTGACGAGATGGACGAGCTGGGGATCCGGATCCGCTGGGTCGGCCGGATGCCCAAGATGTGGAAGTCGGTCGTCCAGGAGCTCCAGGTCGCCCAGGAGCAGACCAAGGACAACGACGCCATGACGCTCTACTTCTGCGTCAACTACGGCGGTCGCGCGGAGATCGCCGACGCGGCGCGGGCACTCGCGGCCGATGTCGCGTCGGGCAAGCTCGACCCGGGCAAGGTCAACGAGAAGACCTTCGCCAAGTACATGTACTACCCGGACATGCCGGACGTGGATCTCTTCCTGCGGCCGAGCGGTGAGCAGCGTACGTCCAACTACCTGATCTGGCAGAGCAGTTACGCGGAGATGGTCTTCCAGGACGTGCTGTGGCCGGACTTCGACCGGCGGGACCTGTGGCGGGCCTGCCTGGAGTACGCGTCCAGGGACCGCCGCTTCGGCGGGGCGCTGCCCAACGAGATGGGCGACATGGACGTTCCGGAACAGGCCGAACAGGCCGAGCAGGCGTAGCGGGCGTAGCGGGCCGGAAAGAGGGTGGTGGGGCCCGGCGCGACGGCCGGGCCCCACCACCCTCGACTCCTGTTCAGTTCTTGGTGGCCGCAGCCGCGCACTCCGCGCAGGTGCCGAAGATCTCCACCGTGTGTGCCACGCTCACATAGCCGTGCTGCGCGGCGACCGTCTCCGCCCACTGCTCGACGGCGGGGCCCTCGACCTCGACCGCCTTGCCGCAGATCCGGCAGACGAGATGGTGGTGGTGGTCGCCGGTCGAGCAGCGCCGGTAGACCGATTCGCCGTCGTTCGTGCGCAGGACGTCGACCTCGCCGGCGTCGGCGAGCGACTGGAGCGTGCGGTAGACCGTGGTCAGACCGACCGAGTCGCCCCGGTGTTTGAGCATGTCGTGGAGATCCTGAGCGCTGCGGAACTCGTCCACCTCGTCGAGCGCCGCCGCCACCGCGGCGCGCTGGCGGGTCGATCGGCCGCGCACGGGGGCCGCGCTCGGTCCGCCGCTGGGCGCAGTCGTCACAGGTGCCTCCTTGCCTCTGCCCGTGTCCCTCGGGCGTTGCCCGCTTGTTCTACGGGCCCATTCTGCCAGTCCGGGACCGGCTCGCGGTCATGCCGGGGCGTCCTCCGTGGGTCGCCGGGCACCGGGAACGTCCGGGGCGCCCGCCGGGTCCGGCCCGGTTCCGGCCGCCTGTACGAGGCCCGCTTCCGCGTTCCGCAGCGCGCGGGCCCGGCGTCGCGCCAGCGGCGTCGCGAGCGCGGTCAGGAGCACGAAGACGCCGATCGCGATCAGCACGATCGTCGCGCCGGGCGGTACGTCCTGGTAGTACGAGGTGACCGTGCCGGCCACCGTCACCGCCGTACCGATCACGACGGCCAGCACGAAGGTGACCACGAACGAGCGCGTGACCTGCTGCGCCGCCGCCACCGGCACCACCATCAGCGCGCTGACCAGCAGCAGCCCCACCACCCGCATGGCGACCGTGACCGTCACGGCGGCCGTCACCGCGATCAGCAGGTTCAGGGCGCGCACGGGCAGCCCGGTGACCCGGGCGAACTCCTCGTCCTGGCTGACGGCGAAGAGCTGCCGCCGCAGCCCCACCGTGACCAGCACCACAAAACCGGCGAGCAGCGAGATCGCGGTGACGTCGGACGGCGAGACCGTCGAGAGCGAACCGAAGAGGTACGAACTGAGGTTGGCGTTGGAGCCGTTCGGCGCGAGGTTGATCAGCAGCACCCCGCCCGCCATACCGCCGTAGAAGAGCATCGCCAGCGCGATGTCGCCGCGGGTGCGGCCGTACGCCCTGATCAGCTCCATCGTGACGGCGCCGGCGACCGCGACGAGGGTGGCCATCCAGATGGGGCTGGTGGAGAGCAGGAAGCCCAGACCGACGCCGGTCATCGCCACATGGCCGATTCCGTCGCCCATCAGGGCCTGGCGGCGCTGGACGAGATAGATGCCGACGGCGGGCGCGGTGACGCCGACCAGGACGGCGGCGATCAGCGCCCGCTGCATGAGGGCGGTCTCAAGGATTTCCATGGTCAGGTCAGCAGTCCTGTACGGAGCGGCTCGCCGGCCGCGTGGGGGTGACAGCTCGGATCGGTCGGAAGGCCGGAGCCGGGCGGGGCGTGCCCGTCGGCCGCCCTGGGCGGCGGCCCGTCGTGCACCACGCGGCCGTCGCGCAGCACCACCGCGCGGTCGATCAGCGGCTCCAGGGGGCCCAGTTCGTGGAGGACGAGCAGGACGGTCGCGCCGGCCGCCACCTGCTCGCGCAGGGTCGCCGCCAGGATCCGCTGGCTGGCCAGGTCGACGCCGGCCATCGGCTCGTCCATGATCAGCAGTTCGGGTTCGGCGGCGAGCGCCCGGGCGATCAGTACGCGCTGGTGCTGGCCGCCCGACAGGGCGCCCACGGAGTCCCTGGCGCGCTCCCCGAGGTCCACCAGGTCGATGGCTCGCTGAACGGCCGCCCGATCGGCCTTGGTGGGCCATCCCAGCCGCGCCCGGCTCGTACGGGAGAGCCGGCCGGAGGAGACCACCTCGCGGACGGTCGCGGGCACGCCGCTCGCGGCGGTGGTGCGCTGCGGCACGTAGCCCACCCGCCGCCAGTCGCGGAAGCGGCGCAGCGGGGTCGAGAAGAGCGAGATCTCGCCGTCGCTCAGCGGGACCTGGCCGATCACGGAGCGTACGGCGGTGGACTTGCCGGAGCCGTTGGCGCCGAGCAGGGCGACGACCTCGCCGCGGCGCACGGTGAGGTCGATGCCGCGCAGCACGGGGCGCGAGCCGAGCGTGGCGGTGGCGCCGCGGACGGTGAGGACGGGCGGCGCGGCCGGCTGCCCGCCGCCCGTGCCGGGGTGCGCGGCGGCGGGTTCCGCCGCCGCGGCGTGGTCGCTCTCCACCGTCGCCATGTCAGGCGCCTCCGTCGCTGCTGTCGCCGCGGTCGCGGCCGTTTCCGCCGTTGTCGGGCGAATCGTTTCTTTTGTGCCGGGTCACGTCAGGTCCTTCGCGCCGAGCGCGGCGCGCAGCGCGCCGAGGTTGGACCGCATGACCCCGATGTAGTCGCGGCCCCTGGACTTGTCCGTGATTCCCTCCAGGGGGTCGAGGACGTCCGTCTTCAGCCCGGAGTCCCCGGCCAGCGTCTTCGCGGTCTTGTCGCTGGCCAGCGTCTCGAAGAATACGGTGGTGACCTTGTCCCGCTTCGCGATGGTCTCCAGTTCCTTCACCCGGGCGGGGCTCGGCTCCGACTCGGGATCGATCCCGGCGATGGCCTCCTGCTCCAGGCCGTAGCGCTCGGCGAGGTAGCCGAAGGCGGCGTGGGTGGTGATGAAGGTCTTGGTGGCCGTGTCGGCGAGGCCCTTCTTGAACGACGTGTTCAAGCCGTTCAATTTGGTGACCACCTTGTCGGTGTTCTCCTTGTACGCGGTGGCGTGGGCCGGGTCGGCCTTCTCGAAGGAGGCGCCGACGCCCCGGGCGACCTCGGCGAACCGCACCGGGTCGAGCCAGATGTGCGGGTCCTTGCCGTCCGTGCCCGCCTCCTCGTGCTCCGCCCCGTCCGGGGCGGCCTCACCGGAGTGGCCGTCGTCGTGTCCGTCCTGCTCGTCGTCGCCGTGGTCGTGCGCGCCGGCCGCCGTGCCGTGGTCCTCCAGGGTGGTGAGGGTCGTCGCGTCGACCACCGTCTTCACCCCGGACTGGCCGATGGCCTTGTCCACGGCGGGCTGGACGCCCTTGAGGTAGAGGATGACGTCGGACTCGCCGAGCTGGGCGGCCTGCCGGGGCTTCAGCTCCAGGTCGTGCGGCTCGACGCCGGGCTTGGTGAGGGTGGTGACGGAGACGTGGTCGCCGCCGATCGCCACGGCCAGGTACTCCATGGGGTAGAACGACGCGGTCACCGCGAGCTTGCCGTCCTTCTTCTCCGCCGCGCCGGAGGGGGAGCAGGCGGACAGCGCGACCATGCCGAGCGTGACCGCTCCGGCGAGAGTGGCGGTGGGTATGAGGCGTCGTCGTGCGTTCATGACAGTCATTTTCAACAAAACTGGAAACGATTGTCAACAAGAGGCGGTCGGCGGCCCGGAATGCACGTTGCCGCGCACCGATTTGATCGAAGGGGTGCGCGCGCCGCTAATCTGAAGCATTCGCCGTTCGTCGTCGTCGTAATGAAGAGAGACCCGTGGCCGCCGACAAGATCGACAGCATCGTCAACCTGAGCAAGCGCCGTGGCTTCGTCTACCCGTGCAGTGAGATCTACGGTGGTCAGCGGGCCGCCTGGGACTACGGGCCGCTCGGAGTCGAGCTGAAGGAAAACCTCAAGCGTCAGTGGTGGCGCTACATGGTCACCTCGCGCGAGGACGTTGTCGGACTCGACTCCTCGGTGATCCTCGCCACGGAGGTCTGGGAGGCGTCCGGCCACGTCGCGACCTTCACCGACCCGCTCACCGAGTGCACCTCCTGCCACAAGCGCTTCCGCGCCGACCACCTGGAGGAGGCGTACGAGGCGAAGCACGGCAAGGCCCCCGCGAGCCTCTCCGAGCTGAACTGCCCCAACTGCGGCAACAAGGGCACCTTCACCGAGCCCAAGCAGTTCTCCGGCCTGCTCTCCACCCACCTCGGCCCGACGCAGGACTCCGGCTCGGTCGCCTACCTGCGCCCCGAGACCGCGCAGGGCATCTTCACCAACTTCGCGCAGGTGCAGCAGACCTCGCGCAAGAAGCCGCCGTTCGGCATCGCGCAGATGGGCAAGTCCTTCCGGAACGAGATCACTCCGGGCAACTTCATCTTCCGCACGCGCGAGTTCGAGCAGATGGAGATGGAGTTCTTCGTCAAGCCGGGCGAGGACGAGCAGTGGCAGGAATACTGGATGGAGCAGCGCTGGAACTGGTACCGCGACCTGGGTCTCCGTGAGGAGAACATGCGCTGGTACGAGCACCCGGCCGAGAAGCTCTCGCACTACTCCAAGCGCACCGCCGACATCGAGTACCGCTTCCAGTTCGGCGGCAGCGAGTGGGGCGAGCTGGAGGGCGTCGCCAACCGTACGGACTACGACCTCACCGCGCACTCCAAGGCGTCGGGCCACGACCTGTCGTACTTCGACCAGGAGGCCGGCGAGCGCTGGACCCCGTACGTCATCGAGCCCGCCGCCGGTGTCGGCCGCGCGATGCTGGCCTTCCTCCTCGACGCGTACAACGAGGACGAGGCGCCCAACGCGAAGGGCGTGCTGGAGAAGCGCACCGTGATGCGGCTCGACCCGCGCCTCGCGCCGGTCAAGGTCGCCGTGCTGCCGCTCTCCCGCAACCCGCAGCTCTCGCCGAAGGCCAAGGGCCTCGCGACGGACCTGCGGCGCAACTGGAACATCGAGTTCGACGACGCGGGCGCCATCGGCCGCCGCTACCGCCGCCAGGACGAGATCGGCACGCCGTTCTGCGTGACCGTCGACTTCGACACCCTGGACGACAACGCGGTGACGGTGCGCGAGCGCGACACGATGAAGCAGGAGCGCGTCTCGCTGGACCGGATCCAGAGCTACCTGGGCGAGCACCTGCTCGGCTGCTGACCCCGGAGGTACGGACAGGCCCCCGGTTCCGTCACGGAACCGGGGGCCTGCTCCTGCGCGCCGCCAACGCGGCGCGGGGACGGAGCTGTTGCCGCCGACCGTGCGGCACACTGGGCGCTCCCCGACAAGAGAGGAACGGATCATGCCGTCCTCCACCACCAGCAAGGTCAGCCGATGGGACCAGCACGGACGGGAACACGTCGTCCGTGTCCAGAAGGCGGGTGTGCAGCGGTCGTTGACGTGTGACACCTGCGGCTGGCGGAAGGGGGCGCAGTTCCTTCCCTGGCTCAAGGCCGAGGAACACCTCACCGAGGCCCACCAGGCCACGGTGGACCCGGCGAACCCCGCGAACCCGGCAACGGGCTGACGCCGGTCGGGCGGGAGGCGCCGGTCGGGCGGGGGAGGCGGGCGGGCTCCGTCTCCCGCCCCGGTCAGGGCTGGAGACCGCGCAGCAGCAGATCGGCGACGGCGGTGAACTCGGCGTCGATCGTGGGCTTCTGCCACTGCGGGGCGTAGCACGGGTCGTGGAAGCGCGCCGTCGCGACGAAGAGCGCCCCGGCCGCGCCCGCCGGGTCGGGTGCCGCGAACTCGCCCGCCCGTACGCCCTCTTCGACGATCCGGGTGAGCTGTCCGGTGAGCTTCGTCAGATGCGCGTCGACCGCGCCGCTGTGCTCCCCGGCGAGCACGGTGTACGTGGCGAACAGCTCGGGGTCGTCCCCCGCCTTGTGGCGCTTGGCCTCGAACAGGGTCCACAGCCAGCCGCGCAGCTTCTCCGGGCCCGCCCCGTCCGCCCCGTCGACGATCTCCTGGAGCGCCGCCTCCGTCCGGCTCAGCCAGCGTGCCGTGACCGCCTCGCGCAGCGCCGCCTTCGTCCGGAAGTGCCGGTACACGCTGCCGTGGCTGACCCCGAGCAGTCGCGCCACGTCCACCACCGTCGCCTTCGCCGGACCGTAACGGCGCAGCACCTCCTCGGTGGCTTCCAGGATGCGCTCGGCGGTCAGGGTCTCGGGGGTCATGGGTGTCTGCCCGGCCTTTCATGACTCGTGCGGCTCGTGCGGCTCGCGCGGCGCGACGTGACAGCGGTACGCGCACCGCGTGACAGATGACATTACCTGTCAGGTCCGACAACCCGACGGGTGAGCCGTCCGCGCTGTCCGCCGGGTCCGCGCGGTCCTGCCGCGCCCCGGTCACCGCTCGCTGTCCAGGGACGACATCTGCGTGGCCGGATAGCGGTCGCCCGCCGCGACACCCGCCGGAAAGGCCTGGTCGAGGGCCTTGAGATCGGCGGCGTCGAGTGTGACGTCCAGGGAGCCCAGCGCCTCGGCCAGCCGGTCGGGGCGGCGGGCGCCGATGAGCGGGACGATGTCCTCGCCCTGGGCGAGGACCCAGGCGATGGCGATCTGGGCGATCGTGGCGCCCTTCCGCTCGGCGATCTCGCGCAGAGAGTCGACCAGCGCCAGGTTGTGATCGAGGTTCCCGCCCTGGAAGCGCGGGCTCATCGCCCGGAAGTCCCCCGGGCCCAGCTCCTGGTCACGGGTGAAGTGGCCGCTGATCAGCCCGCGCGAGAGCACCCCGTACGCCGTGACTCCGATGCCCAGCTCACGGACGGTGGACAGGATGCCGTCCTCGATGGAGCGCGAGATCAGGGAGTACTCGATCTGGAGGTCGGCGATCGGCGCGACGGACGCGGCCCTCCTGATGGTGTCGCTGCCCGCCTCGGAGAGGCCGATGTGGCGCACATGGCCGGCCTGGACCAGCTCGGCGATGGCGCCGACCGTCTCCTCGATCGGGACATCGGGGTCGACGCGGGCGATCCGGTAGATGTCGATGTGGTCGGTGCCGAGGCGCTGGAGGGAGTACGCCGCGAAGTTCTTGACGGCGGCCGGACGTCCGTCGTGTCCGAGCCAGCCGTCGTCCGGGTCGCGCAGGGCGCCGAACTTGACGCTGGTGAGCGCCCGTTCGCGGGCGCCGGCGGGCGCGGTCCGCAGGGCCTCCGCGATCAGCAGCTCGTTGTGTCCCATCGCGTAGAAGTCGCCCGTGTCGAGGAGGGTGACGCCCGCGTCGAGCGCGGCGTGCAGGGTGGCGATGGACCCGGCGCGGTCCACCTCTCCGTACAGCCCGGACATGCCCATGCAGCCGAGGCCGAGGGCGGAGACCCGGGGGCCCGTGGCGCCGAGGGGACGGGTGGGGAGGGCGTGGGTGGTCATGGCGGTCTTCCTTCGTGGGGTGAGTCCGGGGGCCGGTGGCCGGGGCCCGGAAGCCTGACACCTCCGACGATGACATGACGGGTGACAGATTTCAATATCTGTCACCCCTGCGTTTGTCCGGGTTGTCGTCCGCCCCCCCGCGGGGCCGCCCCTGGCGGGGGCCGCCCCTGGCGGGGCCGCCCCCGCCGGACCGGCCGACAGAAAATGCGTTACGTCCCGGTCGCGCCCGGTGGTAGCGTCACGGGCATGTTCTTCCAGATCTACGAGTGAGAGCGCGGCGGTCCCCGCACCGCCCCCCACCGACGAATCCGCAGATCACTTCTCATCACTTCGGGAGAACCCCGTGGCAAAGAGCCGCAACAACCTTCTCGGCGTGGGCGGACAGCGCACGAAGCTGAGCCGCACGGACCCGCAGTCCACCGGCACCGCCCGCGACGCCAACCGCAAGGCCGCCGCCGATCAGAAGCAGGAGCTGCTGCGCAAGATGCGTGAGCGCGCGGCCGGCCAGGGAAAGACCGGTCAGGGAAAGGCCGTTCAGGGCGCCCGGCAGGACGACGCGACCCCGGCGAACGGTGAAGGCTCGGCGCAGGACTGACACCGACCGGCCTGTGTGAACAGGTACGAAACCGCATGATTCCGTACGAACCCCGTACGAACAGCGCGGGTGTGGCCCCGGATCACCTCGTGATCCGGGGCCACACCGCTGTTGTCCCGCCTCAGCCGATCGCGCGCGGGGTTCCTGCGCAGTCGCCGGGAGCGCATCACGCCCGAGCAGGTCGGGCTCGACCGGGGGCCTCGGCGCCGTACACCGGGGCTGCGCGGCGAGGAGGTCGCCCAGCTCAACCTGGAGCACACCAACCTCTGGCTCGGGCCGGCCTCGGGGCCCCGGCTGGTCACGTACGTACCCGTGGACGAGGAGTCCCGGCTCCGGCTGGAGAAGCTGGCACGGATCCCGAAGGCTCAGGAGGCTCAGGCGCCGGCTCTGGTGTCCGCGGTGTCCGCGCGGGGCTGATCCCTGGGCGCGCCCGCCGAAGAGGGCTCGAAGGGCTCGGAAGGTTCGGCCTCCAGGCGGTCCGCCGTGCGCCGCGCCGTCCCCCGCGCCCACGCACCGCTGGTCAGCAGGCCCACGAGCAGGACACCGAGCCCGCACGCCGTGATGATCCACCACGCGGTGCCGCTCGCGCCGTCGAACGCCGTACGGTACGCGGCCGATCCGACCCCGCCGGCCGTGCCCGCGGCCACCCCGCCCGCCAGCACCGCCCCGATCACCGCGACCCCCAGCGTCTGGCCGATCTGGCGGCTCGTGGAGGCGACGGCCGCCGCCACGCCCGCCTGGGCGCGGGGCATCCCGGAGACGGCGGTGTTGGTGATGGGGGCGTTCACCATGCCGAAGCCGAGCCCGAAGAGCACGTACCCGGTGAACATCAGCCCGGTCGTCGCCCCGGTGCCCAGCGTGGCGAAGAGCAGCCCGCTCGCCGTCATCGCCGCGCCGGCGATCAGCAGCGACAGACGCGGGCCGCGGTTGCCGACCAGTCGGCCCGACAGCGGAGCGCAGAGGAAGGTCAGGGCCGCCATGGGCAGCATGTAGAGGCCGGCGTGGAGCGCGCCGAGGCCGCGCACGTTCTGGAGATAGAGCGTGTTCAGGAAGAGGAAGCCGCCCAGCGCCGCGAAGGCGCACACGGCGATCACCGTCGCCCCGCTGAACGGCGCGCTGCGGAAGAATCGCAGGTCGATCAGGGGTTCGGTGCGCCGGGGCTCGTACAGCACCAGCCCCAGCAGACAGAGCGCGGAGAAGCCGGCGAACGACACGATCAGCGGCGAGCCCCACCCCTCCGAGGGCGCCTCGATGATCGCGTACGTCAGCGCCCCGAGCACGCCGATCACCAGGAGCTGTCCCACCGGGTCGGGCCTGCGCGGCTTCGGGGCACGGGACTCGGGGACGTACCGCCAGGTCAGCAGCAGCGCGGCCAGCCCGATCGGGAGGTTGATCCAGAAGATCGACCGCCAGCCGACCGAGTCCACCAGCAACCCGCCGACCAGCGGCCCCGCCGCCATCGAGATGCCCACGACGGCCCCCCAGACGCCGATGGCGCGGGCGCGCTCGCGCGGTCCTGTGAAGGTGTTGGTGATGATCGACATCGCGACGGGATTGAGCATGGAGCCGCCGACGGCCTGCACCATGCGGAACGCGACGAGCGAGGTGAGGTCCGGCGCGAGGGAGCAGAGCACCGAGCCGAGCGCGAAGAGGGCGAGACCGGTCATGAACACCCGGCGGCGGCCGATCCGGTCGGCGGTCGAGCCCGCCAGCATCAGCAGCGAGGCGAGGACGAGGGTGTAGGCGTCGATCGTCCACTGCATCCCGGAGACCGACGCACCCAGGTCCCGTTGGATGGAGGGCAGGGCGACATTGAGGACGGTGTTGTCGAGACTGACGATCAGAAGACTTGTGCAACAGACCGCCAGAACCAGCATTTTCCGCCGGTGGCTCAATTCTGGCATGCCTCGATGGTACGACTGACTAGTACGGCTAACTAATGAACGCCCTCGTGCGCGACAATGGCCGGATGACCGCTCCACTCACCATCGGCCCGTACCCCGTGACCCCGCCCGTCGTGCTCGCCCCGATGGCCGGGATCACCAACGCCCCCTTCCGTACCCTGTGCAGGGAGTTCAGCAAGGGGAAGGGGTTGTTCGTCAGCGAGATGATCACGACCCGGGCCCTGGTCGAGCGCAACGAGAAGACGATGCAGCTCATCCACTTCGACGCGTCCGAGACACCGCGCTCGATCCAGCTGTACGGGGTGGATCCGGTCACCGTCGGCAAGGCCGTCCGCATGATCGTGGACGAGGATCTCGCCGACCACATCGACCTCAACTTCGGCTGCCCGGTACCCAAGGTGACCCGCAGGGGCGGCGGCTCCGCCCTGCCCTACAAGCGGCCCCTGCTGCGGGCGATCCTGCACGAGGCCGTTTCGAACGCGGGCGATCTGCCGGTCACGATGAAGATGCGCAAGGGCATCGACGACGACCACCTCACCTACCTGGACGCCGGGCGGATCGCGGTCCAGGAGGGTGTGACGGCGATCGCGCTGCACGGCAGGACCGCCGCGCAGCACTACGGCGGGACCGCCGACTGGGAGGCGATCGCCCGGCTCAAGGAGCACGTACCGGAGATCCCGGTGCTCGGCAACGGCGACATCTGGTCAGCCGGGGAGGCGCTGCGCATGGTGCGCGAGACCGGCTGCGACGGCGTGGTCGTGGGCCGGGGCTGCCTGGGGCGGCCGTGGCTCTTCGGTGATCTGGTGGCCGCGTTCGAGGGGACGGGGACGGTCGCGGCGCCGACGCTGCGCGAGGTCGGGGCCGTTATGCGGCGCCACGCCCAGCTTCTGGGGGAGTGGATCGGGGACGAGGCCCGCGGGGTGATCGACTTCCGCAAGCACGTGGCCTGGTACCTGAAGGGCTTCTCGGTCGGGTCGCAGCTGCGCAAGCAGCTCGCGATCACCTCGTCGCTCGCGGAGCTGGACGAGCTGATGGCCGGGCTCGACCTGGACCAGCCGTGGCCGGAGGGCGCGGACGGGCCGCGCGGGCGTACGTCGGGGAACAACCGGGTCGTCCTTCCGGACGGCTGGCTGAAGGATCCGTACGACTGTGCGGGCCTCGGCGCGGATGCGGAGCTGGACACGTCCGGCGGCTGAATATCGCTCATGGAGGCGGGCGCGCCCCATGAGCGGGGTGGTTGCCCCTGGGGCGCCCCTCCAGGGCGTGTTATCGAAACGTTATATTCCGGTCCACTGATCATCACACTGTCGCAGCAGCGTTCGTCTTTCTCTGACTCTCCGACGAGAAGGATGGGGCAGCTTCGATGCGCAGACCCAGCAGATCCGCTGGATACAGGGCAGGCGCCGTCGCCGTCGCGGTGGCGCTCGCCGCCGGGCCGGCGATCACGGCCGGCGCCGTAACACCGGGGGCACCGGGCGGTGGCCAGGGCTTAAACCTGGATTCCGCTTCCTCCGGGGCCACGGTCACGCTGATCACCGGCGACCGGGTCGACGTGGACCGCCGCGGCAATGTGGCCCAGGTGCGTCCCGCCGAGGGCCGCGAGAACATACCGATGTCGGTGCGCCGGGACGGCGGCCGTACGTACGTGATCCCGACCGACGCCCAGCGGCTCGTCGGGCAGGGCACGGTGGACCGGCGGCTGTTCGACGTGACCGGCCTCGTCGAGGCGGAGTACGACGACGCCCACCGCGACACCCTCCCGCTGATCGTCTCGTACAAGAACGCGGGCGCCGGTACGGCGAAGTCGCGCGTCGCCGCGGCGGGCGCGAAGGCCGGGCGCAACCTCCCCGCCGTCGACGGCCAGGCCCTCGCGGCGGTCAAGGACGGCACCGACGGCGTGTGGCAGGCGCTGACCGCCGACGCGGGCCAGGCCGAGGCGCGGATCGCGGCCTCCGGCATCAGCCGTGTGTGGCTCGACGGCAAGCGCAAGGTCGACCTGGACAAGAGCGTCCCGCAGATCGGCGCGCCCACCGCGTGGGAGGCCGGGTACGAGGGCGACGGGGTGAAGGTCGCCGTCATCGACACCGGCGTGGACCAGACCCACCCGGACCTCGCGGGCGTGGAGGTCGAGGAGAAGAACTTCTCCGGCTCGGCCGACGCCGTGGACCGGGCCGGGCACGGCACCCACGTCGCCTCGACCATCGCCGGCAGCGGCGCCAAGGCCGGTGGAACGTACAAGGGCGTCGCCCCCAAGGCGCGGATCCTGGACGCCAAGGTCTTCGACGACGACGGGTACGGCTCAGACTCGGCCATCCTCGGCGCGATGCAGTGGGCGGCCGACCAGGGCGCCAAGGTCGCGAACATGAGCCTCGGCGGCTACGACGGCGCGGAGATCGACCCGCTGGAGGAGGCCGTCGACTCGCTCTCCGAGAGCAGCGGCATCCTCTTCGTCGTCTCGGCGGGCAACGCGGGCCCCGGCACGGGCACCATCGGATCGCCCGGCAGTGCGGCGGCGGCCCTCACCGTCGGGGCGGTGGACCGCGAGGACGCCATCGCCGACTTCTCCTCCGTGGGACCGTCCGCCGACGGATCGCTGAAGCCGGACATCACCGCGCCCGGCGTGGACATCGTCGCGGCGAAGGCGGCCGAGGGAACCCTCGGCTCCCCGGCGGGCGACGGCTACGTCGCCATGAGCGGTACGTCGATGGCGGCCCCGCATGTCGCGGGCGCAGCGGCGATCCTCGCGCAGCGCCACCCCGACTGGAGCGGCGAGCGGCTCAAGCGGGCCCTCACCGCCTCGGCCGTCGCCACCCAGGGGCTGACGGCGTTCCAGCAGGGCACGGGCCGCACCGACGTGGCGAAGGCGATCACCCAGACCGTCGTCACCGAGGAGACCTCGATCGGGTTCGGCACCCAGCGCTGGTCGGCGGAGGGCGCGGATCCGGTCACCAAGGAGGTCACGTACCGCAACGAGGGGACCGAGGACGTCACCCTCGATCTGGCGGCGGAGGCCGTCGGCCCCGACGGCAGTCCCGCACCCGAGGGTCTGGCCACGGCCGGGACGCGGCAGGTCACCGTGCCCGCCGGCGGCACGGCGAAGGCCGCGCTGACCCTGGACACCCGCGTCAGCGACCAGTACGGCGCCTTCTCCGGCGCGCTGGTGGCGAAGGAGGCCGGGGCGGCGAAGGCCACCGGCCAGAGCCTGCGCACGGCCTTCGGCGTCACGCGTGAGGCCGAGTCGTACGACGTCACGGTGAACCTGCTGAACGGGAACGGCGATCCGGCCGAGGCGTCCGTCGCGTTCGTCAACCGCGACACCGCCGAGCAGGCCGGAGCGTGGACCGGTGACGGCAAGGTCACCCTCCGCGTGCCCAAGGGCGACTATCTCGTGGACGCGCCGATCATCACCCCCAAGGGCGACCGGGACAGCGACGTCGCGCAGTTGATCCAGCAGAAGCTGAGCGTCACCGAGGACATGAGCATCGTCTTCGACGGGCGCGACGCCAAGCCGCTCTCCATCACGGCCCCGGTGGCCACCGAGCCCGTGCAGGCGTCGGTGTCCTGGAACCTCGACATCGGCGACGGCGGCGCCTACGGCCTGTTCCTCCTGAACTCGCTGGACGGCTACACCACCGGCTCGGTCGGCGGGAGCGTGTCGGGCAAGGAGTTCCAGGCCCAGGTCGGCACCATGCTGGCGGACGGCGGGGACACGTACAGCCTGCTCTACACGCGTGACGGCAGCATGTACGACGGCTTCACGCACCAGGCCGACCGGAGCGAACTCGCCGAGATCGAGGCGCTGGTGGGCGCCCCGGCGCCCGGCAAGGTGGGATCGGTCCACCCCATGTGGTGGAACGACTTCATGGGGATCGGCGGAGCGGGCAACCATGTCCCCCTCCCGTACACCTCGAAGCAGTACGTCACCACGCCGCCCGGCTACCGCTGGTCCTTCGGCGTGGGGCAGGCGCCCGCCGACGAGCCCTTCGACGGCGTGTACGAGGTCCTCTACGACCGGGACCAGGGCCGGAGGTACGAGGCGGGCGAGAACTACGGCCTCACCCTCAACGTCGGTGTCTTCTCCCCGGACGCCCGGGCCGGGGACCTGCTCCGTGTCCAGGACTTCGCGGTCGTCTGCCAGCCGGCGTTCACGGACACCTCGGGCCGCCCGGGGCACTCCGGGCTGGCCGGGGTGAAGGCGACGGTGACAGTGGACGGGAAGATGTTCCAGGAGGGCAACGACCCCTGCGTCCAGATGTCCGGGCTGCCGGCCAAGTCGTCCGCGTACACGGTGCGCATCGAGGCGTCGCGCAAGCCCGAGGTCTCCCGGGTCTCCACCCGCGTCAGCGCCGAGTGGACGTTCACCTCCGCCTCGCCAGGGAACACGGTGGTCGCACTGCCGCTGTCCACCCTCGGCTTCGCCCCGAAACTGACCTCGGCCAGCACCGCCGAGGCGGGCACGGCGCTGCGGGTCCCGCTCGCCGTCCAGGGCCACGCGGCCCGGAAGGGCATCGGCTCCCTGACGGTCGAGGCGTCCTACGACGGCGGTGCCACCTGGCAGAAGGCGCCTGTCACCACCGAGAACGGTGAGCGCGGCATCACGCTGGACCACCCCGCGTCCGCCACCTCGGTCTCGCTCAGGGGCGCGCTGAAGGACACCGAGGGCAACGGTTACGAGGTGACGGTCATGGACGCCTACCTGCTGACCCCGCAGGCCTCCTGACACCTCCTCCGTACCACCCCGTGCCCCCGGAGCCCCTCGGCTCCGGGGGCACACCTGTCCCACCCGGGAGGCGTGTCGAGGGCGTGATTCTCGCCACGTTTGATGATGGAAAGGCTCAGATGAGCGGATCTTGAGCGGTGGCGTGATGGCTGTACCTCTGGAAAGGGTGGCACGCCGTGCCACCCTTTCTGCCTTCAAGAAGTGAACTCAGACGTCGATGTCAGTGCTCATCTGAGCGCAAGAGGTCATGTCCGGGTCATGCCCGCTTCGAGGCGTGAAGAAGCGGCGCGCGCCCCGTCGCCGCCGGGGCGCTTTCGATCCGGTGGCGGACGAGCGGTTAAGGCCGTATGACAGTTAAGTGGCCGTACCCAGGCACCTTCGATCTGGGTATGTTCCTCGCCAGCCAGGTCAGCCACCGCGTCGTCGAGGAGTCGAGACCGTGCCGGAAAACAGTGATTCCCACGTAGCCGCCTCGGAGCGGACAGCCGAACACTCCGACAAGTACGTCTACGACTTCACCGAGGGCAACAAAGACCTGAAGCATCTCCTCGGCGGCAAGGGCGCCAACCTCGCCGAGATGACCAACCTCGGGCTGCCCGTCCCGCCCGGCTTCACCATCACCACGGAAGCCTGCAACATCTACCTCGACAGCGGTACGGAACCGGCT
Source organism: Streptomyces sp. NPDC088124 (assembly GCF_040685895.1). NCBI lineage: Bacteria > Bacillati > Actinomycetota > Actinomycetes > Kitasatosporales > Streptomycetaceae > Streptomyces > Streptomyces sp. NPDC088124. Next base: position 35,278 of record NZ_JBFBJB010000054.1, on the reverse strand, counting down.
GCCCTGCGCGACGAGGTCAGCGCCCATCTCGACGCCCTCGAAGCCCGGATGGGCAAGAAGCTCGGCCAGTCCGACGACCCGCTGCTCGTCTCCGTGCGCTCCGGCGCCAAGTTCTCCATGCCCGGCATGATGGACACCGTCCTCAACGTCGGCCTCTCCGACGCCTCGGTCGCCGGGCTCGCCGCGCAGGCGGGCGACGAGCGCTTCGCCTGGGACTCGTACCGCAGGCTGATCCAGATGTTCGGCAAGACCGTGCTCGGCGTCGACGGCGCGCTCTTCGAGGACGCGCTCGACGAGGCCAAGCAGGCCAGGCAGGCCGCCACCGACGTCGATCTGCCGGTGGCCGACCTGCGGAAACTGGTCGAGCACTTCAAGAAGATCGTCACGCGCGAGGCGGGCCGCGACTTCCCGCAGGACCCGCGCGAGCAGATGGATCTCGCGATCCGCTCGGTCTTCGAGTCCTGGAACACCGACCGCGCCAAGCTCTACCGCCGCCAGGAACGCATCCCCGGCGACCTCGGCACGGCCGTCACCATCTGCTCCATGGTCTTCGGCAACCTCGGCCCCGACTCGGGCACCGGCGTCGCCTTCACCCGCGACCCGGCCAGCGGCCACCAGGGCGTCTACGGCGACTACCTCCAGAACGCGCAGGGCGAGGACGTCGTCGCGGGCATCCGCAACACCGTCCCCCTCGCCGAACTCGCCACCATCGACCAGGCGTCGTACGAGCGGCTCCTGGCCATCATGGAGATCCTGGAGACCCACTACCGGGACCTGTGCGACATCGAGTTCACCATCGAGCGCGGCCAGTTGTGGATGCTCCAGACCCGCGTCGGCAAGCGCACCGCCGGGGCCGCCTTCCGCATCGCCACCCAGCTCGTGGACCAGGGGCTGATCGACGAGGCCGAGGCCCTCCAGCGCGTCAACGGCGCCCAGCTCGCGCAGCTCATGTTCCCGCGCTTCGACGAGGCCGCCAAGCGCGAGCTGCTGGGGCGCGGCATCGCCGCCTCGCCGGGCGCCGCCGTCGGCAAGGCCGTCTTCGACTCGTACACCGCCATCAAGTGGTCGCGCTCCGGCGAGAAGGTCATCCTCATCCGCCGCGAGACCAACCCCGACGACCTCGAAGGCATGATCGCCGCCGAGGGGATCCTCACCTCGCGCGGCGGCAAGACCTCGCACGCCGCCGTCGTCGCCCGGGGCATGGGCAAGACCTGTGTCTGCGGCGCCGAGGAGCTGGAGGTCGACACGAAGGCCCGCCGGCTCACCGCGGGCTCCACCGTCATCGAGGAGGGCGACGTCGTCTCCATCGACGGCTCGACCGGCAAGGTCTACCTCGGCGAGGTCCCCGTCGTGCCCTCGCCCGTCGTGGAGTACTTCGAGGGCCGGATGCACGCGGGCGCCGACGACGCCGACGAACTGGTCGAGGCCGTCCACCGGATCATGGCGTACGCGGACCGCCGCCGCCGGCTGCGCGTACGCGCCAACGCCGACAACGCCGAGGACGCGCTGCGCGCCCGCCGCTTCGGCGCCCAGGGCATCGGGCTCTGCCGTACGGAGCACATGTTCCTCGGCGAGCGGCGCGAGATGGTCGAGAAGTTGATCCTGGCCGACACCGAGGACGAGCGGGAGACGGCACTGGGTGCCCTGCTACCGCTCCAGAAGAAGGACTTCATCGAGCTGTTCGAGGCGATGGACGGCCTGCCGGTGACGGTCCGGCTCCTCGACCCGCCGCTGCACGAGTTCCTGCCCGACATCACCGAGCTGTCGGTACGGGTCGCCCTCGCCGAGGCCCGCAAGGACCACAACGAGAACGATCTGCGCCTCCTCCAGGCCGTGCACAAACTCCACGAGCAGAACCCCATGCTCGGGCTGCGCGGGGTACGGCTCGGCCTGGTCATCCCCGGGCTCTTCGCCATGCAGGTACGGGCCATCGCGGAGGCCGCCGCTGAGCGGAAGAACGCCAAGGGCGACCCGCGCCCCGAGATCATGATCCCGCTCGTCGGCACGGTCCAGGAGCTGGAGATCGTCCGGGACGAGGCCGAGCAGGTCATCTGCGAGGTCGAGCGCGCGACCGGCTGCGAACTCAAGCTGGCGCTCGGCACGATGATCGAACTGCCGCGCGCGGCGCTGACCGCCGGGCAGATCGCGGAGGCCGCCGAGTTCTTCTCGTTCGGTACGAACGACCTCACCCAGACCGTCTGGGGCTTCTCCCGCGACGACGTGGAGGCCAGCTTCTTCACCGCGTACCTGGAGAAGGGCATCTTCGGGGTCTCGCCGTTCGAGACCATCGACCGCGACGGCGTGGGCGCGCTGGTACGGAGCGCCGCCGAGGCGGGCCGGGCCACCCGCCCCGGGCTCAAGCTGGGCGTCTGCGGGGAGCACGGTGGCGACCCGGAGTCGGTGCACTTCTTCCACGAGGTCGGCCTCGACTACGTCTCCTGCTCGCCGTTCCGGATCCCGGTGGCGCGGCTGGAGGCGGGGCGCGCGGCGGCGGAGTCGGGCGGCAGCGACTCGCGGTAGCGGCGCGGACGTTGAGTACGGGGCGGCTAGGAGCCCGTACAGGACACCGGGGCCGCGTGTGGGTCCCGTACAGGACACCGGGTCACATGAAGGCCCGTACAGGACACCGGGGCCGTTCCCGCGGCTCATCCCTCACCCTCGCCGGGCCGGCGGGGAAGGTCCCGGGGTACAGGAGGGGCGGGCGCGCTGTGCGGCGCGCCCGCCCCCGTCACGTGCTGATGTCGGGGTTGGAACTGCTGCCAGGTACACGGGATACCGGTGGCGTACCGCCGTCGGCCGGGAGCTCTCCGTACCGGAGGGCGCCGCCGTGATCGACGCGACGGACGGGATCGTCATGCCCGGCATGATCGACACCCACCGCCACATGTGGCAGACCGTCATGCGGGGGTAGGGCGCCGACTGGACGCTGACCCAGTACTTCGTCTGGTACTACCTGGAGTCGGGCAAGCTCTTCCGGCCGGAGGACGTGCACGCCGGGAACCTGCTCGCGGCGATCGAGGCGATCGAGGCGATCGACGCGGGCGTCACCACCGTCGTCGACCGGTCGCACGGCCTGCAGACGGTGGACGACGCCGACGCCGACGCCGCCGTCGACGCGCGCCGGTCGGTGCCCGGCCGCTTCGTGCTCGCGTACGGCAACATCCAGCAGCCGCCCGCCGAGTGGAGCACGGCCCCGGAGTTCCGGGACTTCGTACGCCGCTGCGGCACCGACGACGACATGCTCGGCCTCCAGCTCGCGTTCGACGTCACCGGCGACCCCGCCTTCCCGGAGCGGCCCGCGTTCGAAGCCGCCAGGGAACTCGGGCCCGCCGTCACCACCCACGCCGGCGTCTGGGGCGCCACCGGCGACGACGGCATCAAGCTGATGCACGACCACGGCTTCATGACCCCCGGGACGGTGTACGTGCACGCCGCCTCGCTCTCCGCCGACTCGTACCACCGGATAGCCGCCACCGGCGGATCCGTCTCGGTCTCCACGGAGAGCGAGCAGAGCGCCGGCCAGGGGTACCCGCCCACCTGGGCGCTGCGCGCGCCGCTCGCCGGTGTCCTTCCCGCTGCTCAACCCGTACGGCCATGTCGCGTTCCAGGCCCAGCGCGGCGCCTCGACAACCCGTACACGTACACGGAATACCGCAGCAGTTCCACACACGGCGGCTGAACGCGCCCGCTGCTTGTTGAATAAGAATCAACAAGAGGGCGCGGTGTGAGTCCCGGCGGGCGCGGGAGAGTTCGCACGGGGCACACGAGAGTTCGGCAGGGGCACGCGACAGGGGCACGGCCGGAGGATCCCCACCCACCGGCCGTGCCCATTACGCGAGCCGGGCATGGAGCCGCAACCCGACCGACCGCCGCCAGGCGCCCAAAGCCCCCCACGGCCTCCGTCACGCCTTTTCGGTCGTCCGGGTTTCATGCCCGACGAGGTACAGGATTTCGCTGGACACGGGACCCCCGCGACGCTTTTCAACTGTGGCTGAAACACCGTGGTAACAGCCGGTGATGGCGTGCATACTCAGTGGCGGGGAGCCATGGTGGACGCAACAGGTGGGGTTGGTAAATGCTGCGTATTCATTTCACCGGAAAAGACCTGGGCGGGGTCAGGATGGCCGCCGGGCCCGATCCGTTATGGGAGACGATTCTCAGCTTTCATCGAATACGGGATCGGCGCGGACCGCTTGTCTACGGAGAATGGCGCGGGGAAACGCGTACCAGGCTGAAAGGTGAAACAAGACTTCTCTCGGCGCTCGTTCCGCAGCGCGGCTATTTCCCGGATTTCCTCACCCCCGCGCAAGGGCGCCTCGGCATGGAGGCGGGACTCGAAGCGCTGCGCGCCACCCCGCAGGAGCGGGTCCGCGCCGAGCTGGCCCTGCTCGCCGTCGGCGGAGCCCGCCCGGCGCGCAAGGACCCCGGCGGGCGCCTCGCCCTGCTCGCCGACGGCGGACCGGGCTGTCTCGCCCGGCTCGTGGAGGCGGTGCGTACGTACCACCGCGTCGCCGTCGAGCCGTACTGGCCGCAGATACGGGCCAGGGTCGACGGCGACCGCGCGCTGCGCGGCCGGGCCCTGCTCGACGGCGGCGCGGGGCGGCTGCTCGCCACGCTCCCGCCGATGCTGCGCTGGAACGGCTCCGTCCTGGAAGCCGACTATCCCGTCCGGCGTGACATGCGCCTGGACGGACGCGGGCTGCTGCTCCAGCCGTCGTTCTTCTGCCGCTCCACCGCCGTGGTCCACCGCGACCCGACGCTGCCGCCCGTCCTGGTCTACCCCGTCACCCACTCCGACGCGCCCGCCGTCGCGGAGCGCGGCGGACCCACGCTCGGCCGGCTCCTCGGCCACACCCGCTCGGCGGTCCTCCAGGCCATCGAGCAGGGCGCGACCACCAGCGAACTCGCCCGCAGGACCGGGGTGTCGCTCGCCTCGGCCAGCCAGCACGCCTGTGTGCTGCGCGAGTCGGGGCTCGTCGTCACACTGCGCCACGGCAACGCCGTTCTGCACACGCTGACCCCGTTGGGCACGGCCCTGCTGGAGGGCCGTGCCACGGCGGACGGGCTCTATGCCCGGAACGGCCCCGTCACCTCGTAGGTGATCCCGCCGGAGGAGAGTCCGCTGGTGCCGCGCTGACTGGAGAAGTAGAGACGCGTGCCGTCGGGCGAGAAGGCCGGTCCGGTGATCTCCGAGCCGGACTGGCCGTCGATCCGCAGGAACGGCGCCACGACGTCGTCGGGAGTGATCACACAGATCTCCATGTTCCCGCCGTCCTCCGCGACGAAGAGGTCGCCGGACGCGGCCCCGGTGACGTTGTCGACCCCGGTGAGCGGCGCCGTACCGGACACGAGGGAGTCGTCGTACGCCAGCTCGATCGTGCCCGCCGCCGCGTTGTACTGCCAGACGCGGTTGTCGCCCTTGGTGGTGAACCAGCAGGTGTCGTCCGCGTAGTAGCACCCCTCGCCGCCGTTGAAGCGCTTGGCGCCGGAGACCTGGTTACGGGTGGCGGTCGAAGCCCCGCTCGGGTCGGGGACCGCCGCCCAGCTCACCGGCCCGCTGGTGGCCGACCCGGCGACGAGGACCTCCAGCCGGCCCGCCGACAGATCGCCCCATGTGGTGGGCGTGAAGCGGTAGAAGCAGCCGTCGGTGGTGTCCTCGGTGAGGTAGACGGTGCGGCGCACGGGGTCGGCCGCCGCCGCCTCGTGCTTGAAGCGGCCCATCGCGTCGCGCCGTACCGCCGCGGCCACGCCCCACGGGTCGGTCTCGTACACATAGCCGCGGTCGACCTCCTCGCAGGAGAGCCAGGTCCGCCACGGGGTGCTGCCGCCCGCGCAGTTCTGCCGGGTGCCGGAGAGGATCCGGTACGCGCCGGTGATCGCGCCCGCCGCGGTGAACCGCACGGCGCCCGCCCCGCCCGACGGGTTGATCTCCGAGTTGGAGACATAGATCCAGCCGGTGCCGTCCGCGTAACAGGCCCCGCCGTCGGGCGCGTTGTGCCAGGTGTACGACGTGCCGGTGACCTGCCGGCCCGACCGGGCGACGACCCGGCTGGTGAATCCGGCGGGCAGTCGGACGCCGTTCGCGTCCGCCGAGCCGAGCGCCCCGTAGGGGCCGGTGCCGGGCTGCGCGGGCGCGGCGAGGGCCGCGCCGCGCCAGAGGGTGCCGCCGAAGGCCGCGGCCGAGGTGCCGATGACCGCTCCGCGCAAGAAGTTGCGACGTTCCACGGGTCGCTCCAGGGGGTGTGGTGACCGCCCCGCGACGCCGGCCGGCGCCACGGGGTCGCACGGCGCAGGAGCGTAGCGGCTGTGCGTGGCCGGTGGCTGAACACCTGGCGGACTCTGCCGGCCCACCTGGGGCGTCAGGCCGTGGTGGGCACCCGCGCCCGTACCCGAATCCCGTACACCTCGACGGCGACGTCCTCGTCGTCCAGGCAGCGGCCGGTCGCCAGCTCGAAGCGCTGCTTGAGCAGGGGCGACGCCACGAAGAACCGCCCCTCGTGGGTACCGGTCAGGCCCCGGGACAGGACGTATGCCCCGGAGAACGGATCCCGGTTGGAGACGGCGTACGGCCGGCCCGACCGGTCCAGGAACACCGCCACCTGACGGCCGTCCGGGAGCAGCGCGGCCACCCCCCGGCCCGGGATGAGCGCGGGCAGCTCGCAGACGGGGAACCACTCGTCGTCCCCGAGCAGCACTTCCAGCGTGTCTGACGCGGTCATTTCCGACGCGGTCATCTCCGGTGCGGTCATCTCTGATGCGGTCATCGGGCGTTCGCCCCTTCCAGGGTGAGGAAGACCAGGTCCGGCTTGACCTGATCGCGTTCCGGTACGAACTTCACCGACGGGTCCGGCGCGTCGGGCGCGTTGACGAACGACACGAACCGCCGCAGCCGCTCGGGGTCGTTGATCGTCTCCGCCCACTCGTCCCGGTATCCGGCGACATGCGCGGCCATCAGGCCCTCCAGCTCCGCGCAGAGCCCCAGCGAGTCGTGGACCACCACGTCCCGCACATGGTCGAGACCGCCCTCGATCCGCTCCAGCCACGCGGAGGTGCGCTCCAGCCGGTCGGCGGTGCGGATGTAGAACATGAGGAACCGGTCGATCAGCCGCACCAGTTCGGCGTCGCCGAGATCCTGGGCCAGCAGATCCGCGTGGCGCGGGTCGGCGCCGCCGTTGCCGCCGACGTACAGGTTCCAGCCGTTGGCCGTGGCGATGATCCCGAAGTCCTTGCCGCGCGCCTCCGCGCACTCGCGCGCGCACCCCGACACCGCCGACTTCAGCTTGTGCGGCGAGCGCAGCCCCCGGTAGCGCAGCTCCAGGTCGATCGCCATCTTCACCGAGTCCTGCACGCCGTAGCGGCACCAGGTCTGCCCCACACAGGACTTGACCGTACGGAGCGACTTCCCGTAGGCGTGCCCCGACTCGAAGCCCGCGTCCACCAGCCGGGTCCAGATCAGTGGCAGCTGGTCCACCCGGGCGCCGAACAGGTCGATCCGCTGGCCGCCCGTGATCTTCGTGTAGAGGCCGAAGTCCCGGGCCACCTCGCCGATCACGATCAGCTTCTCCGGAGTGATCTCGCCACCGGGGATCCGCGGCACGATCGAATACGATCCGTTGCGCTGGATGTTGGCGAGGAAGTGGTCGTTGGTGTCCTGGAGCGCGGCCTGTTCGCCGTCCAGTACGTATCCGCTCATGCCCAGCACGGGGGCGAGCGAGGCGATGATCGAGCCGACGGCCGGCTTGCAGATCTCGCAGCCGTCACCGCCGCGCGCCCCGTCCCGGCCGTGCCCGTCGAGCAGTTCGGCGTACGAGGTGAGGCGCAGGGTGCGGACGATCTCGTACAGCTCGCTGCGGGTGTACGGGAAACAGCCGCACAGCCCCTTGTCCGCCGGGCCGTTGCCGCTCGCCGCCAGCAACTGGCCGATCACCTTGACGCAACTGCCGCACCCCGTACCGGCCTTGGTGCACTTCTTCACCTCGGGCAGCGACGAGCAGGCGCAGATGGCGCCCTTGGTGACGTTGTGGCAGCTGCAGATCACCGCGTCGTCCGGCAGGGACTCCGGACCCATCGCCGCCGGTGCGCCGAGCCCGGCCGGCAGCACCAACCGGGCCGCGGAGACCGGCGGGACACTCCCGGTGAGCGGGCGCAGCATGCCGTACGCGTCGGCGTCCCCGACGAGCACACCCCCGAGCAGCGTGCCTTCCCCGTCCACGACCAGCTTCTTGTAGACACCGGCCTGCGCGTCGGAGTAGACGACGTCCAGACAGCCCGGCGCGGCGCCGTGCGCGTCCCCGAACGACGCCACGTCCACGCCCAGCAGCTTCAGCTTGGTCGACAGATCGGCACCGGTGAAGCCGGACCCGTCCGGCCGGGCCCCGTCCGCCGCGAGGAGGTCCGCGACCGTCGTGGCCATCTCGTACCCGGGCGCCACCAGCCCGTACACCCGGCCGTCCGAGGCCAGCGCGCACTCGCCGATCGCGAAGACGGCGGGGTCGGACGTACGGCACTGCGCGTCCACCGCGATGCCGCCGCGCTCCCCGACCGTCAGCCCCGCGTCGCGGGCGAGCTGGTCGCGCGGGCGCACCCCCGCCGAGAAGACGACGAGATCGGTGTCGAGCGCGGAGCCGTCCGACAGCGCCATACCGGTGACGGTCCCGGCGGCGTCCGTCGTCACCTCCCGCGTCCCCACACCCGTGTGGACGGTCAGCCCCATCGACTCGATCGTGCGCAGCAGGGCCGCGCCGCCGCCCTCGTCGACCTGCACCGGCATCAGCCGGGGCGCGAACTCCACGATGTGCGTGTCGAGCCCGAGCCCCTTGAGCGCGCCCGCCGCCTCCAGTCCGAGCAGCCCGCCGCCGACGACGGCGCCGGTGCGGGCCGTCATCGCGTACTCCTCGATCGCGAGCAGATCCTCGATGGTGCGGTAGACGAAACAGCCGGTGGCGTCCTTGCCCGGCACGGGCGGCACGAAGGGGTACGAGCCGGTGGCCAGCACGAGCGTGTCGTACGGGAAGACGCGCCCGGCCCGCGAGGTGACCGTGCGGGCGGCGCGGTCGACGGTCTCTGCCGGGTCGTCGAGATACAGCTCGATGGAGTGCCGCGCCATGAAGTCCGGCTCCACGAGGCTGAGGTCCTCGGGCGTCCGGCCGTCGAAGTACGAGGTCAGCCGCACCCGGTCATAGGCGGGGCGCGGCTCCTCGCAGAGGACCACGACCCGGGACCGCTCGGTCACGCCGCGCTCGGCCAGGGCCTCCAGGAACCGCTGACCGACCATTCCGTGGCCGACGACCACGATCGTGGGGGTGGACATCTCGGGGCCTCCATCGGGTAGGTCTGGCTGGTGCCCCTCCCGGCAAGCTTTGCCCCGTCGCGCCGCCCAGCACGCACGCTCGCGGCGTTGGCCAAAAGTCCTGGTAGCTCCGCTACAAGGACTTCCGGCCGCCTTGCGATCGCACGCACCGGACGACGCTCCTTCGGGGCAAACATTGCCGGTCACGGCACCGGAAGCCTGCGCGGTGGCTGTTACCCGGCCGCATCGCCCCCGTTTCCCGTACGGAACGCTGCGCTCAGCGCGCCCGGCGCTCGGGTGTGAGGGGGCGGCGGGAGGGGAGAGCTCTTCCTGGCGTGGCGGGCGGCGAGTGGCGGGCGGCGGGCGATGGGCGCCCAGGTCGTTCGCCCATGTCGTTGGACAGGGCATGTATCCGCTTCATAAGGTCGCGACCGTGCCCGAGATATCGCTGACCGTGCTTGTCCTGCTCTGCCTCGCCGCCGCCGTGGCGGGCTGGATCGACGCCGTGGTCGGCGGGGGAGGGCTGCTGCTCCTGCCCGCGATGCTGCTCGGGCTGCCGCAGGTCTCCGCCGCGCACATCCTCGGCACCAACAAGGCCGTGGCCATCGTGGGCACCACGGGCGCGGCGGTCACCTACGCGCGCCGGGCGCCGGTGGACGTGGGGACGGGCGCCCGGATCGGGGTCATGGCCCTCGCCGGGTCGATGACGGGCGCGTTCTTCGCGGCGGGGATCAGCAGCGCGACACTCCGTCCGGTGATCATGGTGGTGCTGCTGGGGGTGGCCGCCTTCGTGCTGCTGCGTCCGGCGTTCGGCCGGGAGCGGGCGGGCGGCCCGGTGGGGCGGCGCCGTACGGTCCTCGCGATCGTGCTGGTGGGCGGCGGGATCGGCTTCTACGACGGGCTCTTCGGGCCGGGGACAGGAACGTTTCTGGTGCTGGGGCTCACGGCGGTGCTCCACCTGGATCTGGTGACGGCGTCCGCCACCGCGAAGATCGTGAACGTCTGCACGAACGCCGGGGCGCTCGCCATGTTCGCGTACCAGGGCACGGTGCTGTGGCAGCTCGCCGGGCTGATGGCGGTCTTCAACCTGGCGGGCGGGACGCTCGGCGCGCGGATGGCGCTCAGCAAGGGCAGCGAGTTCGTCCGCGGGGTGCTGCTGGTGGTGGTGTTCTCGCTGGTCGCGAAGCTTGCGTTCGACCAGTGGACGGCGTGAAGGGCCCCGCCCCCGTCGGCTGCCGGCCGGACGGGGACGGGGCGAACGGCGCCGCACGGCGCCGGGCGGGACGTGGCGGGGAGGAGGGCCCGCCGGCCGGCCTCCCTGCGCGCCGCTCGCCCGGCGGCGCAGGGGCCGGCTCCCGCCGACGGCGGGGGCGGCCGGAAGGCCCACCTCCGCCGCGACCCGGATGGTGCCGACGGACGCGGACACGGAATCACCGAAGCACGGAGGCCGTCTCCTCGCCGTCCCTTCCGAGATAAGGCGCCCGGAGCGGCGCGCGCCTTCCGGCCCGTTCCGAACGGGTGACGGAGAGCCGGTTCGGAGCCGGTTCGGAGCCGGTTCGGAGTCGGTTCGGAGTCGGTTCGGAGTTGGCTCGGAGTTGGCTCGGAGTTGGCTCGGAATCAATTCGTCGAGGTGGGTTTCGGGGTTGGTTTCGGGATCGGTTCGGCCGGCCGGTGCCCGTATGCGTCCGCGCCTCAGATCCGGTCCCACGCCACCGTCTCGTACACCTCGCGCACCGTCTTGAACAGCGCGTCGTCGCCCGGCAGGACCGTTCCGTCGATCCGCGTGACCGGCGCGATCCCGTGCGAGTTGGTGAGGAAGGCGGCCCGGTACGAGGAGAGCCCCGCGAGGGTGACCTCACGGCGTACGGAGGGCAGCCCGGCGGCCGGGAGCAGCGGCTCCACGAGCGCCATGGTGATGCCGGTCAGGGCCGGCGCGTCCGGCCAGACCACCGAGGCGCCGTCCCAGAAGGCGACATTGGCGATCGCGCTCTCCGACACCACTCCGCCCGGTCCGACCAGCAGCGCGTCGTCGAACCCGGCGCGCCGCGCCAGCCGCCCGTAGTGCACCTGGGCGAAGCCACCGAGGTGCTTGAGGTGCGGTACGGGGCGCTGGTACGGGACGGACATCAGGCCCTGCGCCCGCTCCGCCAGGGTCACGGGCGGCCCTACGGTCACCATCAGCGTCGGCCCGGGCGCCTCGTCGGGCCGGTGGACGTACACCCGCGCCGAGGCGTCCCGTACGTCGCCGAGCGCGTGCCGCAGCAGCCCCCGTACGTGCTCGCCGTCCAGCCCCGTGCCGAACAGTTCACGGGTCGCGGCGTCCAGCCGGGCGAGGTGGTGCGCGAGGCCGCGCGTCCTGCCGTCCCTGACCTGGAGCGCCGTGAAGTGTCCGTACGAGTCCAGCGCGCGCAGGCGCAGATCGTCGGCGGTGGCGGGCCGCCCGTCGACCTCGGTCACGAGGAGCGGTGAAGTGGTCGTCATACCTCCCACCGTATGCCGGTCGCCGGGTGGGCTATCGGCGGCTTGACCTCGACCTTGGTTGAGGTAGCACGCTCTTCTCATGCCTACGAACATGTCCGGCCAGGCCGGCGCGGCGACCGTCACCGAGTCCACCGCACCCCCGGCGGGCGAGCCCGCCCCAGTAGCCGTCACCGGCCCGGTGGATGGCTCCGCGCCCGCGCCGCTGAAGCTCGCGGTCATCCTCGGCAGCAACCGTGAAGGGCGCTTCGGCCCCGTCGTCTCCGACTGGTTCCTCTCCCGCGTCGCCCGGCGCGCCGACTTCACCACCGAACTCATCGATCTCGCGGGCGTGGAGCTGCCGACCGCCCTCTCCTTCCGGCCGGAACCCGCCGTCCAGGCCGAACTCACCAAGGTCTCGGCGCCGTTGGCGGGCGCGGACGCGTTCGTCGTCCTCACGCCCGAGTACAACCACTCCTTCCCCGCCACCGTGAAGTCGCTCATCGACTGGCACTACGCCGAGTGGCAGGCCAAGCCCGTCGGCTTCGTCTCGTACGGCGGGATCTCCGGCGGCCTGCGCGCCGTCGAGCAGCTCCGGCAGGTCTTCGCCGAGCTGCACGCCGTCACCGTCCGGGACACCGTCTCCTTCCACAACGCGGGCGGCCACTTCGACGAGGCGGGCCGGCCCAGGGATTCCGCCGGCTGCGACGCGGCGGCCACCGCGATGCTCGACCAGCTCGCCTGGTGGGGCCTGGCGCTGCGGGAGGCGAAGGCCGTCCGCCCGTACGGCGGCTGACGGGGAGAGGGAGGGAGAGGGAGGACATGCGGGCGGGGTCTGTGGTGTGGTACGACCACCCGTGCGACGTCCCGAAGGAGCCCTGCCGTGTCCGCGCCCCCGTCACCGTCTTCCTCGTCTTCCTCCGCATATCTGACCGTGCTGACCACGACCGACAGCGCCGACAAGGCGGAGGCACTGGCCCGGGGCGTGATCGAGGCGCGGCTCGCCGCCTGCGCGCAGATCTCCGCGCCGGTCACCTCCGTCTACCGCTGGCAGAGCGTGATCGAGACCGCCGAGGAGTGGCAGATCCTGTTCAAGACGGTCGCGGAGCGCTATGACGCCCTGGAAGCACACCTGAAGGCCGCCCACGACTACGACACACCCGAGATCATCGCCCTGCCGGTGGTGAGGGGAAGCGCGGAGTACCTGGCGTGGCTCACGGAGGAGACCACCGGCGCATGACGGCGGTCGCGCCGGACCCGTCCGAGGGCCGCCCGTACGGCGGCCGGTCCGGGGGGCCGCTGCCGTTCTTCGTCTACGGCACGCTGCGGCCCGGCGAGCACAACCACGACCTGTTCCTGCGCGGCCGTACGGTGCGCGAGGAGCCGGCCCGCCTCGCGGGGGCGTGGCTGTACGACGGCCCCGGCTACCCGTACGCGGTCGAGATCCCCGGCACCGAAGCCGGGAGTGGGAGTGGGAACGGGCCGGTCGTCGTGGGGGAGCTGGTGACGGCCGCGCCTGAGGCGTACGGCGAACTGCTCTCCGTCCTCGACGAGTTGGAGGAGTACGCGGCGCCCGGGGACCCGCGCAACCTGTACGAGCGGGCCGTCCGCGACGTCCTGCGCGCCGACGGCACCACGACCCGGGCCTGGGTGTACTTCGCCGCGCCCCGGGTGGCGCGGCGGCTGCGGCGCGGGGGACGGCTGATCGCGGGCGGCGACTGGATCGCGTACGTCACTCCGCCCCCGTAGCGCCGCCGCGGCGGCCGTGGGCGTCGGCCTGGCCGCGGGCGTCGGCCAGCGCCTCCGCCACGCCCGGTTCCCGCGGCCCGAGGAACATGGGCTGCCGGTCCGTGACGGCGTCGGCCGCGGCCTTCCCGGCGGCGAAGATCTCCCGCACCGCGCCGTAGTACCACGTCGCGTTGCGTGGTCCGGCGACCCCGACCCCGTACGCGTCGACCCCCGCGGCCTCGCAGAGCGCCACCGCGCGCCGGACATGGAAGCCCTGCGTCACCAGCAGCGCCCGCTCGACCCCGAAGATCTTCCTGGCCCGAACGCACGAGTCCCAGGAGTCGAAACCTGCGTAGTCGCTGACGATCCGCCCGTCGGGCACCCCGCGCTCCACGAGGTAGCTGCGCATGGCGTCGGGCTCGTCGTACTCCGCCCGGCTGTTGTCCCCGGTGACCAGCACGACCTTCACCGTGCCCGCGCGGTACAACTCGGCGGCGGCGTCCAGCCGGTGGGCGAGATACGGCCCCGGCCGGCCCTCCCGCAGCCCGGCGCCGAAGACCATGGCGACATCCCTGGCAGGCGCGTCCTCCACCGTACGGACCCGGCTGTCCGCGACCGCGTGCACCCAGGCCGCCGGCGCCAGGGCCAACACGCTGCCCAGCATGACGGCCTGCACGGCACGCCGCCGTCGCACGCGGCCCTCACCGAGCAGTGCCTTGACCCCCGCCGGCGCTCTCGTCGGCCACCACGCCGTCACCGACTTCAGCGCCTGCGCGGGTCTGGGCAGCGGCATGTTCTCCCCTGAGGTGGTTCCGCCCCCTGAGATGGTCCCGGTGGGCTCGGGTGTGGGCCCGAGCGGCCCGCCCCTTGTATGACGATCGACGGCGCCTATTAGTTCGTGGCGCACCGGTCGTCCTGCGCGGCCTGCCCGGAGTGTCTGCCCGCCCGGCCCGTGCGGTCAGCCGACGGATATCTCCGGCGGTGCCCAGGCCGCCAGCAGCAGTGATTCGGTCGCCGCCGCCGTATAGACCGACGCCGCGAGCCAGGCGAGGGCGAAGCCCTCGGGATCGGCGGGGAGCAGTCGGCCCAGCACGTCGTGGCGGCGGTCCGCCGCCGCCTCGGCCAGCGCGAGGGCCCGCCGCGCGCCGGTGGTGAGGCCCACGGCCCGCAACCGGCGGGGGAGTTCGTCCGCCACCGCCGCGGCGGACACCGCGCGCCCGCCCGCCACCGCGCGGTCCACGGCCCGGCGCAGCAGATCCAGCTCGACGGGGAGCGCCGGCCGCGCACCCGGCACGGGGGCCACGGGCCGGTCGCCCCCCACGGCGGGGAGGTGCGAGCGGTTGAGCCGGCGCAGTCCCAGGTCCACCCGGACGGGCTCGCCGTCGTGGCCCGTCCAGGAGGCGGCCAGCGCGTGCACGAGGTCGGGGCGGTCCGGTACGACCCGGGCGACCAGCCGCAGGGCCGACCCGGGGCGGGTGGCGAACAGCGCCAGGTTCTCCGCGTAGGGCAGCTCCGGCCGCTCGTCGGGCGCCGCCAGCCGCAGCACGGGCCCACCGGACACGGCGAACCCCGTCCCCCCGCCGCCCGGCTCCGGGCCGGTGAGGACGCCGTCGAGGAAGAGCAGATCGCCACCCGCGCCCCTGGCTTCGACGGGCTCGGCCGACCACCGCAGAGCCGAGGCCAGTTGCGCCGCCGGTGGCCGCTCCCAGAGCGCGGCGAGCGGCGCGTCCCGCCATCCCGCACCCGGCGCCCGTACGGAACGCACCGGTCCGCCCCCGCCGATCCGCCCGTCCGGCGAGACCGTCGGCGAGGTGAGGATCACCCCGCCACCGTCGCCCAGCTCCCGGAGGGCGAGCGCGCAGCCGCCGGGCAGTGGCGTCCCCGACGCCTGAAGGGCCCGGTCGGGGCCACCGGGAGCCACGTCGGAGCGGGTACGGAGGGAGCCGTCCGGGGCGAGCGCGTACACGGTCGCGCCCGCGTAGCCGGACGCCGTCACCACGGGCTCGGTGAACAGCCCGTACAGCCGGAGCGGCCCCTCGGGCCGGTAATCCCGTCGGGCGGGCGCCGCCGCGTCGGCCGGGCGGCGCACCAGAGCGAGGAGTTCGGCGAGTTCGCCGGAGAGCTCGGAGAGCCGGAACGCGGGGTCGTCCGAGCGGGCCTCGCCGAGCCGCCGCGCGATTCTGACGGCGGTGGCGGCCGGCCGGGGCAGCCCCGCCAGCCGCGCGGAGTGCGCGGCGTGCAGCAACTCGGCGCGGTGCACGGCGCCGGACCCGGCGACTCCCGAGACAAGCACGGCGGTCGCGGCATCGCCGAGGGAACGCAGCGCACCGGACTGCGCGGCGGTGAGCGGGAACAGGCCGCCCACGCCTTCGTCAACACCCCCGCCGGCGCCCTCGCCCGGGCCGCTGTCCCCGTCCTCGCCCGGGCCGCCGTTGCCGCCCCCGCCGCCGGTGCCCTCGCCTCCGCCCCGGCCAGAACCGGCGCCCTCGCTTCCGCCGGTGGCCTCCTCGCCACCCGGTTCTCCGTCGCCCAGGGCGAGCGGGGCGCTGGACAGCACGGCCGCGCGGTGCAGACAGGCCGGGGCGAGCAGGCAGTCGCACACCGCGCTCCCGGCGTCGGCGACGATCCCGCCCGTCACCCGCAGCGTGACCGTCGTGTCCTCCGCGACGCGCACGAGGATGCCCTCACTGGTGGCCTCCACCGGCCAGCCGGCCGCCTTCGCGACCGCGCCGTCCACCCGCTTGCGCAGCCGGGCCGGCAGCAGATCGAGCGCTCCGGCCGCGACCTCGGCGGACACGGGCGGCAGTACGGCCGTGGCGGGCGAGGCCGCGACGGCGGTTCCCGCGGAAGGCCCATGGGAATGGGCGGAACCGGTCATCGGGCTGCTCCTCCTACGCGTTCGCCGACCCAGCGGGCCAGCTCCATTGGGCTGAGCGCCGCGACCGGCATGCCCGCCCCCACCAACTGGCCCGCCACGCCCACCGAATAGCGAGGCCGTCCCTCGTCGTCCAGCGAGGCGCAGCCCAGGACCTGACAGCCCGAGTCGACCAGCGCCCGTACCTCGGCGAGCAGCGGGGAGACCGGGCCGCCCTCCTCGAAGTCGCTGATCAGCACGGTCAGCGTGCGCGACGGTACGGTCATCAGCTCGCGGGCGTGCCGCAGCCCGCGCGCGATGTTCGTACCGCCGCCGACCCGGACCTCCAGCAGCAGGCTCAGCGGGTCCTCCACCCGGTCCGTCAGGTCGACCACTTCGGTGGAGAACGCGACGAAGTGCGTGCTGACCGTCGGGACCCCGGCCAGCACGGAGGCGGTGAGCGCGGCCCAGATCGTGGACGCCTCCATGGAACCCGAGACGTCCACGACCAGGATCAGCCGCCAGTCCGCCGACTTACGGGCCCGGGTGCGGAAGACGGGCCGCTCCGGCAGGACCGTCACCGCGCCGGTCTCCGGGTCCCGGCGGGCCGCCGCCAGATTCGCGCGCAGCGTACGGGAGAGATCCAGCGGGCCACCGGGCCGACGCGTCGGGCGCGGATGCGCGAGCCCGGTGAGCGCGGGACGCATCCGGTTGGCGAGTGCCTCCGTCAACTCGGCGACCAGCCGCGCCACCAGAGGCCGTAGCCGGGCGAGCTGCTGCTCGGGGAGACCGCCCGCGTACGACAGGACCGTACGCAGCAACTCCACGGAGGGCCGGGCCGCGGCCGGGTCGAGTTCCAGCGCGGCGTCGAGCCGGCCGGCCTCGGCGGCGGCGGCGAGCACCTCCTCGCGCACACCGGGCCCGAAGAGCGCGGCCAGCTCCGCCGACCAGGAGCGCACATCGGGATACGGGGCCCCGTCCCCGCCGCCGCCCCCGCTTCCGGTCCGCTCCTCGCTCCGGGCGCCCTCGCCGTGCCCGTACCCGTACAACTCGTCGAGCGCCCCCGCGATCCGCGCCGCCCGGCCACCCAGTCCCCGCCCCTTGCCGAGCAGCAACCGCCACCGCTCCCCGGCGCCGAGAACCGGCTCCGCGCCCTCCGGTACGGGGCGGGCGGCCGCCGCGGCGCCGCCCCGGCGGAGCGGGGCGGACACAGCGGGCTCCCCCTTGCCCGCCGCCGGTTCCTCCTCCGCCGCGCCGGCCAGCCCCCATGCCGCCAGGGCCTCCCGGCCCGCCAGGTCGGCCGAGGCGAGGAGTGCCAGGGCCGCCGGGTCGGAGAACGCGGGCGGCAGGGTGCCCGCGGCGAGGCCCGTGCGGTCCTGCACCGCGGCCAGCAGACGTGATCTGGCCGCGGGGGAGAGGATGTCGAACCCCGCCCGCAGCGCGGGAAGCCGGTCGAGGAACCCCCGGTCGGACAGCGACTCGACCCGTTCCAGCAGCGGGTCCAGCGCCCCGCCCGTCTCCAGCAGCGGGCCCGCCGCCAGCAGCGTCCCGCGCAGGAAGCCCGCCAGATCGGTACGGAGTCCGGGCGTGGTCGCTCCGTCCAGGCGGGACGCCACCCGGACGCCGAACTCCCGCGCCTCCCGCTGTCCCAGCAGGACCCGGGCCGCCCCCGCCGCACCCCGGATCAGCGGTGTCCCCTCGGTGTCGAGCCGCCGCAGCGCCGCGTCCAGCCGCAGCCCACCGCCCCCGGCCTTCGGGGCCGGGGCTCCGTCCGCCGGGCGCCCCGGTGCCGCGGTGGCCCGGTCCGCCAGCGACACCAGGGCCCGCGCGTCCGCCGGATCCGTGGAGCCCGCCAGCCCGTCGAGGGCGCGGATTCCCGCTGTGGCCAGCTCCTCGTACGCCGCGTCGAGCGCGACCCGCTCCCACCCCGCCGGCAGCCCCGGCAGATGCCCCGACCGGATCCGGTCCAACAGAGCGAGCCCCGAGAGCAGTTCGGGCAGGGTGCCGGAGTCCGGCAGCAGCGCGGCCGTCTCCGTCAGCCGCTCCGCGGCCAGTACGGGCAGCCCGCAGCGCGCCGCCTCCAGGAGACCGGCCAGCACCTCGGCCGCCGTCGGGCCGCCCGCGTTCCGCTCCGCCGCGCGCCGTCTGCGCAGCATCCCGGCCGCCGCCTGGTCGAGCGTCACCCCGTGCACGCCCGCCAGGTCGAGCATGGCCGCCGTCGACGGGGTCCAGGTCACCGCCCAGCGCGTGGTCAGCGGCGCCGCCTCGCCCACGGCCGCCACCTCGCCCTCCTCGCCGTACGGGATCCGGCAGGCGGCCAGCCGGCGCAGACACAGCTCGCGGCGCCGGTCCCGCTCCCCGCGGTGAGCGTCGAGGCGCAGTTCACGGCGGCCCGGATCGGCCGGAGTGGGCAGCGACAACTCGCCGAGCAGCGCCTCCACGGCAGGTCCCAGCCCTGACCGCGGGGTGCCGGGGGCCGGCCGTCCCTGCCGCGAGCCGACCAGGACCTTCTCCATGGCGGCGGCCACGACCCGGCCCCGCCCGAGCACCCGCCCCTGCGCGAGGACCGTCTGCACCGCCTCCACCAACTCCCCGCGCCCGGCGGCGGGCAGCCCGCGCAGCGCCGCGAGGTCCCGGGCGACCCGGACGACCTCACGGGCGTCCACCGGTCCGCTCGGGTGCCCGGCGTCCCGTACGGACGCGCAGATCCGCACCGCGGTCGCCGTCAGCAGCTCGTCCAGCAGCGCGCGATCACCACCGGCGAGATACACCCCGCGCTGCCACTCCGGGTCCCGGATCCCCGCCGGGTACCCGGACCGCTCGTCCAGCAGCGCGTACGCGTAGGGCACGAGCGAGGTGACGACCTCCCCGGCGCCGTCCCTTGCGCCGCCGCCTCCCGCCACCCCGGTCGCGGAGACATCCGTCCCCGAACGGCCTGTCCCCGACCGGCACGCCTCCGCACCGTCCGCCTCCGCCTGGCCCGCCTCCGCCCCGCCGGGCAGCAGCGCGGGCGCGTGAAAGGCCCCGATCACGGCGGCCGTACGGCGGTCCCGGTGCTCCGCCAGCCGCCGCCGCATGTTCGCCTCACGCCGCAGGTCGTACGGGTCCACCGCGCCCGCGTCCGCCCGCAGCGCCCAGCCGACCAGCAGCGCTGCCCGGCGCAGCGCCTCCGCGTCCGACCCGGGGGCGACGGCCTCGACCAGCCGGTCCCACAGGTCGTCGCCGGGCCGCCCGCCGGCCCGGGCGCGCAGCGCGGCGGCGAGCGCGCCGGGGACGACGCCCGATCCGCCCCGCGGCTCCGGCGCGCCCGCCCCGGTCTCCTCCCGGCGGCGCGCCGTCGCCCGCGCCGCCAGGGGCAGGTCGAAGGCGACGACCTCCACCCCCGCCGCCCTTGCCCAGCGGATGGCGGCCAGCTCCGGCGAGAACTCCGCGAACGGCAGGAACACCAGCCCGCTCCCCGCCCCGTCCCCCGGGCCGTCCGAGCCCGCCGTGGTGCCCGCCAGCGCGACCGGCGGCACCGTCTCCGGGTCGGCGAGATACGGCAGCCAGGCCCCGAACTCCTCCGGCAGCTCGACGAACACCACCTCCGGCGCCGCCTCCGCCAGCATCGCCGGTACGGCCGCGGCCAGCGCCGGGGAGTGGTGCCGTACCCCGATCAGATACGGCTCCCGGCATCCGGCGAGCGCGTCCAGCGCCTCCGGAACCCCGGCCGCGTCGCCGCCCGCCCCACCGGCCCCGGCCCGATCGATCCGAGCCTGCCCGGCCCGAGCCCGCCCGACCGGCGTCTGGATGGCCCCCGCCTCACCCCAGCTCATGGCGCAGCTCCCACAGCGTCCGCCACAGCGGCGCCCCCGCCTCCGCGCGGCGCCGGACCGGGCCGTCCCAGTAACCCAGCAGCCGCGCGTGGTCGGCCGGGTCGTCCTTGCGTACGGTGCCGAGCAGATGGCCCGGCAGTGTCCGTACGACATCCCGGCCCTCGCCGAGATAGGCCGCGCCCAGCCCCATCGACGTGGCGACGTGGACCGCCTCCGCCGTCGACATCACCGTCGAGGGGCGTTCGATCTCCCAGCCCTCCGCGCTCCGCCCGGTGCGCAGCTCCCGGAACGCCGTCACCAGCGCTTCGAGCACCGTGTCGTCCACCAGGAGTTCCGTGCCGCCGCGCGCCAGCGCCGCCGTCGCCTGGGCACGGACCAGCGCCGTCTCGGCCTCCAGATCGTCGATCGGGCCGACCGTCTCGAAGTTGAACCGACGCTTCAGCGCGGCGGACATCTCGGAGACCCCCTTGTCGCGGAGATTGGCCGTGGCGATCAGCGTGAAGCCGGGGACCGCGTGCACCGTCCCCTCCCCGCCGTCCCCGCCCGCCAGTTCGGGCACCGACATCCGGCGCTCGGAGAGCAGCGAGACCAGCGAGTCCTGCACCTCCGGCAGCATGCGGGTGACCTCTTCGACCCGGGCCACGGCGCCGCGCGTCATGGCCGTGAGAACCGGGGAAGGCACCAGGGCTTCCCTGCTCGGGCCCTTGGCGAGGAGCATCGCGTAGTTCCAGCCGTAGCGGAGCTGGTCCTCCGTGGTGCCCGCGGTGCCCTGCACGGTGAGCGTGCTCGCGCCGCAGACGGCGGCGGCCAGCAGCTCGGAGAGCATCGACTTCGCCGTGCCCGGCTCACCGACGAGGAGCAGCCCGCGCTCGCCCGCCAGTGTCACCACACAGCGCTCCACCAGCGACCGGTCGCCCACGAACTTCCTTGTGACGACGAGCTGTTCGCCGTCCGGGGCACGCAGTGGCTCGTCGCCCGAACCGCAGATGAACAGCACCACCGCGCGCGGCGTCAGCCGCCAGCTCGGTGGCCGTGGTCCGGTGTCGTACGCCGTCAGGAAGGCCAGCTCCGCCGCGTACCGGTCCTCCGGGAGCTCCAACTGCCGCCCCGGCCCTGCCCCGGAATCCGTCTCCGTACCCATCCCCGCGCCATCCTTCTCCGTGCCTGTGTCGCCGCCCGACGGCCTGCCCGCCGGTCCCACGCCTGCTCCCCTGCCCGCCGGTCCCGCACCTGCTGCCACGCCCGCCGACCCCACGCCGGTCCTCCCCGCGTCCGTCATCGCCGGCCTCCCCGGCGCCCGCGCCCGCCGCGCCCCTGGAACTCCTCGTAACCCGGCGCGTCCCCCTCGGCGACCCGCCGCCAGGCGGCCTCGAACAGCTGCTCCACCGGCCGGTGACCGACCACGAACCCCGGTATGTCCATCGCCAGGAGTGCCGTCTTCCAGCTCTCCGAGGGCAGTCGCGGCGCGGACGCCTCCAGCCAGCCGCCGGGCAGGAAGAGCGACCGGCCCGCCCTCGCCCGCTTGGCCTCCACCACCAGGTCGGTGGCGGCCAGTTCGGCCCGCGCCTTCTTCATCCGGGCGGGCTTCCAGCCGGTCCACGCGGCCTGGTTCCGGTCGGTCGGATCCGGCAGCGCGAGCAGCATCAGATAGAGCGCCGCCGCGTCCTCGGAGAGCCCCGACCGCCCCGCTGCCTCCGCCACCAGCTCCGGGGCGCTGTGGTACGGGTTCTGCTGCGCCCCCGGCGCGCCGTCGGCCGAGACCAGCTCCATGAACTCGTCGCTCAACACCGTCCGCAGGGCAGCCAGCGCGGGCGCGTGGCCCGCCATCGCCGCCAGCAGCTTCAGATCAGGATGGTCGGGCCCGCCCGCCCCCGCGTGTCCGGGCCAGCCCGCGGCCTCGCGCGGCAGGACGGCCGCCGGACGCAGCCAGACCGAGTCCGCGCCCTGGCCGTACCGGTCCGGCGCCAGCACCAGCGCCGGGGACAGCTCGAACAGCTCCTTCTCGCCCGCCGTGCGCGTCGGCGCCACCCCGTGCGCCTCACGCAGCCGTGGCGACACCGGGTCCCAGGCCGAGTCCCGGTCGACGCCCAGGTGCAGCAGCAGCCCCGGGTCGGCCAGCCGCTCGCGCACCCCGCGCACCGTCGTCGGCAGGACGGCGCGCAGCGGGTCGCCGTACGGCAGCCGGTACGCCAGCCAGCGCACCGCGTCCACCAGCCCGGCCAGCTCGGACCCCGTCAGCAGCCGGTGCGGTTCGGCCGCCTCCAGCGTGCCGTCGACCAGGCGCTGTTCCGTACGGCCCGTCAGCGACTCCAGCAGCTCCGGGTTGAGCGCGTCGTTCACCACCGTGCCGCCGTACCCCTCGGCCACCATCCGCCGGACCAGCCATGCCGGGGTGACCCGCCGACGGCCGCGCGCGGCGATCCACGCGCCCGCCACCGGCTCCACCGCGAAGCCGTCCGTCCACAGCTCCGCCACCCGCGCCGGATCACCGGGCAGCAGCAGCGCGGTGTACGTGGTCAGCTCCGCCGCGCTCAGCACGCTCAGCGCGGCGCGCCCCACCTGGGCCTCGGCGCTCTTCGCGCCCAGCGGCTCCAGATACCCGGCGCTCAGCACGTCCTGCCCCCGGTAGCCGTTCAGCCCGGGGGAGCCCAGCTGGAGCAGGGCGGCCGCGACAGCCGTCGTCCCGACCCGTTCCGCGAAGTCCACGGCCCACTCCGGGCGGTACGCCAGCGGCCCGCGCTCCCGCACCAGCTCCACCAGGCGGCGCACCGCGGGCGCCCGCAGCGGGTCGTCCGCCGCGCCCAGCACCTCCGACGCGACGACCGTGCCGCCGTCCCAGCCGCCGAAGGCCCCGGCCGGGTCGTACTCGACGGCGTGCCAGTACGTGTCCTTCCCGTCGTTGCGCACACGGCCGAGGATCAGCAGCCGCCGCGCCCCCGCGTGCCGCACCTCTCCGTCGGACGCCCGGCCCTCCCCGCTCTCCGGGGTCCGCAGTTCCACCGTGCGCAACCGGCCGCGCGGATCGATCAGCAGGGCGTCACCACCCGTCCCGGTCCCCGCCCCGGCTCCGGCCTCACCGGCCCCGTCGGTCACCGCGGACAGCGCGGTGTCCAGGAACTCCAGGAGCCCGGCCCGCTGCTTCTCCTCCGTGGCGGGCGAGGCGGCCCGCACCGCGAGCGCGGCCATGCCCGCACCGCACAGCGTCGCCCACCCCACGCTCACGCTCTTCAGATCCGTACGGCCCGGGACCGCGCCCGGCGCCAGCACCTCGCGCACCCGCCGGATCTGGTCGAGGACCGCCGTGCCGCCCTGCGCCCGGGACGGGTAGTAGTGGGCGTACGGCGAGCGTGCGAAGCCGCGGAACGTCTCGCTCAGCACCCCGTCGAAGGCATGCCGCGCCCCCGGCGCGTGCTGCCCGTCCGAGCCGTCCCGCGCGGCCCGCGCGGCGAGGGTGCGCACGCGCCCGGCGTGCCGCGCCGCCTCCACCAGCACTCCGGCGACGCCCGCCACCAGCGCCGGGTGGGTGACCCCGGGCAGCAGCTCACGCACCACGCCCTCGGCCTTCGCCACCGTCTCCGCGTGCGTCCCCTCGCCGACGGCGGCCAGCAGCGCCGCCGCGTCCTCGTCGGTCACCGAGCGCAGCACGGCCGAGCCCCGCTCGTCCCGAGGGCGCAGCGCGTGCCAGTGGGCCAGCGGTGCCACGAGGGGGGTACCGGCGGCGTACGCCCCGCCGCGGTCGTTCTCCTCCACCTGGGCGAGACGGATGCCCTCGGCGTCGTACACATCGATGTGGGAGCGGTATCCGGTCGTCTCCCTGAGGTGCAGTACGGCCCCGCCGGGCAGCCGCAGCGGCGGCAGGGGAAGGCCGGTGTGGTGGTGCCCGGGGAACGAGTCCGCGGGCAGCGGCACGGCCGGGCTGCGGCTGCCGTCCACCGAACAGGCCGTCAGCGTCCGCGCCTTAGGGTCGTGCGTCACCCACCACCCCAGCAGCCCGTCCGCCGTGCCGAACGGCGAGGACTCCTGCCCCGGCTGTACGGGAAGCAGCCGGCACGCGTGTGCCACCAGCTGTACGCCGCCGCCCGTGAGCGCCGAGTCGAAGAAGCCCGGCACCGAGATCCGGCCCCTGCGGGCGGACTCCGGGTCGTACTCCCACCACTCGTTCTCGTGCAGTACCCAGACGGAGATGCCGTCCGAGGCGACCGGGCGGCGCTCCGCCGCGAACGAGGTGTCGCCCGCGTACACCGGCCGGCCGCCGTAGCAGCGTCCGCCGTCGGGCAGCTCGAACGACGCCGACCGGCTGTACGACCAGTGGTCGGACAGGTCGCCCACGGGTGTGAACACCTCGGCGGGCCGCCCGGACCACACGGCCCGCCGGTCGTCGCCGTACCCATGGGCGACCAGCCACTGGCCGCCCACGTAGCGGACCGCCACCCGGTGCCGGTCCTGGCCGGACCCCGTCGGAAGGGGGAGGGTCCGCCGGTCGAGGACCTCGGCGGGCCCCACCGCCGCGGCCTCCGAGTTGAGGTGCACCAGGAGGGCCGGCCAGGCGTCCCCCACCTGGTAGAAGCGGTCCACCCCGTGGCCGTGCCAGTGGTTCGAGCCGGGCGGGGCGACCTCGCCGAGCCCCGGCAGGGCCTCCTCCAGCGCGGGCCAGCCCAGCTCGTCCAGGATGCCCGCGCGCAAGGTCCTCGCCAGGGCAGGGGCGGGCGAGACCGCCGTGATCCGGGCGACCGCCTGCGGCGCGGTGGCCAGCACCGGGCCGGCCGAGAAGCGGCTCAGCCGCCTCAACTGCTCGTCCAGCTCCGGCAGTCCGAAGGGCCGCGACAGGTCGTCGGCCCGGTCTCCGAGCCAGCCCACGAGAGCCGTGCGCAGCGCGGGGTGGGCGACGATCCTGTCCAGCCGCTCCGTGGCGTCCCCGGTGTCCGCGGCCTCCTCCACGCCGGCGCGCAGCAGCGCGGTGAACCGCGGATCGGCCGCGAGCGCCGCCAGGTCCCTGGCCCCCGCGGTCGTGTCGGTCAGCCACTCGTCGAGGCGGAGACAACTGTCGCCCGGCGCGGGACCGGCCACCGGCACACCCCACGCCAGACACGCGTCGAGCAGATCCAGGTCCGCGGTCACGTGCCGGCCGCGGTTCCCCAGCAGCCGTACCGGCGTGCCGTCCGTCATCAGCCGGTCCACCAGCCGTTCGACCAGGGCCAGTTCGGCGGGGAGACGCCGGGAGTTCCGCCAGCCGCGCCGCCGGTGACCGGCCCACCCGGAGAGCCACTCGGCGGCCGGCACCGTCCCGTCCACCAGCAGCTCGACCGCGCCGCACCGGTCCAGCAACTCCAGCCAGGAGGCGTCGAACTCCTCCGGCCGGTCCCCGCCCGTGGTCGGCAGCAGCGTCAGCAGCCGCTCCCGCACCGAGCGGTCCCCGGCCGCGACGGAGGCCAGCGCGGGCAGCGCCGACTTCCAGAAGCTCCCCGCCGCCCGGTTCATCGGACCCGTGTGGATGATCTCCCCGAGCAGCGACCGCTCCTCCTCCGCCGCGTCCAGCCCCGCGCCCTTCGCGAGACGCCGCAGGTCCTCCAGCATGCCCGCGTACGGGGCGAGTCCGGCCGCGCACCGTTCCAGCGAGACCGCGCGGAACTGTCCGTACGCCTCCGCCGCCGACAGCCGGGCCGTCAGCGCCTTCGCGTGCTCGCGCAGCGCCTTGCCGCTCAGCGCGCCCGCCCCCGCGAACTCCAGGAACACCTCACGCAGCCGCGCCTCGTCCACCGCCAGGGCATGCCGCTGCTCCGCCGCCCGCGCCTTGCCGAAGAACACCGAGGCGTGCTGCCGGGACTCGATCCCCAGGAAGAGCCGCGCCACCTGCTCGTAGAAAGTGGGCAGGAAGTGCGGTACGGACCGGTCCAGGCGCTCGCCGATCTCGTCGAACCCCTCCTTCGCCAGCCCCGGTTTGGTGGTGACGAGCCGGGTCAGCCGCTCCATCTCCTTCACCACGGCCAGCGCGTGATGCCCGTTGCCCGGGTCGTTGACCAGCGCCCAGGCGGGGAAGCCCAGCGACTGCCGCCTGACCCGGCCGACCGGCTCCGCCCGCGGCGTGCCGAACCCCAGGTACTCCAGGGACAGGTCCTCGGCCGCCCCGATCGCCTCGGGCACCAGCCGGACCACGGCGCGCCCGTCCAGCGCCGGGTGTCCGTACGCCCGCGCCGTGAGCACATCTCCCTCCGCGCCGCTCCCGTACGGCAGGACCCCTCCGGCGTCCAGCAGAACCCTGTCCGGCCCCGCGGCCGTACGCGCCGACCCGGCCCGCTCGCCCGGAGTCTCGTTCCCCAACGGTCGTACGTCGCTCACAGCGCCTTCTCCTCGTCACTCTCGACCACGCGGCCCGCGTACACCAGCGCGGCCATCCGCTCGCCCTCGGACCAGGCGACCGGCCCCACCTCGGCGAGCGGCAGCCGCCGCCCCGCCGTGTCGCGCCACTCCAGCGCGCCCGTCAGCGTCTCCCCTTCGGGGTAGTCGTCCCCCAGCCAGTACGCCGCCTCCAGCGCCCGGCCGTCCTCCACCAGCGGACAGACCGCCTGGCCGCCGCGCACCCGGTAGCCGAGCGAGACCGCGCGCGCCGTGGCGTGCCGGAGCTGCGCGAACTTCCCGTCGGCGTACGCCCGCCACACCCCCGGCCCGGCCGCGTCCACCGTCCCGGCCGCCCTGGCCACCTCGTCAGTCCCGCCCGCACCGGCGGTCCCGGCGGCCGCATCACCGCTCCCCGAGAGGTCCGGCCGCCGCCACACCTCGCGGAAGAGCTGCTCCGCCCCCTGTTCGACCCCCAGCTCCGCGGCGAACTCCCGCAGCTCCGACAGGTCTTCGAGGAGCACCGGATGGGGGAGCAGCACCGTCTCCACCGCCGCCGGATCAAGCCGCACCGAGTCCCCGTCCAGATCGACGATCCCCAGCCCCCGCACCGGATCCGCGTCCCGCAGGAATCCGGCGCGCGTGGTGTCGGCGGAGCCGTCCGGGGCGACCGGCGCCACCACCAGATCGCGCAGCACCGCCTGCCACGCCGGATCCGGCCATACCCGCGCCAGCAGGGCCACCGGGACCGGCAGCGACCGGACCAGCCAGCCGTCCACCTGCTCCCGGCACTCCCGCTCGTGCCGCTCCAGCCACTCGGCGAGCTGCCGCAGCCGCACCACCTCGGCGTCGTCCTTGAGCTTGGGCGGCACCTGTTTCAGCGTCCGCCCCGCGGCGTTGCGGCACAGCACCTTCGCGCCGTCCAGCGCGACGGCGTACCCACCCGTCGTTTCGATCCAGCCCATGGCAGGACCCCCTCCCCGACCTCTGGTTTCCGAGCTGCCATGACACTAGGTGACGGGTCTGACAACGCCCCGGCGGTGTGTGTGAGGCTGTGGAAAACCTCCGTCACGGCCGCGCAACGGCCCGGCAATCCTGGCCGGGCAGTATCGGGCTCATGACGGAGCCGGCGAGCACACACCCCCACACCCTGGTCGTCGTGGCCCACGGCAGCCGCGACCCGCGCGCCCTGCGCACCGTCACCGCGCTCCTGGACCGGGTGCGCGAACTGCGCCCCGGCGTGGACGTACGCCTCGGCCACATCGAGATCGAGAAACCCCTTCTCTCCGACACCCTGGCCTCCCTCACCGACGGCCGGGCGAACCGGCCCGTCCGGCCCGTCCGGACCGGCCCGCCCGCCGGGGCCGTGCTCGTACCGCTGCTGCTGAGCCGCGGTACCCACATCAAGCGCGACCTGCCGGCCTTCGCCGCCGCGGCCGCGCCCCGGCTGGAGATCCGCGTCGCCGCCCCGCTCGGCCCGCACCCGCTCCTGGTCGAGACCCTGTACGACCGACTCCTCGAAGCGGGCTGGCCCGCGGAGACCGGGCACCGCGGAGCCGGCGTCGTGCTGGCCGCCGCCGGGTCCCGCGACCCGGAGTCCGCCGCCGACACCCGCCGTACCGCCGGACTCCTCGGTGAGCGCCTCGGCGGCGTCCCGGTCCTGCCCGCGTACGCCTCCGCGGCCGCACCCACGGTCCCCGACGCGGTGCGCGCCCTCGCCGCCCGCGGCCGGCACCGGATCGCGATCGCCTCGTACTTCACCGCGCCCGGATACTTCGCGAGCCGCAGCACCGCCGCCGCGCCCTGGATCGCCGCCGCCCCGCTCGGCGCGCACCCCGCGATGGCCCGGCTGCTCCTGCACCGTTACGACGAGGCCCTCGCGGCGCCGAGCGACGCGGCGGGCCACCGCCTCCTCGCCTCCGTATGACCCGCCCGGCCCACGCTCCACGGGCCGGGCCCCACGCCCACGGGCCGCGCACGCCCCGCGTTCTCGCCGAGCCTCCCACCGGCCCACCGCCCCAACGCCCCGCCGCCGAGCCGTTCGCGGGGCCCGCCGGTTACGGTCGGCGCATGGCAGGCACCACCGGAACCACCCCACCGCCCCCCTCCGCACCGGCGGGCGCGTACGACGACCAGGCCACCGAACGCTGGGACGCCGAACCCGACAAACGCCCCGGCCGCACCGCGTTCCAGCGCGACCGCGCCCGCGTGCTGCACTCCGCCGCCCTGCGCCGGCTGGCCGGAAAGACCCAGGTGGTCACCCCCGGCTCCCGCAGCCAGGAGTGGGACGCCAGTCCCCGCACCCGGCTGACCCACTCCCTGGAGTGCGCCCAGGTGGGCCGCGAGCTGGGCGCGGCCCTCGGCTGCGATCCCGATCTGGTCGAGACCGCCTGTCTCGCCCATGACATGGGCCATCCGCCGTTCGGCCACAACGGCGAGCAGGCCCTCAACCAATTCGCCGCGGACTGCGGCGGCTTCGAGGGCAACGCCCAGTCGCTCAGACTGCTGACCCGGATCGAGCCCAAACGTTTCGTCCGGTCCCCGGAGAGCGGCGAACTCGTCAGCGTCGGTCTCAACCTCACCCGCGCCGCGCTCGACGCCGCCACCAAATACCCGTGGCCGCGCGGCGCCCACCCCACCCGGCCCGAATCGGTCAAGTTCGGGGTGTACGAGGACGACCTGCCGGTTTTCCGCTGGGCCCGCGCGGGCGCCCCGGCGGGCCGCGTCTGCTTCGAGGCACAGGTCATGGACTGGTCCGACGACGTGGCCTACTCGGTCCATGACTTCGAGGACGCCCTGCACGCCGGTCATGTCGACCCCGCCGCCCTCGCCTCCGCGGCCGAGCGCGGCGGGATCTGGGAGGTCGCGGTCGGCCGCTACGTACCGGCGGACACCGACCCGGGCGAGCTGGCCGCGGCCCTCGACCGCCTCATGGCCCAGGAGTGGTGGCCGCACGGCTACGACGGCTCCGCCCTCGCCCAGTCCCGCCTCAAGGACGCCACCAGCCAGCTCATCGGCCGCTTCTGCGAGGCCGCCGAGAGCGCGACCCGGCGGACGTACGGCACGGGCCCGCTCACCCGGTACGCCGCCGAACTCGTCGTCCCGCGCGGCGCCCGCCACGAGTGCGCCGTCCTCAAGGCCGTCGCCGACCGCTACGTCATGCAGCGCGCCGAGCAGGAGGCCCTCCGCGCCGACCAGCGCGTCGTCCTGGCGGAACTCGCCCAGGCGCTGACGGCCCGCGCCCCGCACGGGCTCGACCCGCAGTTCCGCGCGCTGTTCACGGCCGCCGCCGACGACCAGGCGCGCAAACGCGTCGTCATCGACCAGATCGCCTCGCTCACGGACGCCTCGGCCCGCTCCCTCCACGCGGAGCTGACCGGCCACTCCTCCACGCGGAGCTGACCGGCCACTCCTCCACACGGAGCTGACCGGCCACCCCTTCACACGGAGCTGACCGGCCACGCGGAACCGACCGGGCGAACCAAGAAGAACCCATCGACCGCACCTGAGGCGAATGAGCGACCCGCGCCCCTCATGGCACGCACATAGCGCTCACTTTCGACGCGGGCGTGTACGAAAGTAACCGGATCATGTCGGATCCCGTCGGATCCGGCCGAGAGTCAGGCCCGTGGAGCGCTCCCTCTTTCGTCATCACGCTCCGTGCGGGACGCTCACAGATGGCGGCAGCGCGAAGAGGAGGCATCAAGTGGTCGACGCACATCGGACATTTGTCATCGTCGGTGGAGGGCTGGCCGGGGCGAAGGCCGCGGAATCCCTCCGGAAGGAGGGGTTCACCGGCCGGGTGATCCTCATCGGTGACGAGCGCGACCACCCCTACGAACGCCCGCCCCTCTCCAAGGGGTATCTGGCCGGCAAGGAGGAGCGCGACAGCGTCTTCGTCCAGGAACCCGCCTGGTACGCGCAGGCCCAGGTCGAGCTGCACCTCGGCCAGAGCGTCACCGCAGTGGACCGCGACGCCCGGTGCGTGCATCTCGGCGACGGCACCTCCCTGCGGTACGACAAACTGCTCCTGGCGACCGGCGCCGAGCCCCGCAGGCTGGACATCCCCGGCACGGATCTGGCGGGCGTCCACCATCTGCGCCGGCTCGCCCACGCGGACCGGCTGCGCCAGGTCCTGACCGCACTCGGCCGCGACAACGGCCATCTCGTGATCGCGGGCGCGGGCTGGATCGGCCTGGAGGTCGCCGCGGCGGCCCGCGGCTATGGCGCCGAGGTCACCGTCGTCGAGCCCGAGGCGACCCCGCTCCACCGCGTCATCGGCCCCGAGCTGGGCCAGCTCTTCACCGAACTGCACCAGGAGCACGGCGTACGGTTCCACTTCGGCGCCCGGCTCACCGAGATCACCGGCCAGGACGGCATGGTCCTGGCGGCCCGCACGGACGACGGTGAGGAGCACCCGGCGCACGACGTGCTCGCCGCGATCGGCGCGGCCCCGCGCACAGCCCTCGCCGAGGCCGCCGGGCTCGCGCTCGCCGACCGGTCCACGGGCGGTGGCATCGCCGTGGACTCCGCGCTGCGCACCTCCGACCCCGACATCTTCGCGGCCGGGGACGTGGCGGCCGTACCGCTGCCGGGCTGGGGAGCCTCGCTCGCCGTCGACCGGGTGCGCGTCGAACACTGGGCGAACGCCCTCAACGGCGGCCCGGCGGCCGCACGCGCGATGCTCGGCCTGGACGTCGTCTACGACCGGGTTCCGTACTTCTTCTCCGACCAGTACGACCTCGGCCTGGAGTACTCGGGCTGGGCGCCGCCCGGCTCGTACGACCAGGTGGTGGTACGCGGCGACGTGGGGAAGCGGGAGTTCGTCGCCTTCTGGCTGAAGGACCGCAAGGTGCTCGCCGGGATGAACGTCAACGTGTGGGACGTCACCGAGGACATCCAGCGCCTGATCCGCTCGGGCGCCCGCCAGGACCTGGACGCCCTCGCCGATCCCAACGCCCCGCTCGCCTCCCTGGCCACCTGACAGCAGGCCTCCCCGCGTGCCGGAACCCGGCCGCCGGAGGGATCACCGGGCCGACGGGTGTCCGCGGCTGTCGGCCGGTCCCCGTAGGATTCACGCGTGGCAGGCAGGATCAACGATGACGACGTGAAGGCGGTCCGGGACGCGGTCCCGATCGACGCCGTCGTGTCCGAGTACCTTCAACTGCGCAGCGCGGGCGGCGGCAATCTGAAAGGGCTCTGCCCCTTCCACGACGAGAAGTCCCCCTCCTTCCAGGTCAGTCCGAGCAAGGGTCTCTTCCACTGCTTCGGCTGCCAGGAGGGCGGGGACACCATCGCCTTCGTGATGAAGATCGACCATCTCTCCTTCTCGGAGACGGTCGAGCGGCTCGCCGCCCAGGCGGGCATCACGCTGCGGTACGAGGAGGGCGGGTACAACCCCGCGAGCCAGCGCGGCGAACGGACGCGCCTGGTGGAGGCGCACCGGATCGCCGCGCGCTTCTACGCCGACCAGCTCTCCGGGGACGAGGCCGCCATCGGCCGGACGTTCCTCGCCGAGCGCGGCTTCGACCAGGCGGCGGCAGAGCACTTCGGCGTCGGCTACAGCCCCGTCGGCTGGGACCACCTCACCCGCTTTCTGCGCGGCAAGGGCTTCACCGACAAGGAGCTGATGCTCTCCGGGCTCTCCCAGGACGGCCGCCGCGGCCCCATCGACCGCTTCCGCGGCCGGCTGATGTGGCCGATCCGCGACATCGCGGGCGATGTCGTCGGCTTCGGCGCGCGCAAGCTCCGCGAGGACGACAACGGGCCGAAGTACCTCAACACCCCCGAGACGGCGATCTACAAGAAGTCCCAGGTCCTGTACGGCGTCGACCTGGCCAAGAAGGACATCGCCAAGGCCAGCCGAGCCGTCGTCGTCGAGGGGTACACGGACGTGATGGCCTGCCATCTCGCCGGGGTCACCACCGCCATCGCCACCTGTGGCACGGCCTTCGGCGGCGACCACATCAAGATCCTCCGGCGCCTCCTCATGGACAACGGCAGCGCCCGGGTGATCTTCACCTTCGACGGGGACGCGGCCGGCCAGAAGGCCGCGCTGCGCGCCTTCGAGGACGACCAGAAATTCGCCGCCGAGACCTACATCGCCATCGCCCCCGACGGCATGGACCCGTGCGACCTGCGGCTCGCCAAGGGCGACGCCGCCGTCCAGGACCTGGCCGAACCGCGGACCCCGCTCTTCGAGTTCGCCATCCGCCAGATCGTCTCCCGGTACGACCTGGAGACCCCGGCGGGCCGCGCCGCCGCGCTCGACGAGGCCGCGCCGATCGTCGCCCGGATCAAGAACGGCTCCTCGCAGCACGAGGTCGCCGTCCAGCTCGCCGGCATCCTCGGCATCCTCGACACCCAGTTCGTCGTCAAGCGCGTCGCGCAGATGGCCCGCTGGGCGCGCGACCGCGGCGGCCGGGCCCCGTCGGCCGGACCCGAGCAGCGCGCGCGGCAGCCGTACGAGACCGAGGCGCGCCAGGCCCCCTCCGGCCCCGCGCTCACCCTCCGCAGCCCCGCCCACCGCACCGAGCGCGAGCTGCTCAAGCTCGCCCTCCAGCGGCCCGAGCTGGTCTCCCCGGCCTTCGACGCCTACGGGGAGGACGAGTTCACCGCCCCGCCGTACGCCGCCGTACGCCGCGCGATAGAGGACGCGGGCGGCGCCGAGTCGGGCCTCCAGTCCGCCCCCGAGTATCTGGCCCGGGTCCGCGAGGCCGCGCCGAACGACGCGGTGCGCGCCATGGTCACGGAGCTCGCGGTGGAGGTCTTCCGCGGCAAGACCATCGACGAGGTCTACGCGGGACAGCAGCTCGTCCATGTCAGGCTGCGTGCCGTCGACCGCCGTATCCAGGACGTCACGGGCACGCTGACCCGGCTCGGCAGCCAGGGCGACCCGGAGCGTTACGAGGCCGTCCAGAAGGAGCTGTGGGTGCTCCAGCAGTACGGCCAGGCGCTGCGCGCCCGCGGCGCGGAAGCGCTCTGACGGCCTCTCCCGGCGCCGCCGCCCCGCCGGACCCCCTCCAGCGTCGCCGCCCCGCCTGACCCCTCCGACGGCGGTTCCCGGGCCTGCCCCGACGTGCCCGCCCCGGCGCCGGAGCGCCGCGCCGGGTGACGGCACGGGGACGCCGCGCCGCCTTCGTTGTAACGGCCCGGTTACGGACCGGACTCAGAAAGTCGCCGCACGCCCCTCGTGGCGGCGATATCTCTTACCCCACACTGGGGTGCGGTGCCTGAGTCCTCGGAGCGCGGCCCGTCCACCGGCAGGTGGGCATCCCACCCCCGCGGATCCGCTCATCGTGTACGGGACGGAAGGCGGCCCGGCCGTCCCCGTCCCGCTGCCGTACGCCCCCCGAACCGGCAGCGATCACCCTGGAGGTCGCCCCCCGTGCAGACCCAGACCCTGACCGAGTCGCCGACCGAGACGACGACCGCGGTGCCGCCCATGGCACCGACCGAGTCGCCGGACGCGCCCACCGCCGGACGCGCCGGCGCCGTACCGGCGCAGAGCCGTGCGGCGCACCACTCCGAGGGGGTCCCCGTCGACCCGACCGGTGAACCCATGGCCCCCGAGGCCGGCCCGGCGTCCCCGAACTCCCCGGAGCCGCTCACCGAACATCCCGTGGAGGTCCCCCTCGTGCCCGAGCCCGCGGCACGGCGGGGCAGCCGCGCCGACACCGGCGGGCCCTCGTCGGACCTCTTCCGGCAGTACCTGCGGGAGATCGGCCGTATCCCGCTGCTCACGGCCGCCGACGAGGTCGAGCTGGCCCGCCGCGTGGAGGCCGGTCTCTTCGCCGAGGAGAAGCTGGGTGCCGCCAGCGACCTCGACACGGAGCTGGACTCGGAACTCGCCCTGGACCTCGACCGGCTGGTCGTCCTCGGCCGGATGGCCAAGCGCCGGCTCATTGAGGCCAATCTGCGCCTCGTCGTCTCCGTCGCCAAGCGCTACGTCGGCCGCGGGCTGACCATGCTCGACCTCGTCCAGGAGGGAAACCTGGGCCTGATCAGGGCCGTCGAGAAGTTCGACTACGCGCGCGGCTACAAGTTCTCCACGTACGCGACCTGGTGGATCCGCCAGGCGATGTCCCGCGCCCTCGCCGACCAGGCCCGTACCATCCGGGTGCCCGTCCATGTGGTCGAGCTGATCAACCGGGTCGTACGGGTCCAGCGCAGGATGCTCCAGGAGCGCGGCTACGAACCGGCCCCCGAGGAGGTCGCCGCCCATCTCGAACTCACCCCCGACCGGGTCAGGGAGGTACTGCGGCTCGCCCAGGAGCCCGTCTCGCTGCACGCCCCGGTGGGGGAGGAGGACGATGTCGCGCTCGGGGACCTGATAGAGGACGGCGACGCCGCGTCCCCCGTCGAGTCGGCTGCCTTCCTGCTGCTGCGCGAGCATCTGGAGGCCGTGCTCTCCACGCTCGGCGAGCGCGAACGCAAGGTCGTGCAGTTGCGCTACGGCCTGGACGACGGCCGGCCCCGCACCCTGGAGGAGATCGGCCGGATCTTCGGCGTGACCCGCGAACGCATCCGCCAGATCGAGTCGAAGACCCTCAGCAAACTCCGCGACCACGCCTACGCCGACCAGCTCCGGGGCTACCTGGACTGATCCGTACGGCCGGTACGTACTGGCCCGGGCAGCCCCCCGCCACCCACCACGGCCGCGGCCGGCGCGTGAGACCGGCAGGAACCGCCGGGAACCGGCAGAGACCGGCCACCGAATCCGAAGTTGTGAGGGGTCAGGTCTGTTGAAAGCGTCGATCGAGCGATTAGGGCGGCGGCTCCTTCGCTTCGGCCGATAGGTCC
>NZ_JBFBJB010000053.1:0-63346 GCF_040685895.1 Streptomyces sp. NPDC088124 | reverse complement strand
GGCGGCTCTACGGTTCCGATTCCCTTGTTGTCGTGATGATATGACGAACAGTCAGTCGAACAGTCGGCCCCGTGCTCGGCAGCGACTAGCCCGGCCCGGCCCCCGCCCGCAGTTACGGCTGACGGGCCCCACTACGCCCGGCGCGCCCTGCTCTGGGTGAGCGCGGCCCCGGCGAGGACGATCAGGGCGCCGACCGGGGTGTTCCAGCTCAACTGCTCCCCGAGGAGCGTGACCCCGGCGGCGGTCGCGATGACCGGGATGAAGTACGTGACCATCTGGCCGGTCGTCGGCCCGACCTCGGCGACGATGCCGTACTGGATCAGGATCGCCAGCCCGGTCCCCAACGCGCCCAGCACGATCACGGAGAGCAGCGGTCCCACCGGGAACGAGGTCGGCATTGAGGTGAACAGCGGTGTCACCAGGGCGAGTTGCAGCGTACCGAGGAAGAGCTGCGCACCCGTCAGCGAGAGGTGCGAGCTGCTGCTGCCCGCCAGCGTGCGGCGTACGTAGATCCAGCCGATCGGATAGCTCAGCGAGGCGAGCAGCGCCATCGCCGTACCCGCCGGGTCGAGCCCCGAGAAGCCCTGCCACGCGCCGAGCACCGTCAGCACCCCGAGGAATCCGATACCGAGGCCGGCGACCCGGCGGCGGGTGGGCCGGTCCTCGGAGAGCGCGACCATGGAGAGCGCCATGCCCCAGAGCGGGGAGGTGGCGTTGCAGATGCCCGCCAGCGTGGACGGGATCGTCAGCTCGGAGTACGCGAACAGCGAGAACGGCAGCGCGTTGAGCAGGAACGCCGCGACGGTGAGATGGCCCCAGGTCCGCGCCGACCGGGGCAGCCGCTCCCGCTTCACCGCCATCGCGACGGCCAGTACCGCCGTGCCGAAGAAGAGCCGGCCGAAGGTGACCTGGAACGGGGCGAAGCCGTGGGTGCCGACCTTGATCAGCAGAAAGCTGAAGCCCCAGATGAGCGCGAGCGCGGCGAACCGGAGGCGCCAGTCGAGCGCGGGGCGCGGGCGGGCCGCGACGGTCGAGGTGGTGGAGGCGGTGGTGGCGGAGGAGGTGGTGGAGGTGGAGGAGGTGGAGGCGGAGGTGGAGGCCCGGGGCGGGCGGCGCGGGGTCGCGGTGGTCATGGCGTCAACGATGACGCCGCACACCTCGTAGAACAAGCGAGACTTTGTCCACCCATCTGATTAGTATTGCTTACATGTTGAACCTGGAGCGCCTGCGGACCCTGGATGCCCTGGCGCGGCACGGCTCGGTGAGCGGCGCCGCCGACGGTCTGCACGTCACCACCTCGGCGGTCTCCCAGCAGATGGCCAAACTGGAGCGCGAGGTCGGCCAGCAGCTCCTGGCCAGGAACGGCCGCGGCGTACGGCTCACGGACGCGGGCCGGCTGCTCGCCGACCATGCCGCGCGGATCCTCTCGCAGGTCGAGATCGCGCAGTCGGACATCGAGGCGCAGCGCGGCCGGGTGGTCGGCGAGGTGCGGATCTCGGCGTTCCCGACGGCGGCCCGAGGGCTGTTCCCCCGCGCGCTCCGCGCCCTCCGGGAGGACCACCCCGAGCTGCGGGTCCGCTCGTGCGAGCTGGAACCGGAGGCCGGGATCCGGGGGGTCATGAGAGGAGATCTCGATCTCGCGGTCGTGCTGGAGTGGAGCAACAAACGGATGCCGGTGCCCGGCGGCCTCGCCACCGAGCATCTGCTGGACGACGTGGCCGACCTGGCGATGCCGGTCGGCCATCCGCTCGCGGGCCGGGCGGAGGTGGATCTGGAGGACTTCGCGGAGGACGACTGGGTGTCCTGGCCGGAGGGCGAGTTCTGCCACGACTGGCTGATGTTCACCCTGCGCGCGAAGGGGTTCGAGCCGCGGATCGCGCATCTCGCGGGGGAGTACCACACCCAGCTCGCGCTGATCGCGGAGGGACTCGGGGTCTGTGTCGCGCCCCGGCTCGGGCGGGGCGCGCTACCCCCGGGCGTCGCCGTCGTGCCCGTACGGAACACGATGCGCCGGCACATCCACGCCGTGTGGCGGACGGACGCCGGCCGCCGCCCGTCGATCAGGGCGGCCGCCCGGGCGCTGGGCCGGGCGGCGGCGGAGGTGGCCGGCTGAGCCGGAGCGGTCGGCTGAGCCGGGCCGGCCTCCGTACGGGATACCTGTACGGGAGGGGTTGACGGCTGACGGGCTTCACCCGCTGCCGACGAAAAGTGAAGTCCGTCAGCCGTCGGTCTGTGGTGGCGCCGGGGCGCCGGGGGTCACGGCCGCTCGGCGGCCATGGTCACGCGAGCGTGATCGACTCTCCGGAGACCTTGATCGACGCCGTGGGCAGCGGCTTCGTCGCGGGACCGGCCTGCACGCTGCCGTCCGTCGCGCTGAACTTGCTGCCGTGGCACGGGCAGTGGATGACACCGTCCACGATGTCCTTCACCGCGCAGCCCGTGTGGGTGCACTTGGACGAGAACGCCTTGTACTCGCCCGCCGTGGGCTGGGTGACCACCACTCCCTGCGCGTCGAAGACCTTGCCGCCGCCCTCGGGGATGTCGGTGGTCTTCGCGAGCACGTCCGTGGCGCCCGCGCCCGCGCCGCCGCCCGCCGCGGGCTGCTCGGACGCGGCGTTCGAGGAACCCGACGAGTCCGACGAGTCGTCCGACCCGCCGCACGCGACGAGCGCCGCACTCAGCCCGACGGCGCCCGCCGCCGTGACCACTGCTCTGCGCCCGACGGTCCGGCGTTCCACGATCCGTGCGGTCCCCTGCGGTTCCGTCATGCCCAGCTCCCGTTCCCTGTCCGGCTCTTGATCACTCGACTGGCCTGGTCACCCGGTGGTCACTCGATCGATCTGGCTGTTCCGCCTCGCCGGTTCGTCAGAAAGTACGTGACGGAGCGGCGGATTACTCAGCGACTCGGAGAATTCTCAGGAAGTCGTCGGCCCGGAGCGGGGCACGAGCCCCACCAGACCCGCCAGCCGCCGGTACGAGTCCAGCAGGGCGTCCCGGTCGTACGTGCTGGTCGTGACCAGGTACTCGTCCGCCGCGCTGCGCGCGAGCAGCTTTTCGAGACCGGCCGTGATCTCCTCTTCGGAGCCGGCCAGATGGCCCCGTCGCGCCTCCTCGAACAGGGCGCGCTCCCGCTCCGTCATCGGAGTGGCGAGGACTGTGCCGGCCGGGGTGAGGGGCGGGAACGCGCCGTGCGTGCGCGCGTACGCGGTGGACCACGCCTCCGGGATCAGCAGCCGCCGCGCCTCCTCGGAGGTGGCGGCGACCGCGACCGTGCCGGAGAGCATCACGTACGGGCGTTCGCCCCACGCGGAGGGCCGGAAGTCCCGGCGGTACTCCTCGACCGCCCTGAGCATCGCGTCCTCGCCCCGGACGGCCGCGATGACCAGCGGCAGTCCCGCCTCGGCCGCGACCCGCGCGCCCTTCCCGGTGGCCAGGACGAACGCGGGTGGCCGCAGTCCCTCGGCGGGGTGCGCGTGGACCTCGGGGTGGGTGGTGCCGTCGCCGGTGAAGTACGCCAGCAGCTCCGCGAGCCGGCCGGGGAAGTCGTCGGCGTCCTGTTTGTCCCGGCCCAGCGCCCGGCGGATGCCGTCGGTGAAGCCGACGGAGCGGCCGAGCCCCATGTCGACGCGCCCTGGGAAGAGGGACTCCAGCACCCCGAACTGCTCGGCCACGACCAGCGGTTGGTGGTTGGGCAGCATCACACCGCCGGTGCCGACCCGGATGGTGGTGGTCGCGCCCGCCACGGCCGCCGCGAGCACGGTCGGCGCGGAACCGGCCACCCCCGGCACGCTGTGGTGCTCCGAGACCCAGAAGCGGTGGTAGCCGAGCGACTCGACGTACCGCGCGAACCGTACGGTCTCCCGCAGTGCCTCGGGGGCCGTCACCCCCTGCCGGGTGCGGGAACGGTCCAGTACGGAGAACTTCGTCGTCGTCGCGATGGCCACGCTCGGTTCAACGCGCGGAGGGGGCCGAAATTCCCGGACGGCCCGGTCAGGCGAGCGCGCAGGCCGTTCCGTTGAGAGTGAAGGCGCCGGGGGCGGACGCGACACCGCTGTGGCCGGCCTGGTAGCCGAGGGTGACACCGGTGCCCGGGTCGATCGTCGCGTTGTACGGGGCGTTGGTGGCGGTCACGGCGCCGGTGACCGGGGCGTAGGTGGCACCCCAGCCGGAGGTGATGGTCTGGCCCGCGGGCAGGGTGAAGCCCAGCTTCCAGCCGTCGACCGGGATAGTGCCGGTGTTGGTGACCGTCACGGAGGCGGTCAGCCCGGTGTTCCAGGCGCTGGTCGTGACGGCCACCCGGCAGGCGCCCGGTTGCGGCTCAGGACCGGGCCCCGGCCCGGAGCCGCCGCTGTCCAGTCCGAAGAACGTGATGGCACGGGCGGCCATCCCGCCGGCGGGGAGGCTGTGCCCGACGCCCTGGAGGCTGATGGCCTCGACCGCGGCTTGGCCGCCGGAGGAGCCGTAGCGGGTACGGGTCCAGCCGCTCTGGGGCGAGTCGGTCGTGGCCGGTGTCTGCGAGAGCCCGTGGACGTTCGTCCACTGCTTGATCTCCTCCCCGAAATTGGGGTAGCGCAGGATGGCGTCCTCGGTGCCGTGCCAGAGCTGCATGCGCGGCCGCGGCCCGCTGTAGCCGGGATGGGCGGCGCGGACCAGGTCCCCCCAGGCCGCCGGGGTGCGGCTGACCGTACCGTTGGCGCACGCGCTGTTCCACTCGGAGCCGTCGGTGGTGGCGAAGCAGCCGAACGGCACGCCCATGAACGCGGCGCCCGCGGCGAAGACGTCCGGGTAGTCGCCCAGCAGGACGTTGGTCATCATCGCGCCGGAGGACGCGCCGGTGACGTACACGCGGCTGGTGTCGGCGCCGTAGGTACGCGTGGCCCAGTCGACCATCGACCGGATGCCCACCGGGTCGCTCCCGCCGCCGCGGCGCAGCGCCT
Source organism: Streptomyces sp. NPDC088124 (assembly GCF_040685895.1). NCBI lineage: Bacteria > Bacillati > Actinomycetota > Actinomycetes > Kitasatosporales > Streptomycetaceae > Streptomyces > Streptomyces sp. NPDC088124. The sequence continues at coordinate 58,409 of NZ_JBFBJB010000053.1, read as the reverse complement.
GGGGCGAGGAGACGTCGAAGCACTTGCTGGCCCGGGTGACGGACGGGTAGACGACGATGAAGCCGTAGCGGTCGGCGAGCGAGGCGAATTCGGTACCGGAGTGGAATGCCGGCCCGGAGCCCCCGCAGTAGTGCACGGCCACCAGGACGGCAGGGCGGGCGGCGACGGTGTCCGGCACGTACAGGTACATCTGGAGGTTGCTGGGGTTGCTGCCGAAGTTCGTGACCTCGGTGAGCGCTGCGGCGGCGGGCGCGGCCGCGGGCGCCGGACGGGGAGCGGCGGGCGCCCCGGACGGGGCGCCCGAGGCGGCCGGGGCGGTGAGGAACAGTGTCGCGAGCAAGGGCGCCAGCGCTCCGAGAAGCGTGACGAGCGCTCGGCGCAGGGGTGTTCTTGTGCGGTTGCTGCTGGTTCTGGACACGTCCTTGTCCCTTCCTGATCGCGGTTCGTGGGGGGGTATCGCTCAGGGAAGTGCGCGTGCGGGGGGAACGACCGCGGCTCGAAACGTGTGCGGGTCGGTGCTCGGGCAGGCGAGGGGTACCGGCCTCGCCCGCCCGGAGTTCTCGTGGCGCCCCCCTCCAGGGAGGGCGCTGCCGGGGGCATCGTGGCATGCCCACGACTGCTATGGAAGCGCTCCCACGGGCCTGGCCGGATAGCTTCGCCATGGCTGCCGCCTCGCCCGGCCGACACAACTCATGTGCGACGAACGGCGGTTGTCACCGGTGCCGCCCGCGGTATCGGCGCCGCTGTGGCCAGGCGCCTGGCAATGTTGTGAGGTATATGCCTGCGGACGGGCGGCCTGGGCCGCGCTGCCCGTGCAGCCGTGCGAAGTGTGCCCTCGATCGGGTGAAAAGCGGGTGCCAGTGGGGCACTTCGCGACATAGTGGGTTTCGTGGATTCCACTGACCACTCCGCCTACCGTGTCCCGACCGGCAGACCCTTCTTGCTGAAGGAGCTCTACTCCAAGCTCGCGGGCGTCGGTGAACTCATCGGCCAACTGCGGGTGCCCGCCGATCCCACCGAGTACGAGGAGATCGCCGACAGCCTGTACGCGCTGTTCAACGTCGCCCGGAACCTGGCCCCGGACCGCAACTCGACCGGCTGCCGCCTGCACCCGAAGGGCGCCGTCGACACCGAAGCCCCCGCCGACTGGGGACGTTGCCTGTTGTGCAACAGCCACCGCCGCACCGGCCGGCCCGACGCGAAAGCGGCGCCCCAGGCACCCCGCCACAACTGGGCCGTTCCGCCCCCGCCCTACGACCACACCGTCCTCGTGGGGACCATGCAGCAGATCAACGACCTGGCGGCGGAGATCAACTACCGGTCCGAGAACGAGACGTTCGTGTTTCTCGGCGATCTCACGCACGGGGCCTTCGTCGTCGCCCGGGAGCTCTCCCGCCCCCGCAACAGCTCAGGATGCGCCCAGCACCCCGGAGCGCCCGTGGACCTGGACGCCCCCGGCGGTCCCCAGTGCCTGTTCTGTCAGGGCCAGGCCCGGCGTCGGCAGGCAGGGCCGCCCACCGTGGCCATCCGCCCCAGTCGGCCCGTCCCCAGATACGAACGCCGCCGCATGCCGCGCCCGCCCTCCCCGCCCAGCGGCGGCTGATGACCGGTGAGGAGGACAAGGAAGCGGATGAACGACCGGCCCGCGTTCGGGGCCGACCGTCCGTCGGACCCGCCGCGCCCAGCGAGTTTTCGTACTGGGCCGGGGAGGGCCGCCGGCAATCCCGGCACATCGCCGAGTGGACGCATTGCCAACCGGGTGTGCGCTCAGCGCCAACGAATATCAAGCTGCCGCCGCGTACCTTGAGGGGCGTACGAAGAGAGGCCTGGACGGCATTGCTGGAACCGCTGTTGACGACCCGAGGCGGATTTCGCGGCAGTGGTATTCACCCGTGCTTGAGGGGTCTCCGAACCCAGCTTCGAACGCGTCAAAGAGGGAGACGGGGAATGAACCGCATCAGGAAAACCTTCACCACGCTGACCATCGCCGCCGCGACCACGAGCAGTGCCGCTGTCCTGGCGTTGTTCGCCGTGGCCACTCCGGCCTCCGCGTGGTCGTGGGACTGCCAGGAGTATCTGCGCGGTAAGGGGTACAACGTACCGGTGGGCGGAAATGCCGCAAAGGCGTGCACCATCGCGGAGGACGGCGAGGGGTCGACGAACTCGCTCTCGATCTGCTTGTCCCGCCTCGAAGCACTGGGCGTCAGCAACAGCCACGCCAAGGCCGCGTGCCGGCTCGGGGCCGCACGCTGAGGCCAACTGGAGTGCACGCCGGCCACATCCCGTATTGGTCGACGAAGTCGATTCAGGCGGGCACCTGCTTCGCCTGGATGTCCAGGCAGACCTGACCCGCGGCAGTCGGTCCGCTCACGGACTCGGAGGGGCCGTCCGGTGTCGGTAGTCCCTCGGGGAGACGCCATAAGCGCGCCGGAAGGCACGGGTGAAGTCGGCGGCACGGGGGAAGCCCGAGCGGGTGGCGACGACGTGAATGGGGTGGGCGCGCATCGTGGGGTCGGCGAGGGTGCGGCGTGCGCGTTCCAGGCGTTGACGGCGAATCCAGGCCGCGACCGTTTCCTCTTCGTGCTGGAAGAGGCGGTGCAGGTAGCTGGTGGAGATGTGGTGCGCGGCGGCGATGGTGGCCGGGGTCAGTTGTGGATCACACAGGTTCGCCTGGATGAAGGCACGGATAGCCAGAGTCAGGGTCTGCCGATGGCCCTCCGGCGGGAGCGCGTTGCCGGCGTCGAGCGCTTGGGCGAACAGGGCGGACAGCAGGTCCGCCGCGACCATTCCCAGGCGAGGTCCGTCGTCGGGTCGGTAGGAGCCGGAGTCCCGGGTCACCTGGGTGAGGAACTGGGCGAGCAGCGCTCCGACGCCCTCACGCCCTGATAATCGCCGCATGATCAGTGAGTCGATCGCGTTCTCCGGCAGCGGCAGCAGTTTCCGGGGGATGAAGAGCCCTGTCCCCATGATGGTGTCCTCACTCCGGCTGGTGGCCGCCCGCATGAGATGGGGCCGTGAGGTGTCGTGGAGAACCAGGTCGTACGGTTCGTACGCGACCTCGTGACCGGAGCCGGAGAGCCCCATCGTCCCCCGCAGGGGGAGCGACAGATGGTAGAGCTCGGGGTCGGACTGCCGGATCAGCTTCTGCGTGCGCCGCAGTGTCATCGGTGAGTGCTCCGTCGTCCACAGCTGTACGGCTCCCAGCGCCAGGACGCGCTGCGACGCCGTGGTGTCCGCTGTGCGGTCGCCTTCGACGTCCATCGGCACGTACGTCTGGGAAATGTGCTCGCGCCAACAGGAGAACCTGTCGGGCGCGAGCACGTCCCCAGTGCAGAAAGCCGTCTCCAGCAGCATTTCCTCTCCCCACACGTCCTTGCTCGATATGCTTCGCGTCGCCGACCCTGCACAGGAGCACATCTCGTGCGGATACATGGCGGATACATACTGGGGGATTCCCCGGCGGGGTGGGGGCCACACGGGGCGGTTGCCCGTGGCTCGGACCAACCAGCTCAAGAACCACCGAGCCGCCGCCACTCGATACGACGAACGCGCCTACATCTTTCACAGCATCGTCACCACCGCCGCGATCCGGCTCTGGCTCCGGGCCTGAGTCGACCCAATGCCTCAGTCCCCGAGGAACCACAGGTAGAGGTGCTGTCCGTTGAGAACCGTCTGTCCCAGTTCCAGAAGCTCCCGCGCGAACTCATCGGTGACCACGCCCGGAGGCAGACGCGGTACTTCCGCCAGCAAGGTGGCCACTTGGCGGCTGTTGAAAACAGTGTCCGCGTACGGCAGCAGGTGCCCGAACATCGGAAAGACGGACTGGTCGAGAGCGGCCAGCTCCGGCCCCCAGCTCACACCATGCTTGGCCCGAGCCTCGATCGTGCCCAACTCGCCGCGGACCTGAAGATCCATCATGCCTCGACCCTGGGCCCACAAGATCCGGCGGGCGTACGGCTCGCGCGGCGCACCGCGCCGCCCGACGGAACCCAGGCACGCTCGACACCGGAACCCAGCGGTTCGAATGGTTCTCCGGCGCGTGGCCCGCACCGGCATCGGGCCGCGCCGTGGGCCGTACCGCGCGCCAGGCTCCCTCCTTGACGGCCGCCAAGAGCAGCAGTCACAGGCGCTGAGCCCCGGACCCGGCCTCGTCGACCTTTGTGCCGTTGCCGAGGGCCGGCTCCATCGCGGTCGGCACGGTGCCGTTGGCCCGAAGCGCGGCCAGAACGGAGTCGTTGAGGCGGCCGAAGCCCTCCATGTCCGACTCGGGCAGCTGGTCGAAGACCAACTGCCGCAAGGCGGCCCGGTAGACGGGAGCGGCCTCGGCGAGCAGCTGTCTGCCGGTATCGGTCAGTTCGGCGAGGACGCTGCGCGCGTCGTCGGGGCTGGGCAGGCGCTTCAGTGCCCCGCGGCGCTCCAGGCGCGCGGCGAGCCGTGAGAGGTGGGAGGGCGTGACATGGGCCGCCTCCGCCAGTGCGGTCATGTGCTGGCGGCCGCCCTCGCTCACTGACAGCCACAGCAGCACCTGGTACTCGTGCAGCGAGTGTCCGGTCTCGCGCTGCAGCCGTGCGTCCAGTGCCCGCGGCAGCAGCATGACGACCCCGAGGAGCGGTACGGAGACCGACTTCTCCTCGCGCGACAGCGGCAGTCCCACTGAGCTGCTGTCGTACGCGGCCTTCGGTGACGTCATGAGCACCGGTCTCCCCTGCGGATCTGTTACTTGCCACGGAAAATATACGATCGTCCTGAGCGCGATCGCGATCCGCGGCAGCTCCCCTGTTCTCGCCCGAACCGGCATGACCCTGGGAGCCCTCGGCCTCCTCTGAGCGCTACTCGCCCTCGGCGGCCAGGCCGGCATCACGGCCTTCCATCTCGGCCTCGGCCCCGGCCTGCCCGAACGGCTCGCGAGCCATCCGCTGCAGATCTGGCTCGTGGTCATCGGTACGGCCGCCATGGCCTCGGCGCTCAAGGCGTCGAGGGGCAGCGAAATCGCGGCAACCGCCTGACCCGTCCTGCCCCGTCCTGCCCCGTCCTGACCCTCATTCCCGGCAAGGAGGCTCTGATGAGGGATTTCATCCTTGCCCGGTAACGGTCGGAACGCGCAGGGGCGGGGCCGCGGCCGTTCGGCCGGCGGCCCCGTCGCATGCGCTGCCGGGCGGCCCGAGGTCAACGGGCTCAGCGGCCGCACGCAGATTGCACCTTGGGGTGGCGCCGCGCGGTGGTATCGGTGCGTGGTCCGGAGGGCCGTGCGGGCAGGCGGTCCGTGCCGGGTCTGTGCTGTGCGGGTGGTTTGGGGGTGCAGGTGGTCAGGGTGCGGATCTGCTCGGGGAAGTCGGCGTTGGGCAGGGGCAGGTCGAGGTCGTCGTCGACGTATCCCACGGCTGCCGGGACGTAGTCGAGGACGGCTCCCACCGCGGGGGGAACGTCGGGGACGACACCGTTGAGTTTCTTCTTCTCCGCTTTGAGCGCGTTGATGATGCGCAGCGCGGTGGGCAGGAGGCTGGAGTCCGGCATCGATGCTTTCGTCAGGACGGCGGTGACGTCCGCGGGGACGTCCGCGCCCACATAGGTGCGGACCGCCGATCCGGGGCAGGCGGGGGTGGTGGCGGGTGGGCGGGTCTGGATTCGGCGCATCTGGGCGTGCCACCAGAGGGCTTCGCCGGCTTCTCCCAGGGCCTGGTGGTGGAGGTGGAGGCAGTAGGCGGAGGCGGCGTCGCCGGCTCCGGCGGCGTACTGCCACCAGAAGCGGGCGGATTCGCCCGAGTCCCGCAGGTGGAGGATGCACGCCAGGACGCGGGCGCCGTGCGGTTCGGGGAGGCTGGCGGCGAAAAACGCGCTGAGGGAGTCCAGGGTGGTGCGGGCGACGACGGTCTCGCAGAGCGTCTGCAGGGCCTGCGCCGCCTCCTGTTCGCCCGGGGTGGTCCGCTCGGCCGGGGTGAGGGCGGGGTCCTCGGGTGTGCCGTTCACGCGGGCGAGCAGGCGCTGTTCGGCGGCGTCGAGGTCTTCCTGGCGGTAGGGCTCGGAGACCAGGCGGGCCCGGGAGAGGAGTTCTTCAATGGGGGAGGTCATCGGTGTGTCCTTCCATGGTGCGGTCCGGACCGAGGATTTCGCGCAGGCGGCGCCGGGCGTGGCGGTCGGTGGAGCGGACCGTGGCGCTGGTGATGCCGAGTTCGTCGGCGACCTCGTCGGGGGACAGGCCGTGGAGGTAGCGCATGACCATGACGTCCATCTGGCGTCCGGTGAGCAGGCGCATGGCCCGGAAGAGGGCGAGGGACTCGGTGAACTGGCCGATCGGGTCGACGGCCTCGCGCAGCGCCGCGGTGTCGAAGGCGGCTTCGTCCATCAGGGGTCGGCGGGCCCGGGCCTTGGCGTAGTCGATGACTTTGTGGTGGAGCACGCGCCAGGCGTAGGCGGGGGGATTGTCGCTGGCGAGGATCTGGTTCCACTTCTTCAGGAGGTGCTCGAAGGTGTCGTCGGTGACCTCTTCGGCGTCGGCGCGGTTGTGGAGGAAGGTGCTGGCGTAGCTGACATAGCGGGGTCGGTGCATCTGGTGGAAGGCGGAGAAGTCCAGGGGCAGAGGGCTGGTCATCGGCGTGGTGCCGTAGGTGGGGCGGGTGCGGTCCGTGGTCACCGGCCGTCCCTTCCGTAGTCGCGTCGGTTCATTTCCGAGACCCCGGCGCGGACTCCGGCGGCTGCCAGCCGGCGCAGCAGGACGACGATGTCCCGGCCGAACACTCTGATCGTGACGGCGAGCATGGTCACGTCCCCGGCAAGTTCCATGGTCACAAGCGGTCGTATCCCCTCCGAGCGGCAAGCGGCGGGTCTGTCCCCAGCAGTCCCGGGAGGCGCTGTTTTGCGCTTCCATTGCTTACGACGCTCGTCAAGCTGCCTGTGTGCAGGGGCAATCCGAAGAAAATCACTCACTGCAATGTTATGGCGACACATACGCGTTCCCGTATGCTCACGCGGTCACCGTCGCGATCTTGAGTACCGGCTCTCACCTGCGCAGAAGCGGGGGAGCGTGGCGCTCGATATGTTTGACAGCAAATCAAGCAAACATCCTGTCATATTTTATGTGGCGCAGCTCACATGAGATGAACGGGTCGCCAATCGGCGCGCAGGTCACCGAGCGCGCGGGGAAGCTCCCGGTCGCCGTCGCGACGCGCCGTGCGGGCCGGGGTCTCCCGAACCTCCTCCACGACAAGGCCCGATCATGACGGCCCGCCCGCCGGACGGGCCTGACGGGCGGTGGATCATGGTCGTGGACCAGCCGACGGGGACACAGGGGTAGGGGAATCATGGTCGCGTTCCACGCGTCCGCGCTGGACGGAGTCGCCCGCAACCCGGCGCTGCCGACACCGTTGCTGCTGCGCTTGCTCGCCTTCGACGGCGGCGGTAACGGCCCGCCCCGTCACGCCCTCCAGCGGGCTGGACTTCCCGAGCGAGCCGTCGCGGTGATCCTGGTTCACCCGAACCCGGGCGCTCGGATCGACTTCGCGATGAGCGCCAGGGCCGAGCCCGCGCAGCGGGCCCGGCTCGTGGACGACGCTTCCCCCACGGTGCGGGCCGCTCTCGCGCACGGACCCGAGTGGCGCGACCCGCGTACGGCGGTCGCGCCGCTGCCGGACGACGTGTGCGCCCGCCTGCTCGACGACCCTGACCCTTCCGTACGCGCGGCCCTGCTGGACTCGCCCCATCTGGCGCCATCGTTCGTGGCCTCGCTGGCTACGCATCACGATCCGGCGGCGCGCCGGGACGCGGTGCGTGTATGGGAGATCCTGCTGCCGGGCGAGCGGTCGGCGCTGCTGGCCGACCCTGACCCCGAGGTGCGGCGGGCCGCCGCACTGTGGGAGTGCCGACGGGACTCGCGCGTCACCGCCGCACTCCTCCGCGATCCGAAGTCCGCCGCCGAGGTGCTGCGCCACGGGCTTTTCCACCACGCCGACGCCGAACGGCGCGTCGCCGAGCGGACGCACCTGGCCGCCCTCGCCGAGAACCCGTCGCTGCCCACCGACCTCGTGGAGCAGCTCGCCGTCGACCCCGACGAGGCCGTGCGGCTCGCGGTCTCCCTCAGGCCCGAGCTGGACGAGGCGCGGCGCATGGCCATCGACTTCACGGTCGGGGACTTCGACAGGGCGAACGTGGGGTGGGTGCGGGACGGGCTCGCCGACCCCGAGGTGCTGCGTCGGGCCGCGACCTCCGCCCACCCGCTGCTCCGGCGCACCGCCGCCCGGAGCCCCCACCTGCCGCCCGATCTCGTGCGCCTGCTCGCGCGCACCGAGGACCCCTTGGTGGAGGACCTCTTGAGTGTGCACCACCCCGACACCCCGGAGGAGGTCCTGATGCGTGTGTACGCGCGGCTCGGTGGGACGTTCTCCGCCTGGATGGCGGAGACGCATCCCCGCTTTCCCCGCGAGGGTCTCGCCGCGCGCTACGCGGACCACCCGGACGGGAACTACCGTCGGCTGGCCGTCCGGGACCCGGCCGCCACGCCCGCGTTGATCGAACGGCTCAGCCACGACCCCGCGGTCTGGACGCGCCAGGCAGCGGCCGGCGACCCGCGCCTGCCGCTCCACCGGCTCCGCGAGGCACTTCATGTCCCTGAACTGGCCTCCAGCGCAGGTGCCAACCCGACGCTCCCCGAGGACGAGATGGCCGCCGTCCTGAACCGGGCCGGCGTTCCCGCCTGATCGCCGGGCAGAACCCGCGGTACCCGTACGGCCCGGTACCCGGGCGACGCTTCGGCACACCTGCGCCTCGATCATGTTGGAAACCGGAGAGTCCGTCGTGACCCCGGCTCGGTGACTCGGACACTCCTCGCCGGCGATCACCCTCGGTTACTATGCTCACTTCATGCCGGAAACCGGCAGCAAGGGGCACGGCATCATCGGCGGTCTGCTGGGGGAGCGGGGAGACCGGCTTGCCGGCCGAAACTCCCCGGATTCTTCCCAGCGTCGTCGACCGGTGATTCCTGCCTCTGCACCCCGGAGAAGCCGTCCGTGGATTGTAAGACTGAAGAGAAGGGTGGCCTGGGAAAGTGCTGGAAGAGGTCGTAGCGACCCGCTATGTCACGCCTTTGCGTGAGGGTGGCTCGCTCCCCGGGATCGTCGAGGCGGACGACCTGGGCACGTACGTCATGAAGTTCACCGGCGCGGGCCAGGGCCGCAAGACCCTGGTCGCCGAGGTCATCTGCGGCCAGCTCGCCCGCAGGCTCGGCCTGCGGATCCCCGAACTGGTGCGGATGGAACTCGACCCCGTCATCGGGCTCTCGGAGCCCGATCAGGAGGTGCAGGAGCTGCTGAAGGCCAGCGGCGGGCTGAACCTCGGGATGGACTACCTCCCCGGATCGATCGGCTTCGATCCGCTGGCGTACGAGGTGAGCTCCGAGGAGGCGGGCCGGATCGTCTGGTTCGACGCGCTCATCAACAACGTCGACCGCTCCTGGCGCAACCCCAACCTGCTGGTCTGGCACGGCGATCTCTGGCTCATCGACCACGGGGCCACCATGATCTGGCACCACAACTGGCCGGGCGCCCAGGCGTCCGCCGCCAAGCCGTACAACGCCTCCGACCACGCGCTCGCGCCGTTCGCCCCCGATATCGCCGCGGCCGCCGAGCGACTCGCCCCGCTGGTCACCGAGGGACTGCTGACCGAGATCACCGCCGAAGTCCCCGAGGAATGGCTGGCCGACGAGCCCGGCTTCGACTCCACCGACGCGTTGCGCCGCGCGTACGTGACGCCGCTCCTGGAGCGCGCCGCGACGATCCACGGGCGCGTCACGTTCGACGCGCCCAGCCCCGAACGGCCCTCGCGGGCACCGGGATGGCTGGCCGACCGGCTGGCCCCGCAGCCGAGGCGCGCGCACGGCGCGCGGAGCGAGAAGGGCGGCGCCCAGTGAGCGCGACCGGCTTCACCGAGCCCACGTACGTCAAGAACGTCAAGGGCGACAAGGACGTCTACGAGTACGCGCTGCTGCGGGTCGTGCCGCGCGTCGAGCGGGGCGAGTGCTTCAACGCCGGGGTGCTGGTCTACTGCCGGGCACAGTCGTACGTCGGCGCCCTCACCCATCTCGACGAGGCCAAGCTGTCCGTCCTCGACCCCCGGGCGGACCTCGCGGGGGTACGGGCGGCGCTGCGCGCGGTCGAGAACATCTGCGCGGGCGGCGAGGCGGCCGGACAGGCCGGCACGGACGACGCGGGCCGGCGCTTCCGCTGGCTGATCGCCCCGCGCTCGACCGTAGTGCAGCCCGGCCCCGTCCACACGGGACTGACGTCCGACCCGCGGGCCGAGGCGGAACGGCTGCTGCGTCTGCTCGTGTTCTGAGTCGTCCGGGCCGTCCGGGGCGGCTGAGTCGTTTGCGTCCTCTGCGTCCTCTGCGTCCTCTGCGTCCTCTGCGTCCTCTGCATTTCTCCTCGCCCTTCGGAGCGGCGGATCACACCCTCCGGCGCCCTCGGCCGTTGACACGGCGTGCTGCGGCTTCTAGCGTCTGTCTGCTGAACCTACTAAGCGGTTGCTCAGCATCGGGCCGCAGGATCCTAGGGCGAGGAGATCAGGGATGTCCACCACCGAGCAGCGCGTAGCGGTCGTGACCGGGGCGGCGCGCGGCATTGGCGCCGCCACCGCGGTACGGCTGGCGGCGGAGGGCCGTGCCGTGGCCGTGCTCGACCTCGATGAGGCGGCCTGCAAGGACACCGTCGAGAAGATCACCGCGGCGGGCGGCACCGCCCTGGCCGTCGGCTGTGACGTCTCGGACGCCGCCCAGGTGGAGGCGGCCGTCGCGCGGGTCGCCGCCGAACTGGGCGCGCCGACCATCCTCGTCAACAACGCGGGCGTGCTGCGGGACAACCTGCTCTTCAAGATGAGCGAGTCCGACTGGGACACCGTGGTCAACGTCCACCTCAAGGGCGCGTTCCTGATGGCGAAGGCCTGCCAGAAGCACATGGTGGACGCCGGGTTCGGCCGTATCGTCAGCCTCTCCTCCAGCTCCGCGCTGGGCAACCGGGGCCAGGCCAACTACGCCGCCGTCAAGGCCGGCCTCCAGGGTTTCACGAAGACGCTCGCCAAGGAGCTCGGCAAGTTCGGCATCACCGCCAACGCGGTGGCCCCGGGCTTCATCGTCACCGAGATGACCGCCCAGACCGCCGCCCGCGTCGGCATGGGCTTCGAGGATTTCCAGGCCGCGGCCGCCACCCAGATCCCCGTGCAGCGCGTCGGACGGCCCGAGGACGTCGCGAACGCGATCGCCTTCTTCACGGGCGACGCGGCGGGCTTCGTCTCCGGACAGGTCATGTACGTCGCCGGCGGACCGCTCAACTGACACCGGGGGCGGTCCACATGACGGAGCAGACGGAAGAACGCGCGGAACGCGGCGAGCGGGCCCCGGAGAGCGGGAGGGCCGCACTCGTCACCGGCGCGAGCCGGGGCATCGGATACGGCGTGGCCCAGGCGCTCGTCGCGCGCGGCGACCGGGTGTGCATCACCGGCCGGAACGAGGACGCGCTCAAGGCGGCGGTCGAGCGGCTCGGCGCCGACCGGGTCATCGGAGTGGTGGGCAAGGCGCACGACCGGGCGCACCAGGCGGTCGCCGTCGAGCGCGCCATGGAGGCGTTCGGACGGGTCGACTTCCTGGTCAACAACGCGGGAACGAACCCGGTCTTCGGCCCGATGGCCGAGCTGGACCTGGACGTCGCCCGCAAGGTGTTCGAGACCAACGTCGTCTCGGCGCTCGGCTTCGCCCAGCACACCTGGCGCGCCTGGCAGAAGGAGAACGGCGGCGCGATCGTCAACATCGCCTCCGTCGCCGGGATCTCCGCGTCCCCGTTCATAGGCGCCTACGGGATGAGCAAGGCCGCCATGGTCAACCTGACCCTCCAGCTCGCGCACGAGTTCGCGCCGGGCGTCCGGGTCAACGCCATCGCGCCCGCCGTGGTCAAGACGAAGTTCGCCGTGGCGCTGTACGAGGGCCGGGAGGCCGAGGCCGCCGCCGCGTACCCCCTGGGCCGGCTCGGGGTGCCCGAGGACATCGGCGGCGCCGCCGCGTTCCTCACCTCCGACCAGTCGGACTGGATCACCGGGCAGACGCTCGTGGTCGACGGCGGGATCTTCCTCAACGCGGGGGTCCGCTGACCGCCGATCCCGGTCCCCGCGGGCAGAAAGAGCTGGTAGGAGCGATTGTCAGTGGCCACCGGTAGGTTCAGGGGGTACAAGTGATCGCTTACCGGAGGTTGTTGACGTGACCGAGACCGACATGCTGCCCGCGTCCTGGCGTGGTGTCCTCGGCGAAGAGCTGGAGAAGCCCTATTTCAAGGAGCTGATCGACTTCGTCGAGGAGGAGCGGGCGAAGGGGCCGGTCTACCCGCCGCGTGAAGAGGTCTTCGCCGCGCTCGACGCCACCCCGTACGACCAGGTGAAGGTCCTGGTCCTGGGCCAGGACCCGTACCACGGGGCGGGCCAGGGGCACGGGCTGTGCTTCTCGGTCCGTCCCGGGGTCAGGACGCCCCCCTCCCTGCGCAACATCTACAAGGAGATGAAGGAGGAGCTGGGCCTTCCGGTGCCGGACAACGGCTATCTGATGCCCTGGGCCCAGCAGGGGGTCCTGCTGCTCAACGCGGTGCTGACGGTCCGGGAGGGCGAGGCCAACTCCCACAAGAACAAGGGCTGGGAGAAGGTGACGGACGCGGTGATCCGCGCCGTGGCCGAGCGGCCCGACCCGGCGGTCTTCGTCCTGTGGGGCGCCTACGCCCAGAAGAAGCTCCCCCTGATCGACGAGGAGCGTCACGTGGTGGTGAAGGGCGCGCACCCCTCGCCGCTGTCGGCGAAGAAGTTCTTCGGGTCGCGGCCGTTCACCCAGATCAACGAGGCGGTCGCCGCGCAGGGCCACGCGCCCATCGACTGGCGCATCCCCGACCTCGGCTGAGGGCGAATGCCCGGCGGGGCGGTTAGCGTGATGTTCGTCGGACCAATGGGACGGGCAAGCGGAGGCGGCAGTGGCGGAGCAGCGGCAGGCGTCGGCGGACGCCGTCCTGACCAGGATCGGGCAGGCGGTCATGCTGCTCCACGCCGGTGACCGCGAGGAGGCGCGCAACCGCTTCGGCGAGCTGTGGGCGGAGATCGGTGAGGCGGGGGACGCGCTCCACCGCTGCACCCTCGCGCACTACATGGCCGACGCCCAGGACGACCCGGGGGACGAACTGGCGTGGGACCTGCGGGCGCTGACCGCGGTGGAGGGGCCGGACGGGGAAGCGGGGGAGCCGTCGCCCGCCGTCCGCGCCTTCTGCCCGTCCCTCCATCTCAATCTCGCGGCCGACTATCTCAAACTCCAGCGCCCGGAGGCGGCCCGGCTCCATCTCGACCGGGCGCGGGACGCGGCGGACGCGCTCGGGCCCGCCGGGTACGGCGACGGGATCCGGACGGGCATCGACCGCCTGGAGCGCAGGCTGGGGGAGTGGTGAGCGGGGGGATGGTGAACGCGGGGGCGTGATCCGAGGGGCGTGGCTCCGTGGCGTAATTCTGTTATGTCCCACGACAGATGCCGGCCTGGGGGCTGTCGGCCGGCCAGCGCGCGTAGCCCTCGCCGAAGGCGCAGAGGTCGGCGAGGGCCGGTACGGAGGGGAGCGGTGCGGCCGGCCGTCGCCGCGGCGGCTCATGGGGCCGCTCGTGGAGCCGGCCCTGGCCGAGCTCCGCCGGTGCCGGGGCCGGGGCATTTCCCGGGCCCGCGGTCCCGGCGCCGGACTCCCGGGTGTGGGCCGGGTGCGACGCCTTGGGGGAGGCGGGCGGCTTCGGGGTGGGGGTCATCCGCTCCAGGGCTTCCTTGACCGGGGACTGCACGACCTGTGGCTCCACTCCGCCGGGCTCCGGGGCGGGGGCGGTCGCCGGGGGTGCGGGCCGGGGGTCCTGCGGGGGCCGCGGGCCCACGGCCACACATCCGGAGACGGCCGTGACCGCCATGCCCAGCAGGGCCATCGCCACGCTTCTCGTTCGCTGCACGCGCGCAACTCTGCTGGGCGCGGGCGCCGTTCGCGAGCCGAGGAGGGGGGTGATGGCTCGTACGGGTGAAGCCGCCGGGCGTGTGGCCTGCGGCGTTGACGGCTCGGCGTGACCGGCCGCCCGGCGCGGAGGTGCCCGGATCTCGGCGCCGCGAGCGGGTCAGTCGCCCGTCGCGCCGTCCAGGCGCTCACGCAGGAGATCGGCGTGGCCGTTGTGCCGGGCGTACTCCTCGATCATGTGCGCGTAGATCCAGCGGAGGGTGAACGGGTCGCCGCTGTTCCGCTGCCGCTCGCCCGAGCCGCGATGGTCGAGCGGGAGGGGCGCGGCCACCTCTCGCGCATAGGCGATCTGGGCCTGCCAGGTGGCGTACGCCTCCTCCCAGGTGTCGTCCGGACCGGCGTGGAAGTCCCCGTCGGGGTCCGCGTCGGTGAAGTAGAACGGCGGGGCCTTCTCGTCGCGGAGCCGGTTGCGGAACCAGGAGCTCTCGACCTCGGCCATGTGCCGGACGAGACCGAGCAGGGTCAGCTCCGAGGGGGGTACGGCCCGCTCCCTGAGCTGTTCCCCGGTCAGCCCGGCGCATTTCAGGGCGAGGGTCTCCCGGTGGAATTCGAGCCAGCCCTCCAGCATTTCGCGCTCGCCCGCGAAACTGGAGGGCACGGTGCGGGTGTCGGCGGGCACGGGGGCGGTCGCGGCGGCGGGCATGGGGGCGGTCGCCGTGTTCGTCTCGGAAGTCGTCATGGCGGCCATCCTCACGTACGGCCGACGGCCGCTGCCATGGGTTATCCGGCGGGGCCCGGCCCGTCGCCCGGCCGCGGCGTCAGGTCGCCCACCATGCCGCGCAGCAGTTCGGCGAAGCCGCGGCGCAGTTCGTCCAGGGTGGGTACGGCGCTGTGGTACGAGCCCGCCGCGCAGGAGAACATCAGCCCCTCGCACCACGCGACCAGCGAGAGCGCGTGCCGCTCGGGCTCGGCCGATCCCGCCGCCCTCATCATCGCGATCAGCGGCTCCCGGAACTGGCTGCCCGTCGCGTCGTAGAAGGCCCGCAGCTCCGGGCGGCGGGTGGCCTCCAGCGCCAGCTCGTAGCGGGCGATGAGCAGATCGGGGTGGCGGGTCAGATAGCGGTGCAGGGCCAGCGCCAGCGCGTCGACGGGACCGGCCGCGCCGCCCAGGGCCGCGGGCATCTCGTCCGGGGTGAGCACCCGCATCTCGCGCTCCGCGTGGCGCCGTACCGCCGCCTCCAGCAGCGCCTGCCGGGTGCGGGCGTGGTTGGACGTCGAGCCCTGCGGGAGCCCGGCCCGCTCGTCCACCGCCCGGTGCGTGAGACCGCGCATCCCGCGCTCGACGAGCAGGGCGAGGGCGGCATCGGCGATCAGCTCCGCGCGGGCCGTGCCCGTGACGCCGGTGCCGGTGCCGGTGCCTGAGGTGTCTGAGGTGCCTTTGGTGCCTGGCGTGTTGGTGGGGCGTGTCGTGCGAGGGGGCATGAGGCCAATCTATCCCGACCACTACACCCGTAGTACGCTGCCGGTGCACGCCACTACATCTGTAGTTCGCGTCGGAATCGGCGCGGCCGGAGGAGGAGACGCCATGAACCAGTCCCGTGCCGTCGTCATCGGCGGTGGAATCGGCGGTCTGACCGCGGCCATCGCCCTGCACCAGCGGGGCTGGGCGGTCACCGTCCTGGAACGCGCCCCCGCGCTCACCCCGGTCGGCGCCGGCATCGGCCTCATGCCCAACGCGCAGCGCGCGCTCGATGTCATCGGTCTCGGTGACCGGGTCAGGGAGCTCTCCGCCTGGCAGGGCGCCGGCGGGCTCCGTACCCCCGGGGGCCGCTGGCTCAACCGGATGGACGGGCAGGCGGCGGCCGAGCGGTTCGGCGGCCCCCTCGTCCTGCTCCACCGGGCCACCCTGGTCGGGATCCTGTGCGACGCGCTCCCCGAAGGGACCGTACGGACCGGGGCCGCCGCCACGCTCACCGACCCCGGCGGCGGCCCCGGCGACGGCTCCGGCGACGGCTCCGGTACCGGCTTCGGCCCGAGGGCCGCCGTCGTGGACACCCCTGACGGCGCCCTGGCGGCCGAACTCGTCGTCGCCGCCGACGGCGCCCGGTCCGCCGCCCGCCGGATGCTCTTCCCCGGCCACCCGGGACCGGTGTACGCCGGATACACCACCTGGCGTGTGGTCGTCCCGCCGCCCGGGCGGCCGTTCGCGCCGCACGAGACCTGGGGCCGGGGCCGTCTCTGGGGCACCCAGCCGCTCAAGGACGGCCGCGTGTACGCGTACGCCATGGCCGTGACGCCCGCCGGCGGTCACGCCCCCGACGACGAACGGGCGGAGCTGCGCCGGCTCTTCGGCGACTGGCACGACCCCGTACCCCGGATCATCGACGCCGCCGCGCCCGGGGACGTCCTGCGCCACGACGTCCACGAGATGCGGTCGCCGCTGCCCGCGTACCACCGCGGCCGGGCCGCGCTGATCGGGGACGCCGCCCACGCCATGCAGCCCACCCTGGCGCAGGGCGGCAACCAGGCGATCGAGGACGCCGTCGTCCTCGCCCACCACGCGGGACCCGGTACCGCCGGGGGCGTCCCCGACCTCGCCGCGTACACCGCCGCGCGGCTGCCCCGTACGACCGCGATCGTCCGCCAGGCGCACCGGACGGGCCGGCTGTCCGGAGCCGGCGGAGTGGTCACCGCGGCGCTGCGCGACCACCTCGTCGCGGGAGTGTCCCGGCTCGTCCCGGGGCTCGTGCTGCGGAACTTCGACGGCATCGCCGACTGGCGTCCACCGCAGCGCCCGTATGCTGCCGGAACACCGCGCGGACAGCGGGAAGAAGGCCGCGCGGAGCACTGAACCCACCGTGGAGCGACCGCGCTCCACCCACGCCAGGGAGATCCCCGTGAAGGTCGGCTGCATCGGGCTCGGCGACATCGCGCACAAGGCGTACCTGCCGGTGCTGACCACCCTCCCCGGGGTCGAACCGCACCTCCAGACCCGGAGTCCCGCGACCCTCACGCGCACCGCCGAGACCTTCCGCGTCCCCGCCGAGCACTGCCACCGGGACTTGGACGCCCTGCTCGCGCAAGGTCTCGACGCCGCGTTCGTGCACGCCCCGACCGCCGCTCACGCCGAGATCGTGACGCGGCTGCTGGCGGCGGGCGTGCCCACGTACGTCGACAAGCCCCTGGCGTACGAACTCGCCGACGCGCGACGGGTGGTGGAGCTGGCCGAGGAGCGCGGCGTCGGTCTCGCCGTCGGTTTCAACCGCCGCTTCGCGCCGAGCTACGTCCAGTGCCTGGACCACCCGCGCGAACTGATCCTGCTCCAGAAGAACCGCGTCGGGCTCCCCGAGGACCCGCGCACCTTCGTCCTGGACGACTTCATCCATGTCGTCGACACCCTGCGCTTCCTGCTGCCGGGACCCGTCGAGCACACCGACGTGCGGGCCAGGGTCAGGGACGGGCTGCTGCACCACGTCGTGCTCCAGCTCTCCGGCGACGGCTTCACCGCGATCGGCATGATGAACCGGCTGAGCGGCTCCGCCGAGGAGATCCTGGAGGTCTCGGGGCAGGACACCAAGCGGGCCGTCCACGATCTCGCGACGATCATCGACCACAAGGGGCAGCCGAGCGTACGGCGGCGCGGCGACTGGGTGCCCGTCGCCCGGCAGCGGGGTGTCGAGCAGTGCGTCCTGAGCTTCCTGGACGCCGTACGGGCCGGCCGGGCCCTCAGCGCACAGGACGCCCTGCGGACGCACGAGCTGTGCGAGCGGGTGGTACACGCGGTGTCGGCCGAGAGGCCCCGGGACGCCTGAGCGACCGTACGCCCTCCACCGCGAGCGCGACCGCCAGCACGGCGAGCGCCCCGTACACCGCCCAGTCGCCCAGCCTGGCGTACGGGGTCGTGCCGTTCGCCAGCGGTATGTCGAAGACGGTGGCGGCGGAGCGCTCCGTACCGACGGGGCTCCCGACCGGCCGGCCGTCCGGGCCGAAGACGGCGCTGACGCCGGTGAGCGTGGCGTGGACCATCGGACGGCCGTTCTCCGCGGCCCGCAGCGCCGCCAGCGACGCGTGCTGCTCCGGTGCCCAACTGCCCTGGAACGACGAGGTGGACGACTGGGCGACCAGCACCTGCGCGCCCGACCGCACCAGCCGCCGGCTCATGTCGGGGAAGGCGGTTTCGAAGCAGATCAGCGGCCCGAACCGCAGCCGGCCCCCGCCCGGTTCCGGCGCCGTCATCACCACCTGGCGCGTGCCGCGCACCCGGTCCTCGCCCGCCGCCTTGCCCACCGAGGTCACCCAGCCGAGGGCGGCACGCGCCGGGACGTACTCACCGAAGGGGACCAGGCGCATCTTGTCGTACGTATCGCCGGTCGGTCCGTCGGGGCCCACGAGGACGGCGCGCTTGAAGATGCCCGGGCGCCCCGACGCGTCCGTGCTGCGCGCGTCCACGTTGACCAGGATCTCCGCCCCGACCGTGCGGGAGAGCGCGGCGAGCCGGCCGGCGAGATCGGGCCGCCTCTCCAGATCCATTCCGACGCTGCTCTCGCCCCACACCACCAGGGCGGGCCGCTGCCCGGCCAGGGTGCGGGTCAGGGCCTCGCCACGGGCGAAGCGCCGCTCGACGGAGTCGGCGCCGCCTATGACGCCCGGTTGGACGACCGCGATCCGGGCGCGGCCGGACGGTTCGGTTCGTGGCGCCCAGGCCGCCGCCGAGCCGGCCACGAGACCGCAGACCACCAGGGTCACGGCCGCGGCGGTCCGTGCGGCGGCCACCGTTATCAGCAGGGTCAGCGCGGTGTTCACCGCGACCACCACCAGGCTCACCAGCCACACCCCGCCCACCGAGGCGAGCCGCAGGGCGGGGGCGACCTCCCATTGACTGGCGCCGAGCAGTCCCCACGGTCCGCCCAGCCCCTCCCAGGACCTGGCCACCTCGATCACCAGCCATCCCGAGGCGACCACGGCCGGCGCGGCGAGCGCGCGTCCCGCGGACGGCGCGGGGCCGCCCAGCACGGAGCGCACCAGCCATCCCCAGGGCGCCCAGAGCAGCCCGAGCAGGCCCGCCAGCAGCACGATGAAGACATGCAGGCTCGGTATGAGCCAGTGGTGCACGGCGACGATGAAGCCGAGCCCGCCCAGCCAGCCGTCCAGCGCGGCCCGGCGGGGCGTGGGGGCGCTCCGTACGAGCAGCATCCAGGGCACCAGGGAGACATACGCGAGCCACCACAGCGAGGGCGCGGGAAAGGCCGGCGCGGAGAGCGCCCCGGCCGCCAACGCCGCGGCCCCGCGCCACCACGGCGACGCCAGGCCCGGGCCCCGCCGTGACCGTTCCCGCAGGACGGCCGTGGTCCCCTCCGTCACCGTGCCTCCTCGCCGTGTCCGTCCAGCAGACCCTTCCCCGCAGGACGGCGGCGAAGCGGGATCGGCGGCGAAGCCGGGATCGGGCGAAGCGGGATCAGGGGGCAGGAGGGACCAGGGGCAGGCGGGATCAGGGGGGAGGTGGGATCAGAGGGTGGCGGTATCCGGGCCGCGCCGCCACTTCTCGTGCACCGCGACCGTACGCAGCCGCCACCGGGCGTCGTCGCGGATCAGCCCGAAGGTGAAGGTGCCGCCACGCAGCAGGTCCGCGCCCGACGTGCGGCGCAGCGGGCTCAGGTAGTCGGCGCGGACATCCGCCCGGTCCCCGGTGTAGCCGCCCAGGTCCTGGAGGCGCAGCCGCCGGTTGACGATCAGGTGCTGACGCACGCTGTACGGGCGCAGCATGCCGGCCAGCCAGTCGGCGACCTCGGCCGCCGGGCCCTCGATACCGCCCGCCGCGGTGTAGTCGGCGCGGCCGTCCGCGGTGAACAGGGCGCGGAATCCCGGCCAGTCGCCCTCGTCCACGGCCACCGCGTAGCCGGTGATCACCTCGTCGATGGCGAGACGGTCCATCACGGTCGCGAGATCCACACGCTGTGTCATCGGTTCAGTCTCCGGCAGGGAGGGCCCCGGGCCAAGAGACGCGCACGCGGGCCGCAAAAGGAACAGCCCCTGGATGGCCCAGGGGCTGTGCGGTGTAGCGCTCTTCTGTGCCGTTCCGCGCCGGATACGGCGCCCCGGCGCCCCGACGGGCCCAGGGTCTTTACGAGAGGCCCTGGGGCGTGTTTCGAAAATCCCGCCTGGCTCGCGACGCCTGGCACGCACGCTCGCTGCGTTGTCGGAGTCGTCCACGTACGGCCAGGCCATCGAGGGCGCCGATCCTCCGCCTTGCGATCGCGCTCGGCGTCCACAGGACGAATCAATGTGCCGAGACGGAGCGAGCGGAGCGAGTGCAGTGCACCAGACGCCGCGAGCCCCGCCCTGCGGGCGGACGGCGCTACTTTCGAAACACGCCCTAGGCGGCCTGGTCGACGTCGTCGTGCAGGGCCGCGGCCCATTCGAGGAGGAGGACTTCGTACGCCTCCGAGGGCCAGGTTCCGTCGGCCGCGTCGACGAGCGCGCGAATCCGCTCATTGGCCGCTACGGCGCCGGAGGCCCGGATGGCGGATGCGGAAGTGGAGGACATGTGACCAGCCTAGGGGCAGCCGGGGGACGCCCGGTGCCGTTCCGGGAGCGTCCTTGCTCACACTCGTGGTAGGCAACCCCTCACGCATCCAGTGGTCACTTCACGGGCATTTGGTACTTTTGATGGTATAAGCCACGTGAGTGGTGACCTCTGTGAGGAGGTTCAGATGTTGTCGGAAGCGGATTTCTACGCAAGCGACCGCCCGCCCCACCCGAAGCTGGCGGAGGACCGGCCGCGCGGCGGGGGCCCGAGGGCTCCGCTGCTCCACCGGGGTACCTGGAGCATCCTCGCCATCGTGGCCGTGGTCGTGCTGGTGATCGCCGTCGGGATCGTGCTCTTCCCCTGAGCCGCCGGTCCCCGTTCCGCCCCGGTCACCCAGGGCCCGTACGCGGTCAGCCGGCCGACTCGCCCGCGTGCGGGCTCAGTGTGTCCGTACCGACCAGGACGAGGATGGCGATGCCCAGCAGCACCCGGTAGATCACGAACGGCATGAAGCTCTTCGTGGTGATGAACTTCATGAACCAGGCGATGACCGCGTACCCCACCACGAAGGCGACCAGCGTCGCGAAGAGGGTCGGTCCCCAGGAGACATGGCCCTCGCCCGCGTCCTTCAGCTCGTACGCCCCCGAGGCCAGCACGGCCGGGATCGCGAGCAGGAAGGAGTAGCGGGCGGCCGCCTCACGCGTGTAGCCCATCAGCAGACCGCCGCTGATCGTCGCGCCCGACCGGGAGACGCCCGGCACCAGGGCCATCGCCTGGCAGAAGCCGAAGATCAGACCGTCCCGGACGCTCAGGTCCCGCAGCGACTTGCGCTCCTTGATCGCGCGGTGCTTGCCGCCCGTCTCGTCGCGGGCCGCCAGCCGGTCGGCGACGCCCAGGACGATGCCCATCACGATCAGCGTGACGGCGATCAGCCGCAGATCCCGGAACGGCCCGTCGATCTGGTCCTTCAGCGTGACGCCCAGGACCCCGATCGGGATCGAGCCGACGATGACCAGCCACCCCATCTGCGCGTCGTGGTCGCCGCGCATCTCCTTGTTCGTCAGCGAACGGAACCACGCCGAGAGGATGCGGGCGATGTCCTTGCGGAAGTAGATCAGCACGGCCGCTTCGGTGCCGATCTGGGTGATCGCGGTGAACGCCGCGCCCGGGTCGTGCCAGCCCGCGAACACCGCGGTCAGCCGCAGATGCGCGCTGGACGAGATGGGCAGGAACTCGGTCAGCCCCTGGACGAGCCCCAGGATGAAAGATTCGAACCAAGACATGGGAGGAGGACGCCATCCAAAAGATGATCAGCCACCGGCCGGCGCGACGACGGTCCGGTGAGCGGTGGTGAGGGGCAGTGGACGAGGGAAGGGTGCGGGACGGGTGAGGGCCGGCGGGCCGGACAGGGGGTCGCTCATACGGAGGAAGGAGAGGGGTCGCAGGCGCTGACTCCTCTTCTGCGCGGCGCTGCTGGGGCGGAGTCATGGCATGTCAAATGACCCCGTTCAGGCGCAAACTATGGCGATCTCATCGTCCCGGGCGTGGGCAGCGTAGCGCCTGCGGGTGAACGGACGGCGGCAGGGATCTGACGTCACGGGGTCCGCCGTACGGAGCACACCGCCCGTACGCCGCCCTCCCGCACCGCGCGCGCCCGCACCGGCGGAACCCTCACCCGAAGGGATCCCGGAGGGGGCGGGAGAAGGGGTGGGAGAGGGGAAGGTCACAGCCACGCGCTCTGCTGCGCGATCAACGCGCTGTCCTACGATCGCGCCATGACGGTCCTCAATGATGACGGGCTTTCCCTGGCAGCCGAGTTCCCCGACGCGACCCGCGAACAGTGGCAGAACCTGGTGTCAGGTGTGCTGCGCAGGTCGGGCCGGGACGCGGCCGGGGCGGCGGCGGAGGAAGCGCTCTCCACCGCGCTCCAGGACGGGTTGTCCACCCGGCCCCTCTACACGGCGGAGGACGCCCCCGGCGCAGCGCCCGACGGCGCCCCCGGCGCCGGCGGCTTCCCCGGCTTCGCGCCGTTCACCCGCGGCGGCAGGCCGGAGGGCGGCGCCGTCTCCGGCTGGGACGTACGCCAGCGCCACACCCGCCCCGACCCCGCGCTGACCAACGAGGCGGTCCTCGCCGACCTGGAGAACGGGGTCACCTCCCTGTGGCTCGCCGTCGGCGCGGACGGGGTGCCCGTGTCCGCGCTGGCCGCCGCGCTCGACGGCGTCCATCTCGACCTGGCACCCGTCGCACTCGACGCGGGTGACGCATTCGATCCCGCCGCACGTGAGTTGCTGAGGCTCCACGACGAGCGCGGAGTGGCCCGCGAGGCGGTGCGCGGCACCCTCGGCGCCGACCCGGTCGGCCGATTCGCCCGTACGGGAAGGGACGTGACGGACCGTACGGCCGAGGCCACCGCACTCGCCGCGCTCTGCGACCGCCACTACCCCGGGCTGCGCGCCATCGCCGTGGACGCCCTGCCCTACCACGAGGCCGGCGCCTCCGACGCGCAGGAACTGGGGTGCTCCCTCGCCACCGGCGTCGGCTGGCTGCGCGACCTCACCGCCGGCGGGCTCTCCGTGGACGCCGCCTGCCGCCAGCTCGAATTCCGGTACGCGGCCACCGCCGACCAGTTCCTGACCATCGCCAAGCTCCGTGCCGCCCGTCGGCTGTGGGCCCGCGTCGCGGAGGTCAGCGGCGCCGGAGCCGCCGCCTCGGCGCAGCGCCAGCACGCCGTCACCTCCGCCGTGATGATGACCCGTCGCGACCCCTGGGTGAACATGCTGCGCACCACCGTCGCCGCGCTCGCCGCCGGGGTGGGCGGCGCCGACGCCGTGACCGTGCTCCCTTTCGACCACGCCCTCGGACTCCCCGACGCCTTCGCCCGCAGGATCGCCCGCAACACCTCGACGATCCTCCTGGAGGAGTCCCACCTCGGCCGCGTCATCGACCCCGTGGGCGGCTCCTGGTACGTCGAGCGCCTCACCGACGAACTCGCCCACGCCGCCTGGGCCTGGTTCCAGGAGATCGAACGCGCCGGCGGCCAGCACGCCGCCCTGCGCTCCGGACTCGTCGGCGAACGGCTCGCCGCCACCTGGGCCGAGCGCGCCACGAACCTCGCCCGGCGACGCGAACCCATCACCGGCGTCAGCGAGTTCCCGCAGCTGTCCCAGCCCCCGGTGGAGCGCGACGCGCCGCCCGCGCCGTCCGTGCCGTTGACGGGCGGGCTGCCCGTCGTCCACCGCGACGAGGCGTACGAGGAACTGCGCGCCCGCTCCGACGCGCACCTCGCCGCCACCGGCTCCCGGCCCCGTGTCTTCCTCGCCACGCTCGGCCCCGCCGCCGCGCACACCGCCCGCGCAGCCTTCGCCGCCGGCCTCTTCCAGGCCGGGGGCATCGAACCCGTCCAGGACCCGGGGCCGGCCGACCTGAGCGACCCGGCGACCGCCGCCGACGCCTTCACCCGCAGCGGGGCGGGCATCGCCTGCGTCTGCTCCAGCGACGCGCTCTACGCCGAGGGCGCCGCACCCGTCGCCGAGGCGCTCAAGTCGGCGGGCGCCGGGCAGGTGTTCCTCGCCGGCCGCCCCGGCGAACAGCGTGAGACCTATGTACGGGCCGGGGTCGACGACTTCGTCGTCGCGGGCGGCGACGCGATCGCCGTTCTCACCTCGGTCCTCGACCGGATGGGAGTGGCGTGATGGGGATCCCCGACTTCTCCGAGATCGAACTGAACCCCGATAACAGCGCCGTCAGCGCCGACAGCACCGTCAGCGCCGGGGTCACCGCCGACCAGTGGCGCACCGCCCTCAAGGAACGGACCGGGAAGGGCGACGACGACCTCCGCTGGGACACCCCCGAGGGCATCGCCGTCAAACCGCTCTACACGGCCGACGACCTGACCGGGCTCGACTTCCTCGGCACCTACCCCGGGATCGCGCCGTACCTGCGCGGCCCGTACCCCACGATGTACGTCAACCAGCCCTGGACCATCCGCCAGTACGCGGGGTTCTCCACCGCCGAGGAGTCCAACGCCTTCTACCGGCGCAACCTGGCGGCCGGACAGAAAGGCCTGTCGGTCGCCTTCGACCTGCCGACCCACCGCGGCTACGACAGCGACCACCCCCGGGTCACCGGCGACGTCGGCATGGCCGGGGTCGCCATCGACTCGATCTACGACATGCGACGGCTCTTCGACGGCATCCCGCTCGACCGGATGAGCGTGTCGATGACGATGAACGGCGCCGTGCTGCCCGTACTCGCCCTCTACATCGTGGCGGCGGAGGAACAGGGCGTACCGCCCGAGAAGCTCGCCGGGACCATCCAGAACGACATCCTCAAAGAGTTCATGGTCCGCAACACCTACATCTATCCGCCGAAACCCTCGATGCGGATCATCTCCGACATCTTCGCGTACACCTCGCGGAAGATGCCCCGCTACAACTCCATCTCGATCTCCGGCTACCACATCCAGGAGGCGGGCGCGACCGCCGACCTGGAACTGGCCTACACCCTCGCCGACGGCGTCGAGTACCTGCGCGCCGGACTCGGCGCCGGGCTCGACGTGGACGCGTTCGCGCCCCGGCTCTCCTTCTTCTGGGCCATCGGCATGAACTTCTTCATGGAGATCGCCAAGTTGCGGGCGGCCCGGCTGCTCTGGGCCAAGCTGGTCCGGAAGTTCGACCCGCAGAACGCCAAGTCGCTCTCCCTGCGCACCCATTCACAGACCTCCGGCTGGTCGCTCACCGCGCAGGACGTCTTCAACAACGTCACCCGCACCTGCGTCGAGGCGATGGCCGCCACCCAGGGCCACACCCAGTCGCTGCACACCAACGCGCTCGACGAGGCGCTGGCCCTGCCCACCGACTTCTCCGCCCGCATCGCCCGCAACACCCAGCTCCTCATCCAGCAGGAGTCCGGCACCTGCCGGGTCACCGACCCGTGGGGCGGCAGCGCGTACGTGGAGAAGCTCACCTACGACCTCGCGCGCCGCGCCTGGCAGCACATCGAGGAGGTCGAGGCGGCCGGCGGCATGGCACAGGCCATCGACGCGGGCATCCCGAAACTGCGGGTGGAGGAGGCCGCCGCCCGCACCCAGGCGCGGATCGACTCCGGGCGCCAGCCCGTCATCGGCGTCAACAAGTACCGCGTCGAGACCGACGAGAAGATCGACGTCCTCAAGGTCGACAACTCCTCCGTACGGGCCCAGCAGATCGAGAAGCTGCGCCGGCTGCGTGCCGAGCGCTCCGAGCCCGCCTGCCAGGACGCGCTGCGCGCCCTCACCGCCGCCGCCGCGTCCGGACCGGGCTCCGGGCTCGACGGCAACCTGCTCGCCCTCGCGGTGGACGCCGCCCGCGCCAAGGCCACCGTCGGCGAGATCTCCGACGCACTGGAGAAGGTGTACGGGCGCCACTCGGGCCAGATCCGTACCATCGCCGGTGTGTACCGCAACGAGGCAGGCAGCTCCCCGGCCGTCGAGCGCACCCGCGCGGCCGCCCGGGAGTTCGAGGAGGCCGAGGGACGCCGCCCGCGCATCCTGGTGGCCAAGATGGGCCAGGACGGCCACGACCGCGGCCAGAAGGTGATCGCGACCGCCTTCGCCGACCTCGGCTTCGACGTCGACGTCGGCCCGCTCTTCCAGACGCCGGCCGAGGTGGCCCGGCAGGCGGTCGAGGCCGACGCGCACATCGTCGGCGTCTCCTCGCTGGCCGCCGGGCACCTCACCCTCGTACCGGCGCTGCGCGAGGAACTCGCCGCGGAGGGCCGGGAGGACATCATGATCGTCGTCGGCGGGGTGATCCCGCCCCAGGACGTCGAGGAGCTGCGCCGGGCGGGCGCGGCGGCGGTGTTCCCGCCGGGCACGGTCATCCCCGACGCGGCGCACGACCTGCTGGTCTCCCTGGCGGCCTCGCTCGGCCACGAGCGGTGAACGCGTGGCGCCCCGCAGCGAGATCGACATCGACACCTACGTCAAGGGCGTCCTGGACGGCTCCCGTTCGTACATCGCCCGTGCCGTCACCCTGGTGGAGTCCACCAGGGCCGACCACCGCGCACTCGCCCAGCGGCTGCTGACCGAGCTGCTGCCGCACTCGGGGCGGGCCCGCCGGATCGGGGTCAGCGGGGTGCCCGGGGTCGGCAAGTCGACCTTCATCGACGCGCTCGGCACCCTGCTCACCGGCCTCGGTCACCGGGTCGCCGTCCTCGCCGTCGATCCGTCCTCCAGCCGGACCGGCGGCTCCATCCTGGGCGACAAGACCCGGATGGAGCGGCTGGCGGCGGACCCGGCCGCGTTCGTCCGGCCCTCGCCCACGGCGGGCACGCTGGGCGGGGTCGCCAAGGCGACCCGGGAGACCATCGTCGTGATGGAGGCGGCGGGGTACGACGTCGTCCTTGTCGAGACCGTGGGCGTGGGACAGTCGGAGACGGCGGTCGCCGACATGGTCGACTCCTTCCTGCTGCTCACCCTCGCGCGCACCGGCGACCAGCTCCAGGGCATCAAGAAGGGCGTCCTGGAACTGGCCGATGTCATCGCCGTCAACAAGGCCGACGGCCCGCACGAACGCGACGCGCGCTCCGCGGCGCGGGAACTCACGGGCGCGCTGCGGCTGATGCACCCGGTGGACGCGGCCTGGACACCCCCGGTGCTCCATTGCAGCGCCCGCGAGGGGACCGGGCTCGACCTGGTGTGGGAACGGCTCGAACAGCACCGCCGGGTCCTGGAGGCCGACGGCCGCCTCACGCGCAAGCGCAGCGACCAGCAGGTCGACTGGGCCTGGACGATGGTCCGCGACCACCTCCTGGACCGGCTGCGCGAGCACCCGGGCGTACGGGAGGTGGCGCCCGCGCTGGAACGGCAGGTACGGGAGGGCACGCTGACGGCGACGCTCGCCGCCGAACGGATCATCGAGGCGCTGGCCGGGCCGTAACTGCCGTGCCCGATACTGGGTGGCATGGTCAACGACGACGAACCGGTGCTCCTCGGCCGGGCGGGAGCCACCGCCCGCATCACGCTGAACCGCCCACGCGCCCTCAACGCCCTGACCCACCCCATGGTGCTGACCATCACCGCCGCCCTGGACCGGTGGGAGCGCGACGCGAGCGTGACGGCCGTGATCCTCTCCGGCGCGGGGGAGCGCGGGCTCTGCGCGGGCGGCGACATCCGTGCCATCCACGAGGACGCCCGCGCCGGCGGCACCGCCACGCCCGCCTTCTGGCGCGACGAGTACCGGCTCAACTCCCGTATCGCACACTGCCCGATCCCCTTCGTCGCCCTCATGGACGGCATCGTGATGGGCGGCGGCGTCGGTCTCTCCGGCCACGCCGCGGTGCGGATCGTCACCGAGCGGTCCGCCGTCGCCATGCCGGAGACCGCCATCGGCCTCGTCCCCGACGTCGGCGGAACCTACCTGCTGGCCCGCGCGCCCGGCGAACTCGGCACCCACCTCGCCCTCACCGGGAACACGGTGGGCGCGGCCGACGCGCTGCTGTGCGGGCTCGCGGACCACTTCGTCCCCGCCGAGCGGCTGACCGCGCTGTGCGACGCCCTGGCCGCGCCCGCGGTACGGGACGCGGCGGACGTACGGGAGACGGTCCTGCGGTACGCGGCCACGCCTCCCGGGGGCCGGCTCGCCGAGGACCGTCCGTGGATCGACGCCTGTTACGCGGCCGGCTCGGTCCCGGAGATCGTCGGACGGCTGCTGGACAGCGGGGTACCCGCGGCGAAGGACACCGCGCAGACCCTGCTCTCCCGCTCACCGACGGCCCTGAAGGCGACCCTCGCCGCGATACGCCGGGACGGGCCGCCGAGCACACTGGAGGAGACACTCGACCGCGCCTACCGCGCCTCGTGCGCCGCGCTCGCCCACCCCGATCTGGTGGAGGGGATCCGCGCCCGGGTCATCGACAAGGACCGCGCCCCGCGCTGGTCGCCGGAGGAACTCGCGGAGGTCACCGAGGCGGACGTGGCACGCTTCGCGGCCCCGCCGCCCGGCGGCGACCTCGGGCTCGCCGAGGGAACGGCGCACCTCTAGGGCCTGTCCGAACAAGGACTTCTAGGGGCGGCGTCCCGGGAGGCGGTGCCGCTCCCGCCAGGCGAGCACGCCCGCGCCCACCGCCGTGACCACGATGAACCCGGTCGCCAGCAGGAACGCCGGTGAGGTCGGCGAGGTCGCCCGGCTGCCCGCGATCACGTACGCCGCCGTGTTCGGGACCGATCCGACGGCCGTCGCCAGCAGGAACGACGACGCCCGCATCCGGGAGACCGCCGCGCAGTAGTTCGCCACGGCGAACGGCACCCCGGGGAAGAGCCGGATGGCCAGCATCGACCGGAAGCCGTGCCCGCTGAGCTGCCCGTCCGCCGCCTTCAGCCAGCGGCCCCGCAGCAGCGGCCGCAGCGCGTCCTGGCCGAGGAGCCGGCCGAGCGCGAAGGACGCCCCCGCCGCCAGCACCGTCCCCCCGAGCGCCGCCGCCAGGCCGAACGCCGAGCCGAAGAGCGCGCCCGCGGCGAGATTGAGCAGCGGGCGCGGGACGAACGCGGTGGCGCACAGCCCGTACGCCACGGCGAACAGCACCACGGCCGTGCCCCCGCGCAGCTGTTCGGGCCAGCCGTCCGCGAGCAGCCGCTGTGGCTCGTACAGCAGCACCACGGTGGCCGCCGCGCCCAGCACGGCGATCAGCACGGCGAAACGGAACCAGGGCGAGAGCAGCATCCTGGAACGGCGGACAACGACAGCGGGACCTTGGTCCGGGGCAGACCGGGGGACGGTGTCGAGCATCCGGGGAGACTAACCGACCCGATGGAGGAGCGACGTAAAGTGTGGCGCACGTCGTACCCGATCTCATCGGTCGGGCGTGCCCCGCTCTCCGAGCGCACCCCCCAGAGCACGCCAACTGGCCGCCCGCGGAAAACCATTCGACGTGGCGCCGGGCATGGGACAGGATCGGCGGCATGTTCCGGTACGCCTTCCTCGCAGCGCCGTCCGCAGTCGCGGACGCGCCGAAGGCTGCCGCGCACCTGACGGCGGCGCCGCTCGCGGCGGCAGCGGCCGCAGTCCCGGCGCCCCTCGGCGGCGCCCGAAGCTGACCCTTCCCGGAACGTCCGGCGGACCCCGCAGGGGGAGGGTCGGCAAGGCCCAGGGGTCCCGCTCACGCTTCGAGTCCAGGCAGGAACCAATGCCCAAGACGGCATACGTGCGCACCAAGCCGCACGTCAACATCGGCACCATGGGCCACGTCGACCACGGCAAGACCACCTTGACCGCCGCCATCACCAAGGTCCTCAGCGACCGCGGGACCGGCACCTTCGTGCCCTTCGACCGGATCGACCGGGCGCCCGAGGAGGCCGCGCGGGGGATCACCATCAACATCGCGCACGTCGAGTACGAGACCGACACCCGGCACTACGCGCACGTCGACATGCCCGGCCACGCCGACTACATCAAGAACATGGTCACCGGCGCGGCCCAGCTCGACGGGGCGATCCTCGTCGTGTCCGCGCTCGAAGGGATCATGCCGCAGACCGCCGAGCACGTCCTGCTCGCCCGGCAGGTCGGCGTCAACCACATCGTCGTCGCCCTCACCAAGGCCGACCTCGGGGACGACGAGCTGACCGACCTGGTCGAGCTGGAGGTCCGCGAGCTGCTCACCGAGCACGGCTATGGCGGCGACGCGGCGCCCGTCGTACGGGTCTCCGCGCTCGGCGCGCTGGCGGGCGAGCCACGGTGGACCGCCGCCGTGGAGGCGCTGCTCGACGCGGTCGACACGTATGTGCCGATGCCGGTCAGGTACACGGACGCGCCGTTCCTGCTCCCGGTGGAGAACGTCCTCACCATCACCGGGCGCGGCACGGTCGTCACCGGCGCCGTCGAGCGCGGCACGGTGCGAGTCGGCGACCGGGTGGAGGTGCTCGGCGCCGCCATCGGACCGCAGCCCACCACCGTCACCGGTCTGGAGACCTTCGGCAAGCCGATGGAGTCCGCCGAGGCCGGCGACAACGTCGCGCTGCTGCTGCGCGGCATGCCGCGCGACGCGGTCCGCCGGGGCCATGTCGTCACGGCGCCGGAGAGCGTCGTCCCCAGCAGGCGCTTCACGGCGCGGGTGTACGTCCTGTCCACGAAGGAAGGCGGCAGGACCACACCGGTGAGCAGCGGTTACCGGCCGCAGTTCTACATCCGTACGGCGGACGTCGTCGGCGACATCGACCTGGGCGAGGCGGGCGTGGCGCGCCCCGGGGACACGGTCACCGTGACCGTGGAGCTGGGCCGTGACATCCCGCTGGAGCCGGGGCTCGGCTTCGCGATCCGCGAGGGCGGCCGTACGGTCGGCGCGGGCACGGTCACCACCCTGCTGTGATCACGGCCGCCCCGGGGACCCGGCACCGGGTCCCCGGGGCGGCGCACAATGGGACGGTGAACGAGTCGATCCCCGTCATCCGCGCCGTCGACCATGGCACCGCCAGGCTCCTGCCCGACGTGGACCGGGCGCGGGCCTGGCTGCTGACGGTCGACGGCGCGCCCCAGTCGTACGTCGACCTGGACGAGCCGGCGCACCTGGAGTTCGAGTACGTACGGCGCCTCGCCCATGTCGTCGACTGCGCGGCGTCCGCCGGGTGGGCGGAGCCTCCCGCGCCGCTCACGGTGCTCCACCTCGGCGGCGGCGCCCTCACCCTGCCCCGCTACGTCGCCGTGACCCGGCCCGGCTCCGCGCAGTCCGTGGTGGAGGCCGACGCGGCGCTGCTGGCGCTGGTCGAGCAGGAGCTGCCGATACCGGCGGACGCGGGGATCACCGCCCACACTGCGGACGCCCGGCGCTTCCTCGAAGCGGCGCCCGACCGCTCCGTGGACGTCCTGATCGCCGATGTCTTCGGCGGCTCGCGGATCCCCGCACACCTCACCTCCGTCGAGTATGCGCGGGAGGCCGCGCGGGTACTGCGCGCCGACGGGGTCTACGCGGCGAACCTCGCGGACGGCGCCCCGTTCGCCTTCCTCCGATCACAACTGGCCACATTCGCCACGGCCTTCGCGGAGCTGGCCCTGATCGCGGAACCGCCCGTGCTGCGCGGGCGGCGCTTCGGCAACGCCGTGCTGGTGGCCTCGCACCGCCCGCTCGACACGGCGTCCCTGGCCCGCCGCACCGCCGCGGACGCCTTCCCCGCCCGGGTCGAACACGGCGCGTCGCTCCGCCGGTTCACGGGGAACGCGGCACCGGTACGGGACGACGGCGCGGTCCCCTCGCCGCGGCCGCCGGATGGCGCGTTTTCCGTGGGCTGACCCGCGGGCCGCGGCTACTGTCCTCGTCATGACGGAAGCCACCTTTCTGCGTGACACCCGCGAGGGTTACGACAAGATCTCCGGCGACTACGCCGAGATGTTCCCCACCATGCTGGCGGACGGTCCGCTGGGCACAGCCATGCTCACGGCCTTCGCCGAGCTGATGAAGAGTGCTGGGGGCGGCCCCGTCGTCGAGGTGGGGAGCGGGGCGGGCCGGGTGACCGGGTTCCTGCACTCCCTCGGGGTGCGCCTCTCCGGGATCGACCTGTCCCCGGCGATGGTGGCGCTGGCCCGGCGCAACCACCCGGAGCTGCGCTTCGACGAGGGGACGATGACCGCGCTGGACCTCCCGGACGGCTCCCTCAGGGGCCTTCTCGCCTGGTACTCCGTCATCCATGTCCCGCCGGAGTCGCATCCCGAGGTGTTCGCGGAGTTCCACCGGGTGCTGGCCCCGGGCGGACACCTCCTGCTCGCCTTCCAGGTCGGCGACGCACCACTGCGCTTCACCGAGGCGTTCGGCCACACCGTGTCCCTGGACTTCCACCGGCTCTCGCCCGACCGGGTCACCGAGGGGCTGGAGAAGGCCGGCTTCACGATGGACGCCCGCCTGGTGCGCGAGCCCAGCGGCGACGAAAAGGTCCCCCAGGCGTACCTCCTGGCGCACCGGCCCGCCGACGGCTAGTCCGCCCGCGTACGGAGGTCCAGCCGCCGGACGGAGGCCGCCGGCCGCCGGACGGAGGCCGCCGGCCGGGGCCGGGGCGTCCGGCTCCCGGTCGGCGGCCGGCGGTACCGGCCGGTGGATCCGGTCAGGACTCCGGGGACGCCCCCGCGAGGCGGACCGTACCCATGATCTTCTTCATCGTCGCCTCGGACAGTTCGTCCGGCACGCCCTTGTTCGCGTACAGGACCCACGTCGCGTAGTCGCCCTTGGCGTTGGTGAACGTGAAGGCGATCGCCTTGCCGTCGGTGTCGCACTTGTTCTTCAGGTCGAGGCCCGTGCTCTCGGCCGTCGTGAAGTGGCCCTTGAGCCCCGTCGTGGTGGTGAACGCCTCGGGCTTGCCGACCTTGATCTTCTGCTTCAGCGTGGACTTCGGCTCGTGCTGCGCGTACGCGGCCCACACCCAGCTGCCCGCCTCGTTCTGCGAGGCCGTCGCCGTGTCCGTGGCGCCCCTCGCGCCCTTGGTGCCGGTGCCCGCCAGGCTGCTGTACTCCAGCTTGCCGTCCTTGTTCGTGTCCTGCGAGCACCACTCCGACTTGAAGTAGGCCGGCGCGGAGAAGGAGATCGCGGGCGAGCCGTCACCCTTCTCGACATCCTCGAAACCGGCGATGATCCCCGGCTTCGAGACCTCCCAGTCGGCGGGAACGTCGAACTGCGTCCCGTGCTTGGGGTTGGTCACGACCTTCCAGCCCTCGATCTGCGGCTCGGCGGCCGCGCCGTTGCGCGGGTTCTCCTGTGAGGCCGCCGTGCTCGGCTCGTCGGAACCGGACGCCGAGGCCGACGTGGACGCCTTCGGGTCCGCCGCCTTGTCGCTCGAACCGTCATCCTTGCCCAGTACGAAGAAGGCCGTGCCCGCGGCGGCGATCACGACCACCGAGGCCGCGACGACCGCCACGATCGTGGTCTTCTTCTTGTCGTCGCCCGAGGGCCCGGGACCGCCGGGCGTCCCGGCCACGGCGTACTGCGTCGGCACCGTCGGCTGCTGCTGGTACGGGTTGGGCTGCTGGTACCCCGGCTGCTGATATCCGGGCTGCTGGTACCCGGGCTGCTGTTCGGCCCCCGGCTGCTGCGGATAGCCGTACCCCGGCTGCTGCGAGTATCCCGGCTGCTGGTACGGGTTCTGCTGCTGGTACCCCGGCTGCTGGTACGGATTGGGATTCTGGTCCTGCGGGTTCTGCTCGCCCCCGGGCGGCTGCTGTCCTTGCCACATGGCCAGTAACGATAGAGGGGGACCCGGCGGGGCTGCTACGTCCGCCTTGTCAGGGGTTGGTGAAGCTGCCCTACTCGTGAGTAATGTCACGGGTGATGCCGCGGTCGCGGCCAGGCGGTGGGCGCCCCGAATTTCCCGTGGCCGTCACCCCGGGTAGGCTGCGCCGCGTGCGCCCGCGCGGCGCGCGCCGCGCGCGCCGGCACGGGGAACCCGGGAATCCGGCACACGGCGCTCGGCCCACGGAACCAGTGACGCACAGGAGGAACCGCTGTTGCACGTCCAGGAGTGGCTGGAGACCATCCCCGCGGTCAGTATTTACATCCTGGTCGGGGTGGTCATCGGGCTGGAGAGCCTCGGCATCCCGTTGCCCGGCGAGATCGTTCTCGTCAGCTCCGCGCTGCTGGCCTCCCAGCACGGCGAGATCGACCCGTACATCCTCGGGGCCTGCGCCACGGCCGGCGCGATCATCGGTGACTCGATCGGCTACGCCATCGGACGCAAGGGCGGCAGGCCCCTGCTCGCCTGGCTCGGTGCGCGATTCCCCAAGCACTTCGGCGAGGACCAGATCGCGATGGCGGAGCGGTCGTTCGAGAAGTGGGGCATGTGGGCGGTCTTCTTCGGCCGCTTCGTCGCCCTGCTCCGGATCTTCGCCGGACCGCTCGCGGGTGTCCTGCGCATGCCGTACTGGAAGTTCCTGATCGCCAACGTGCTGGGCGGCATCGTGTGGGCGGGCGGCACGACCGCCGTCGTCTACTCCGTGGGCGTCGTCGCCGAGGCGTGGCTCAAGCGCTTCTCCTGGCTGGGACTCGTGCTCGCCGTCCTCATCGGAATCACCTCCATGCTCGTCCTGAAGAGCCGCGCCAAGAAGGCCGGCGAGCAGGCACGGCAGGCCAGGGCCGCGGCGTCGGCCGAGCCGGACACCGTACCCGTCGCGGACTGACCTGCCCCCCAACGGCCAGGAGCTGGCCTGTTTCTGTTGGCCAATGATCAATACCCTTGAGGTGCCGCCCGTTACCGATCGGGCGGTACCTACAGAGGGAGTGCCATGGCCACCGCAGAGCAGATCCCCGACATACTGTCGCCGGAATTCGCGGAGAACCCGTACCCCGCCTACCGGACGATGCGGGAGAGCGCGCCGCTCATCTGGCACGAAGCCACGAAGAGCTACATCATCTCGCGGTACGACGACGTCGAACGGGCCTTCAAGGACAAGGAGTCGGTGTTCACCACCGACAACTACGACTGGCAGCTGGAACCCGTACACGGCAAGACGATCCTGCAGCTCAGCGGGCGGGAGCACGCCGTACGCCGCGCCCTGGTCGCGCCGGCCTTCCGCGGCGGTGATCTGCGGGACAAGTTCCAGCCCGTCATCGAACGCAACTCCCGTGAACTGATCGACACCTTCCGGCACACCGGCTCCGTCGATCTGGTGGAGGCGTACGCCACCCGCTTCCCCGTCAACGTCATCGCCGACATGCTGGGCCTCGACAAGGCCGACCACGGCCGTTTCCACGGCTGGTACACCGCGGTCATCGCCTTCCTGGGCAACCTCTCGGGCGACCCCGAGGTGGCGGCGGCCGGTGAGCGGACCCGGGTCGAGTTCGCGGAGTACATGCTGCCGATCATCCGGGAGCGGCGCGACCACCTCGGGGACGACCTCCTCTCCACCCTCTGCGCCGCCGAGGTCGACGGCGTACGGATGAGCGACGAGGACATCAAGGCGTTCTGCAGCCTGCTGCTCGCCGCCGGCGGCGAGACCACCGACAAGGCGATCGCCAGCATCTTCGCGAACCTCCTGCTCCACCCCGAGCAGCTCGCCGCCGTACAGCGCGACCGTACGCTGATCGACCGGGCCTTCGCGGAGACGCTCCGGTTCACCCCGCCCGTGCACATGATCATGCGGCAGACGGCCGCGGACGTGGAGCTGAGCGGCGGCACCGTCCCCGCCGGCTCGACGGTGACCTGCCTGATCGGAGCGGCCAACCGCGACGGCTCGCGCTACCGGGAGCCGGACTCCTTCGACATCTTCCGCGACGACCTGACCGCCACCACCGCGTTCTCCGCCGCGGCCGACCATCTCGCCTTCGCCCTCGGCCGGCACTTCTGTGTCGGGGCGCTGCTCGCCAAAGCGGAGGTCGAGACCGGGATCAACCAACTCCTCGACGCCATGCCGGACATCCGGCTGGCGGAGGGCTTCGACCCGGTCGAGCAGGGGGTGTTCACCCGGGGACCGCAGTCCCTGCCGGTGGAGTTCACACCGGTCGGCTGATGACGGCGCCCGCCGGGCCCGGAACTCCCGGGCCCGGCGGCCGAAACGTACCCGCGCGTCGGCAGCGGGCACGCACGCGTCGGTACCTACCCGTGCGCGGGTACGTACCGACGCATCGGTACGTACCCGCGCATCGGTCCGTACGGCACAAGCCGTCGCCCCGCGCGGTCGGTTACTGCACCACCGGCGTGAAGCTCACCGGCAGCGCGGTCAGCCCGCGCATCCAGACCGACGGCCGCCAGGTCAGCTCGTGCGGCTCCACGGCCAGCACCACGTCCGGCAGCCGCTCCAGCAGCGTCTCGACCGCCGTACGGGCGATGACGTCCGCGAGCAGCGGCCCCGGGTAGAGGCAGCGGTGCTCACCGTTGCTGAACGAGAGGTGCGCCGAGTTCTCCGCCCCGACATGCCCCTCGGGCCAGATCTGCGGATCGGTGTTGGCCGCCGCGAAGCCGAGGACCAGACAGTCGCCCGCCTTGATCTGCCGCCCGGCGAGCTGCGTGTCCCGCACCGCCCACCGGCCGACGAAGTTCTGTGTCGGGGTGTCCAGCCACAGCACCTCGTTGAGCGCCTGCCCGACACTGAGCCGGCCACCCGACACGTTCAGCGCGAACCGGTCGTCGGTCAGCAGCAGCCGCAGCGAGTTGCAGATCCAGTTGGCCGTCGGCTGCTGCGCCGCGGCGATGACGGTGATCAGGTCCTGGACGACCTCCTCGTCCGTCAGCCCGGCCGGGTGGGCCAGCATCCGCGACGTGACATCGGTGCCGGGGCTGTTCCGCTTCTCCTTGACGAGCCGCTCCATGCGGTCCTGCACCCGCAGGTAGGCCGCGACCGGGTCGTCGTCCTCGGGGGCGTCCAGCGAGATCCGCAGGTCCCGTACGAGATCCTCGGTGTCCACGCCGCCGACGGGCATCCCGCAGAGCTGGACCACCGCGCGCATCGGCAGCGCGTGCGCGTACGAGGCCATCAGCTCGGCCTGGCCGCTGCCGGCGAACGCGTCGATGAGCCCCTCGGCGATCGCCCGGCAGGTGTGGGCGAGTTCGAACTGGTCCACCGCCTCCAGCGCCTCCGTGATCACTCCGGCGCGCCGCTGGTGCTCGGCGCCCTCGGTGAACAGCAGCGAGGGCTGGTAGCCGACGAACGGCATGAGCGGCCAGTCGGCGGGGATGTTCGGCCACTGGTTCCAGCGGCGTGAGTCCCGGGCGAACAGCTCGTCGTGGCCGGTGACGTAGGAGACCTCGGCGTAGCCGAGCACCAGCCAGGCGGGGATGTCGCCGTCGAGCAGGATGGGCGCGACCGCGCCGTGCTCCGTGCGCAGGGCACGGTAGAGCTGGGACGGCGTCTGCTGGTATTCGAGGCCGCCCAGCCGTACGGCGCCGCCCGCGTGCGCGGGGCAGCCGGGTGGCGGGGCCTGTCCCTCGACAGGTCCTGCGGGGTCGGTCATGGTGTCATCTCCCGGGCCATGGCCAGTTCGTAGAGGTGGTCCACGAGGGTGATCAGGACGTTCTTGCCGGAGGAGCGGACCCGCGCGTCGCAGTCGATCAGCGGCACGTGCTCCGGCAGCGAGAGGGCCTGGCGGATCTCGTCCAGCGAGAACGCCGAGGCGTCGTCGTCGAACCGGTTGACGGCCACCACGAAGGGAGTCCGGTGGTGTTCGAGCCGGTCGATGGCGTACCAGGACTCGCTCATCCGCCGGGTGTCGACCAGAACGACCGCGCCCAGCGTGCCGGAGAAGAGCCGGTCCCACAGGAACCAGAACCGCTCCTGGCCCGGTGCCCCGAACAAGTAGAGCACCATGCGGTCGTTGAGGCTGATGCGGCCGAAGTCGAAGGCGACGGTCGTGGTCGTCTTCGTGGTCAGCCCGGCGGTCTCGTCGACGCCGACCCCGGCCTGCGTCATGACCTCTTCGGTGTTGAGCGGTCTTATCTCGCTGACGGAGCGGACCAGGGTGGTCTTGCCGACGCCGAAGCCGCCCACGATGACGATCTTCAGGCCGGTCTCTGCGGCGTCGCTCAGCGGGGTACGCGCCGGCAGCTCAGAGGTTGCGGAGTCCAAGGAGCACCTCCTTCAGGAGAGCGGAGTCGGGAAGGTCGGCGGAGCGCGCCGTGCGCGGGTGTCTGGCGGTGATGCGGCCCGTCGCGAGGAGATCGCCGAGGAGGATCCGTACCACCGTCACGGGCAGCCGCAGGTCGGCGGAGATCTCGACGAGGGCCATGGGATGGCGGCACAGCTCCAGGATCCGCACGTGCTCCGACTGCATCCCCGCGGTCGGTTGGCACTCGCTGACGATCAGGGTGACCAGGTCGAACGTGTCGTCGTCGGCCCGGCTGCGGCCACCGGTGACGGTGTACAGCCGGTCGGGGTCCCCGGTGTCGACGGGCCGCCTGATCATGAGTGCGCGCTGCCCTGGGCGGGTGTGCGCGGTTCCGCCCGCAGATGCTCACCGATCTGTTCGACCAGCTCGCTCATCTGATGGCCCACCACACCGGGGTCGGCGCCGTCCTCGGCGACGACCGCCAGGTGCGCTCCGTCGCCGGCCTCGACGATGAACAGGAGCCCGCCGTGGAACTCCGTCATCGAGTGGCGTACGCCGCCGCTGCCGCTGCCGAACTCCACCGAGGCGCCCTGCGCGAGCGCCTGGATGCCGGAGCAGATGGCGGACAACTGGTCGGCCTGGTCGAGGGTGAGGTGACGGCTCCAGCAGAGCTTCAGTCCGTCGCGGGAGAGCACGAGGGCATGCCGGGTGCCGGGGGTGCGCTCCAACAGGTTCTCGAGGAGCCAGGTCAGGCTGTTGTCTGTGGTCTGCATGGTGTGCGTGGGACGAGAGGGATCCGGTCTTCCGGTCACCTGCCCGTCCGTGCCTCCGATCTCACGTTCCGGATGGGGATGAGGGCGCCGATGCCCCGGGCGCCGTGCGGGGTGGGCGCGGTGCTATCCGGCCGGAGTGCCGGGGGAGGGGGGCGTGTCCGGAGTGCCGGGGGTGCCGGGGACGTCGGGCGTTCCGGGAGTGCCGGGGGCGCGGGTGTCGCCGGAGTCGCCGTCCTGTCGCGTGCCGGTCTCCTCGCCGGACGGGGCGTCAGCGGCGTTACGGGCCCGGTGGAAGGCGCCGAACCGGGCACCCACGTCGCGGCGTTCCGGCTGCGGCGCCGGGGGCTGAGGCTCCGAGTGCGTCCGGCCGCGGTCGGCCGCGGCCATGGTGCGGCCCGGCGGGCGCACGGGCAGGCCGCCCGGTGTCGCGACACGGGGGCCGTCGGCCGGGGCGGACGGGGAGGGCAGCACCGGCCACGCCGTGGACGTCGGTACCGGCGGGGGCGGTGTGGCGGAGGTGACGGGCGGGGCGGCGGGCGGGGCGGCGGGGGAGGGC
Source organism: Streptomyces sp. NPDC088124 (assembly GCF_040685895.1). Classification (NCBI taxonomy): domain Bacteria; kingdom Bacillati; phylum Actinomycetota; class Actinomycetes; order Kitasatosporales; family Streptomycetaceae; genus Streptomyces; species Streptomyces sp. NPDC088124. The sequence continues at coordinate 19,079 of NZ_JBFBJB010000053.1, read as the reverse complement.
ACGGTCGCCTCCGGTGCCGGACGGCGCAGCGACTGCTCGGGCGCCATGCCGCGCTGCTGGGCCATGAGCTGCGGCGGGAAGAGGACGACGACGCCCGTGCCACCGCGCGACGAGGGCCGGAAGTTGACGCTGATGCGGTACTTGTCGGCCAGTCGGCCCACGACGGCCAGACCGAGCCGGGTGCCCTGCAGCATCGCGAGGTCGGTCACCCGCCCCGAGACGGACTCCTCGGCGCGGCGCATCGCGGCGGCGGCCATCTTCAGGCCGCTGTCCTCGATGGTCACGACGACGCCGGCCGTGCGCTCCTCGACGTAGACGTGGACCTCGTCGATCGGCGGCGAGAAGTTCGCCGCGTTGTCCATCAGTTCGGCGAGCAGGTGCATCACGGGCTCGGCGGCGAATCCGGCGATCGCGGCGTTGCTGGAGCAGTGCAGCCTGACCCGCTGGTAGGCGGCGATACGGCCGACCGCGCCGCGCAGGATCGACTCCATGCCGATCGGCTTGTTCCAGGCGCGGCTCGCGCGCCCGCCCATCAGCAGGGCGAGCCGGTCGGTGAGCAGCCCGAGCTGCGAGGTGTTGTGGTCGAGCTTGAGGAGATCACCGAAGACGTCCTCGCCGTGCCGGTCCTGCATCTCGCGCAGGTCGGCCAGCATGGACACGGCCTTGGCCTGGACCCGGCTCAGCGCCTTGGCGCTCGCCGCCTGGGCCGCCGCGGCACGGCGCTCACTGGTCGCGAACTCCCGGACCACGGCGTCCACCAGGACGCGCAGCCGGGGATCGGTGGGCGGCACGACGCCGGAGAGGACGGTGTCGGCGGAGCCGCCCGAGCGCAGTCCGGAGAGCGCGTCGGGGAGCGTCTTGCCGGTGAGCAGGTCGAGTTCGTCGGCCGCCTTGGTCAACTGGGCGACGGCGGTCTCGCTTTCGGCGGCCGCCCGGGCCGCGCGCGCCTCCGCGGCGGCTATCTCGCCGGTGAACGTCTCCAGGATCCGGCGGAGTTGCGGGTCGGACGGCGGCGGCGTGGTCGCGAAGGTCTCCTGGGCGCTCGCGCCCTCACGGAGCTTCTTGACGACCGCGGGGAGTGTGACGTTCAGCAGGTGCGCGGCGTCGGCGCCGGTCTGGGCGAGCTGTGTCTCCGTGGTTCTGCTCCCGTCGTGCGCCGCGGCGGCGGCGCGGCGCGCCCGGCGCAGCAGCAGGGCGGCGGTGACGACGGCGGCGGTGAGGCAGACCCAGGCGACGGCGACGGTGGCGGCCACCCAGGCGCGCGCCGGGTCCGGAGCCGTGGCGGCGACCGCTCCTCCGGCGGCGCCGGCCACCACCAGCAAGGCCAGCGGAACGGCGAGCGACAACGACCGCTCCGTGGGTATGCGGTGCGGGCTGGGGGCGACAGGCACTGACATTCCGCGGTCCCTCGGTACTTGAGTGCGGGGGGGAACAGACCGGCCGACCTGCGGGCTTCGGCCGCATGGGCGGGATCTGACACCGATGGGGACGGTGATCTTCCGCACCACATGTGGCGCTCATGCTAACCACGGAAGGCAACGGCGAAGCACTCAGGGTGCCCCCGAGCCCACGCAACGGGCGACTTCGTCCCGAAGTAGCCCGTTGCGTAAGGCCGGTATGGTACAGAGTTTTGATCGTTAAGGGCTGTTCCATAAGGGGCAATCACGCAGTGAAGGGGCACTCGTGTGTCAGGTTCGGGCGGTTGAACGTTTCCTCGCGCGGTGTTGTCTCGATTGCGTTTCATTTATTTTCGGCCAACTGGCCATGTGATGCCTGATGGTCCGGTGGCGTGTGAGGCCGGAGGGGTGAGTCACGCGGGACCGTGCGGTGCGGGCGCGGGGTCACCGCAAAGCAGGGCAATCCGGGTGGACTTCCCCGAGGAACACACGGGCGGCTCCCGGCGGGTGGTGGCTCTCAGCCGAGCCGCGGGATCTCGATCGCGGGGCAGCGGTCCATCACCATGGCGAGCCCGGCCGCCCGAGTCCGCTCGTACGCCTGTTCGTCGATCACCCCGAGCTGGAACCAGACGGCCTTCGCCCCGATGGCGACCGCCTCGTCCGCGACCGCTCCGGCCAGCCGGCTGTTGACGAAGACGTCCACCACGTCCACGGGGAAGGGGATGTCCGCGAGCGAGGCGTACCCCCGCTCGCCGTGCACCGTCTCGGCCTTGGGGTGCACCGGTACGACGCGCTTGCCGTAGCGCTGGAGCACCGCGGCGACACCGTAGGCGGCCCGGGAGGTGTTGGCGGACAGGCCCACGACGGCCCAGGTGTCGCCGCCGCGCCGCAGGATCTCGCGGATCGTCGCCGGATCGCCGGGCCCGTCCCCGGGCCGCGCGCCCGCGCCGGGTCCGTCCTCCGGCCGCGCGCCCGCGGGGCCACCGCTCCCCGTCCCCGCTGTTCCGGTCTCTGCTCTCTCTGCGTCCATACCGGGGCAACAGATTCGCTCCGTACGTCATTCCGCAAGCCGCCGCGCTGTGTTTTCCGCGTGAAATCTCCACGTCTCATTCGTGAGTTCTTCGCTGCACGCGGGCGAGGCAGGCACCGGATACTGCTCGGTACGTGGCATGGCCGTATCAGAACAAGGGGCAGCGTTGAGAAAGGCGGACGAGCACAGAACGGTGAATCTCTGGTCGTTGAGCGAAGACGTCGACGTCGTGATGGAGAGCGGGGCCGGCGATGAGGGGCTCGTCCTGACCGGGCCCTGGGGGACCGAGCGGATCGGCGACGCCCCGCCGGTGGTGCGCGAGGCGCTGCGGCGCATGCAGCTCGGGCCCGTCCTGCTGGCGAACCTCGAACCGCTGCCCGGCGGCTCGATGCCCCAGGGGTGTGTCTACTTCGTTCTGCTGCCCGTGCTCGACCGGCTCTCCCATCTCGTGGTCCGCACCCTGGGGGTGGACGATCTCGGCGGGCCGCTGCTCTCCGTCTGCCCGGTCTCCCGGCCCGCCCGCTTCACCCCCGTACGGCTGCCGCCCCGGCGGCCCGTCCGGATGCCGCGCGGGGTGTCGCTCACCGTGGAGGACGCCGGGTTCGCGCTGGAGTCGGAGTTCTCCCCGTTCCGGGTGGTGCTGCACCGCCCGGAGGCGGCGCTCGTGGCAGCCCTGCTGGCCTGGCCCGTGACACCGGACGCGCTCTCGGAGGCGCTGCCGCTGCCCCGTGAGGTGACCCAGGGCATCGTCGACTATCTCGCCGCCGCCGGGATGGCGGCCCCGGTCGACGACCCCGATGTCACAACAGCCAGTCGGCTGCCTGTGCGATCCTGATCGCGTCCACCCGGTTGCGCGCGTTGAGCTTGGCCACGATGGTGGTCAGGTAGTTGCGTACGGTGCCGGGGGAGAGGTGGAGCGCCTTGGCGATCTCGCCCGCCTCCGAGCCCTCCGCGGCCAGCCGCAGCACCTCCGTCTCCCGCTCGGTCAGCGGGGTCTCGGCGCCGTCCCACGCGGAGAGCGCGAGCTGAGGGTCGATCACCCGGTGACCCGCCACCACCCGCCGTACCGCGGTGGCCAGTTCCTGCGGCGGGGCGTCCTTGAGGAGATAGCCCGACACATGGGCGGACAGAGCGCGCCGCAGCGTGCCGGGCCGGCCGAGGCTGGTCAGGATCAGCGTCCGGCACTCCGGCAGGCACTCGCGCAGCCGGCTCGCCGCGGTCAGGCCGTCGATCCCGGGCAGGTCGATGTCGATGACGGCGATGTCCGGACGGTGTTCCAGCGCGGCCGTCAGGATCTGGTCGCCGCGCTCGACCTCGCAGACGACATCGAGATCGCCCTCCAGATTCAGCAGCGCCACGAGGGCGCCGCGGACCATGTTCATGTCTTCGGCCAGCAGGATGCGTATCGCCATGAGGTGCACCTCCTCGGATCGGGTCGTGGGGCAGCGGGCGCGTCCGGGCGGCGGTCAGGCCGCGGAGCCCCGCGCATAGACGTCGTCGTCCACCTCGGGCAGCCCCCGGATGAGCTGGGCCGGGGCTTCGGCCACCAGTTCGAATGTGCCGTCGGCCCCCCGGAAGACGGAGAGGGTGCCGGACACCGCCTTCAGCCGGGTCTGCAGATTGCCCAGACCGCTGCCGCTGTGCGGTGAGGTGTCGCGGTACGACGGGTCCACTCCGTCGTTGGAGACGGAGAGCCGGACGAGACCACCCTCCAGGACCGCCTCGATCTCGCAGACCCCGGCGCGTGAGTGCCGCAGCAGATTGGTGATCGCCTCGCGCGCCACGGCGGCCAGTACGGTGTCGACCTGCTGGCTGATCCTGCCGAGGCGGATCTCCGCGTGCACCGTCACATCGGCCGCCGTCAGCAGCGACCGGGCCGAACCGAGCTCCTGCTCCAGGGACATGCCGCGCAGCCCGCTGGCGACGGTGCGGACATCGGCGAGCGACTGCCGCGAGATGGACAGGACCTCGTTGATCTCCTCCATCGCCCGGCGCGGGTGCGTGGGCACCAGCCGGTGGATCAGCTCGCTCTTCAGCGTGATCGCGGAGAGGCTGTAACCGAGCAGGTCGTGCAGATCCCGTGCGAACCGCAGCCGTTCCTGGGTGACGGCCATCCGCGTCAGCTCGACCCGCGTGTCGTGCAGCGCCTTGACCAGCTCGGCCATCCGGGAGAGCCCGTACACCACCAGCCCGGTCAGCAGCGTCGACTGGCACAAATAGAAGGCCTCCCGCACGGGGAGGCCGTCGATGGCCGGGGGGATCAGCATCGTGACCCCGACCGCTCCGTAGGCCGGCCATGCCTGGCGGGGCGGCAGGAGGAGCAGCAGCGATCCGGCGAAGAAGCCGGCCATCGCCCCCCACTGGGAGTGGAACACCGCGATCGGAAGATACGTCAGCAGCGCCTGCGCCCCCAGCGTCAGTGCTCTCTGCCAGGCGGGTGCCTGCCGCGCCCGGGCGCTGGAGTGCCGCAGCTGGATGACGAAGATGAGTAACAGGCCGACGAGGGACATGGTCAGGGACAGCCTGCTGTGCGGCGCACTCAGCAGATTGATGACGGTCACGCTCAGATAGCCGAGAAGTGCGATGGTGAGAATGGTGCGGGCCAGCTTGGGAGCCGGCAGATCCGGAGGGTCGACCGGGGCGCCCGCCGCCCCGTCCCATTCCCCCGGCTGGACTTCTTCCGTGGATCTGTCGTCGCTACTTCGCATGATCGAGTGTCTTCGCAGCCTTCCCCGTCGAACCTCCGTGCTACGTGAAGAGCGTAGGTGATCTGCGTGAAGGATGTGCTGAGATCGTAGGGCGCCGGGACTAAAACAACGATAAGTGATGCGAAGCGGTGTGAGCCGGTCCACGTCTCAGACGAAGAGCGGTGTTGGGTTCAACTCCCCAAAGGGAGTTGGTTCCGCGCGTCTGCCCAGCAGAACCGGTGTGTTGTAGAGCCTGCCAGGGGCGAAACGCGGCCAGAAATGGCGCAGACCCGGCACGACAACTTTCACAACAGGAAGATCCAGGTCCGGCCTGGTCTGGTCCAGCACCAGGAGTTCCATCCCGTGCGAACGCACCAACTCCGTGATGGCGGACACATCGTCGAGCAGATCGCCGGCCGGCGTGTACGGCCAGTCCCGCGGGGTACGGGCCGGCGCCGCCGGATCCGCCCGTACGTAGGGCCGGTTGGCGGCCGTCGCCCCGCGCCACCAGTCCAGCGGGTCGGGATCGTCGACCCGGTATCCGGCCCCGTCGGCCGTCACCGCGCTCACCAGCGGCAGCAGTTGGCCCATTTCCGTCAGCGCCCGGCGCAGCGCCACCCGCGGGTCGAAGTGCGCGCCGAAGCCGAACAGGATGTCCTCGGCCGGTTTGTCGGTGCGCCGCGACAGCGCCGCGATCACCGGGATCCCGAGGTCCGAGGTGAGATCGAGCGCCCACACCGTACGGTTCACCGACCGGTAACCGGCGCGCAGCCGCTCGATGTACGGTTCGTCGAAGGCGTCCAGATCGACCCCGGGCTGCCGGGTGCGGTTGTACCACCACAGGGCCACCGCGTCCCGCTCCACCAACTCCAGGAACCCCTGCACCACAGCGTCCTCGGGGCTGCTGCCGGCGGCGTTCCCGTTGGAGTCGGCCCACAGGCCGTCCGGCGTCTCCTCCTCGTCGAAGTACAGCATGGAGGTCGGCAGCAGCCGCCGGGTCCCGCCGGTCAGCGACCACACCGGCGTCCAGTCGGTGGGGCGGTCCTCGTCGAAGCGCGGCGGTACGTAATGCAGGCGCGAGCCGCCCGCGTTCCACCGCTCCCGGTCCTCGAACTGGCGCTCGTCGAACAACTGACAGGCGTTGGGATGTACGGCCACGGAGCCCAGGGCGCGGAACGAGTCGCGTACGACCGGCTCGTCGCCCTGCCGGGTCCCGCTGTACCGCTCCACCGCCTCGCACAGCGCGCTGGTCCTGGCCTCCGTGTCGGTCAGGCCCTTGCCGCCGCTCAGCGCGCGCAGTCCGGCGCGCAGCCCGGCCAGGGTGCCGCTGCGCATCGCCAGATTCTGGCCGGAGAGGAAGGAGTTCACGAAGCCGGGGGAGCCCGGCGCCCGGCGGATCTCCTTGACGATCCCGGTGACCGGGTCGACCAGACGGCCGTGGCGGGCCAGCATCTCGGCGGGCGTCAGGGCGCGGTGGCCGCCCAGGCCGTCCACCGCCTTCGGGCGCGACACGGGGACGAACGGCCGCTCGATCCGCCGGGCCGTCAGCGCGGGGTCCCCGCACGCGGGGCACTGCGGCAGCCGCGCCACGGGATGGGCCGTGGTGGCGAGCGTCAGTGTGTCCAGTGTGTTCACCGCGTCGTGCGTCGGCCCCCGTACCCCGGCCAGCCACTTCGCGGCCTCCAGGACGGCGAGCTGTACGGCGACGGACCGGCCCGCGGCCAGGGTCGCGTACGGCCGCTCCGGCGGGCCCGCGAGCCCGAGCGCCCGCTGCAGCGGCCACTCGGCGTACCGGTGACCCCGGAGCCGCGACGCCAGACACTGCCAGCAGGGGCCGTCGTGCGGGCGGAACACCGGCCCCGCCCACAGGGCCGCGGAACCCAGCCGGACCGGCAGCCACGGCGTGCCCGCCGCGCGCTGCCGTGCGTCGACCTCGGCGAGCCCCGGCGCGAGATAGTCGTCACACAGGACGAGCGAGAAGTCCGCTTCGGCGTCCGACGCGGCGACGCCCAGCCCCGAGGCCCGGCAGGCCGAGGCCAGCTCGGACGCCCAGGCCGTACGGCCGCGGATCAGCGAGACCGGCAGGACCGAGGCCCCGGCCAGTGCGGCCAGGGCCCGGTCACCGTCGGCGCCGGCGAGCTCCCAGAAGGCGCCGGCCGCCGGATCCGGACAGGGGGGCGCGGCCGGACCGTCCGCGCCGGGCGTACGGAGCCGGAGCAGCCCCGCCGCGTCGAGGGCCCGCAGCGAGGCGCGGGCCTCCTCCGCGGTCAGCGCGGGCGTCGCGTCCCGCACCACCTCCGCCGGGCCACGCGTCCCGTCCAGCAACGGCACCAGCACCTCCGCGGGGGCCCCGCGGAGGGCGGTGACCCCGCGCTGGGAGACGAGATACACCGCCTCACCGGGGACGACCGTGGCGCGCAGATGGCTCTTGAACCCCAGGCGCGCCCCGTCCCGCGCGGCGGACCCGGGCCCGTGCCCCCCTGCCGCGGTCATGCCTGGAGCTGCTCGCGCTCTCCGGCCGCGGGCGCGACGGGCGCGGCGGCGATGCAGATGCTGAACAGGGCGGTCGCCTGCTCCGGCACCGTGTCGAGGTCCTCGATGATCAGCAGCCGTCCACCGGCCGCCGGGCTGTCGGACCGCGGGTGGGAGGTCATGGCACTGCTCATTACGATCGTTCCCCTTTCGTTCGTACGCTCAGTTTCCGCTGTCGGTTCCTGCTGTGGGTCCTGCTCACGGCTCAGCTGCCGCCGCAGCGATTCTCCGCAGCGGCGGTGGCGACCGGACAGTCCCCCGATCACCGCGCCTCCATGAAGATTTCACGGATCCGGCACAGCGATTCGCCGGATGCCGAAACATCTGGCATCCGGCGGGGAAGTGCGCTGTCCGCGAGAACACCCCGGACCGATCGGAACCCGGGGGTCAGTTCACCGACGCCGGGCGCGGGGCGAGCCGCTGCGCGGGGACCGGGGTGCGCAGCCGGCCGCCCAGCAGCGCCATGCCGAGCGGCGTCACCGAGTGCAGCGCGCAGTTCCGTACCCGACGTGTCGTGATGAGCCCCGACTCCCGCAGCACGGAGGCGTGCTGGCTCGCGCTCCCGGGCGACACGCCCAGCCGCGCGGCGAGCTGACTCGTCGTACACGTGTTGGTCAGGGCACGCAGCGCCGCCGCCCGGGTCTGGCCCACGAGCGCGCTCAGCGCCTGTCCGCCGGTCACATCGGGCTCGTCCGGCAGCGCGAACAGGCCCGAGACATCGGACGGTACGGCGAAGACCAGCGCCGGCTGATCGCTGTCCCGCTCCGACCTGATGATCCGGCCGACGCTCCCCGGCAGGAACGTCGAGGGGGTCAGCAGCAGCCCCTGCCCCTTGAGATGGACCTCGCACTCCAGACCGTCGTGGATCTCCAGCACCGGCGGGTTCCACACGATCCGCGGGTGCAGCGTGGCCAGCAACTGCTCCACACCGCCCGTCATCGCGATCCGCCCGTGCGCGTCGCACTCACTGTCGAGACGCTCCAGGACGCGGTCCCAGTACGGTGCGACGCCCGCCCGCCACATGTCCACGGCCAGCCGGGTCAGATCCGTACGGGTGAGGGAGAGCGCGGCGAGCACCGAGGCGTCGGCGTTCGGTGAGGAGTCGAGCAGGAACAGCAGGTCGTCCGGCGCCTTGAGGGCGCGGAGCAGCGGAACCAGCGGCCGGTTCAGCGAGGACGTCTCCCGCAGCCGGCCCAGTACGTCCCCGCGCCAGCGGGCGTAGTCCGCGTTGCGCGACTGCGTGAGCACCCCGAGCGCGAAGATCCCCTCGGCGACCGGCCCCAGTGTGCTCTGCAGCCGTGTGCGGGCGAGATCCGCGGCGGTGAAATGGATTCTCTGCATATGTGTAGCCCCCGTTGCTGAGTGGCGGACCCGCGCCATGGGCGTGCGGCCGGCGTACACCCACCGGTTCGCGGTGGGTGCGCCGCCCGCCTGCCCCGTACGCCGGACGAACCCCGGCGGCAGTGCCGTGTGCGCGGATCCTTCGTGTTGGTGTCAGGAGCGGCCACGCCGGGTAAGGCGTGCGGTGGTCACCCCACGACGATCCAGACTCCCCGCCGACGGTGCCACGAGCGGAGCCGCGCGGACAGTGCCGCGTTCCCCCGGGCCCCATGGCCGATTCACTGCCAGGATCATGAATTCTTCAGGTGCGGCGCGCGGGGGGCGCGGCGTACCATCCTGGCCGGGCGGCCCGGTCGGGCCGCCCGCCGGCTCGTGTCTCGCCGCCCCCGCTGCCGCTTCCGTCTGCGCTTCCGTCCGCGCATTCCGCTTTCCGTCTCCGCGGTGGCTGCCGGGTCACGGGCCGTACGAGGTGTACAGGTGTATGAGGTATTGGTTCGCGTGGAGGTGCGGTTGTGCTGAGGACAGGCAAGATCCAGCGGTTCGACGAGACGCGTGGGTACGGGTTCATCATCCCGAACGAGGGAGGTGACGACGTGTTCATGCACGCGAACGACCTGCTGGACGAGAAGTACCTCTACCAGGCCGGCCGCGAGGTCGAGTTCTTCGTCGAGATGGGGGACAAGGGGCCCAAGGCGTCGGAGATCCGCCTCATCCACCAGTCCGCGCAGCGCCGCCCGGAGCGCGACCCGGCGTCGAGCGCCGTGACGTACCAGACGGCGGACGGCGCCGGGCCGACCGCCGCCACTCTGCGCGGCGAACTCACCGAGGCACTGCTGGAGGCGGACGGCACGCTGACGGCCGACCAGATCAAGCGGGTCAGGGCCCGCGTCCTCGATCTGGCACGCGCCCACGGCTGGGTCGGCGCCTGAGAGGTGCGGTGCGCGAGAGCCGCGGAATCACGGGAAGTCCGTTGATTCCGCGGCTTTTCCGCGCGCCGGAACACGGGGCCCGACACCGAGTCCGACACCGGGCCCGGACACGGGCCCGGGCCCGGACACGGACACGGACACGGAAGCATGACACCAGGGTCCGATACCGGGGCCTTTTGCCCACAACAGAAACTGTGGTGACGGCCGAATCCGGATGGTTACGCTGCCCGGGCAGGAACGTGAAGTTCTCTGCGGGAGGTCGGGAGTTGCTGGACGGCCTGCCGGGATGAAGGCGCGTCACTGTGCTCCAGGGGCCGCCTCTCAGCGACCGCCGTAGAGGAGTAGCTGTGATCAGCGAATCCGTGGAGGAAGCCGTCCGCAGGGCCAGAGCGGCCCAGGCGGAAGCGGCGTCATGGTCGCAGGCCGACACCGACCGGGCCGTCACGGCCGTCGGATGGCACTGCTACCGCGAGGAGACAGCGCGCCGCCTCGCGCGCCTGAGCCACCGGGAGACCCGGCTCGGCGACGTCGAGGACCTGTACACCCTGCACCGCCGACGGGTGCTCGGCATCCTGCACGACCTGCACGGCGCGCGCACCGTCGGTGTGGTCGAGGAGGAGCCGGAGCTCGGGCTCGTCAGGATCGCCAAACCACTCGGCGTCATCGCCGTCGCCAGCCCCGCGACGGCCCCGGCCCCCGGCATCATCTGCAACGCGCTGCCCATGCTGAAGACCCGTAACGCGGCCGTCTTCAGCCCCAACCCCCGCGCCCACCGCAGCGCCCGGGCCACGGTGGAGGTCATGCGGGCCGCGCTCGCCGGCGTCGGGGCCCCGCCCGACCTGCTGATCTGCCTGCCCGAGGCCGGCCGGGAGGCGGGGAGCCTGCTGATGTCCGCCGCCGACTCCGTCGTCGCCATCGGCGGCTCCGGCACCGTACGCCGCGCCTACCGCAGCGGTACGCCCGCCATCGGCGCCGGCGTCGGCAACCCCACCGTCATCGTCGACGAGACCGCGGACCTGGACGACGCGGTGGAGAAGATCCAGCACGGGGCCGGGTTCAACAACGGCACCTCCTGCTCGTCGGAGAGCAATGTGCTCGTCCACCGCTCCGTCGCCGCCGCCTTCGAGCAGGGCCTGGCCCGCGCGGGCGCCCACCTCTGCGACGAGGCCGAGGCGGACCGGCTGGCCCGGCTGCTGTGGCCGGACGGCACCGCGCTCAACCGGGAGATGATCGGCCGGCCGGCCGTCGAGATCGCGCGGGCCGCCGGCATCGACCTCGGCACGGCGGAGAAGGTGACCGTACTCGTCGTGCGCTGCGCCGACCCCTGGCGGGACACGGCGGTCCTGCGGGAGAAGATCTCCCCCCTCCTCACCCTCTCCGTCTACACCGAGTACGACGAAGCCGTACGCCTCGTCCAGTCCATCTCGCGGCGGTGCGGCCTCGGCCACAGCTGCGCCGTCCACACGACCCGCGCCGACCGGGTGCTGCGGCTGGCCGAGGAGGTCACGCACTGCCGGGTCGTGGTGAACCAGTCGACCATGACCAACACCGGCGGCTTCGCCAGCGGCGTGCCCTTCACCACCACGCTTTCCGCCGGGAGTTGGGGCGGTTCGAGCGTGGCGGGCAATGTCACCTGGCGGCACTTCCTCAATCACACGACGGTCTCCCGCCCCATACCCGAGCGCGTCCCCGACGAGGCCGCGCTGTTCGGCGCGTACTGGCGGCAGGACTGACAGCGGCGCCACCGGTGGCGGGAACCGGCGGAACGGAACAGGACGGAGAGGGACGGCTGTGCCGAGCGCACGTATCAACGGAATCAGTCTCAGCTACGAGGACACCGGGCAGGGCGAACCGGTGGTGATGGTGATGGGCTCCGGAGCGGGCGGCCGGTCCTGGCACCTGCACCAGGTGCCCGCCCTGCGGTCGGCCGGCTACCGGGTGATCACCTTCGACAACCGCGGCATCCCCCCGACCGACGCCTGCGCCGACGGCTTCACCATCGACGACCTGGTGGCGGACACGGCCGGGCTCATCGACCATCTCGGCCTCGGCCCGTGCCGGCTCGTCGGTACCTCCCTCGGCGCCCATGTCGCCCAGGAACTCTGCCTGGCACGGCCGGAGTTGATCAGCCAGGTGGTGCTGATGGCGACGCGGGGCAGAACGGACTTCATGCGCCGGGCCCACGCACGGGCGGAGCGCGAGTTCCACGACGGCGGCGGCACGATGACACCGCTGTACGGGGCCACCCTGCGCGCCCTGCAGAACCTGTCGCCCGCGACCCTCCGCGAGGACAAGGAGATTCAGGACTGGCTGGACATCTTCGAGGTCGCCCCGGCCTCCCGGCTCCCCGGCTACCGGGCGCAGCTCGACATCGACATCACCTCCGACCGGCTCCCCGCCTACCGGCGGATCACCACACCGTGCCTGGTCGTCGGATTCGCCGACGATCTCGTACTGCCCCCGCATTTCAGCCGTGAAGTCGCCGACGCGATCCCGGGATCCCGTTATACGGAGATCGAGGACGCCGGGCATTACGGCTACCTGGAACGCCCCGACCGGGTCAATGCCGCGCTGCTCGAATTCTTCGCACAGCGCGGCTGAACCGGACGTGGCCGCACGACGCATATCCGCATCCACACACCGAATCACAGGTTCCGCCTGGGGAGGCTTCGGCCCCAGGTAAAACAGTTTGAACCGGCGGAAGCGGCTGGGAGACCATGCCGCGGGGGCCGGGGTGACACCGGAACCCGGACATGAGGGAAGGGAAACTCATGGAGAACCCGTTCGACGACGACAACGGCTCCTTCTACGTACTGGTCAATCACGAGAACCAGCACTCGCTGTGGCCCACGTTCGCCAGTGTCCCGGACGGCTGGACGGTCGTCTTCGGCGAGGAGAGCCGCCAGGCCTGCCTCGACTACGTGGAGAAGAACTGGACGGACATGAGGCCCGCCAGCCTCATCCGGGAGATGGACGGCGCCGCGGCGGTACCGGCGAGGCCGGCCGGTGTTCCCGCCTGACCCATCGGGCGGGAACCACCGCCTGAGCTCCATTGCGTGAGATCCATCGCGTGTGATCCACCGCGGGTGTTCCGGAGTGCAGTCCGGGACACCCGCTCCCGCGTTTTCGGAGCCGCGGGCCATGAGAGCCCCGTCCCGTCGGTCAGACCACGTCCCGCCGCATCGGTACGAGCACGGCCACGGCCGCCGCGACGAGCGCGTACCCCGCCAGCAGCAGCCCGCCGCCGACCGGCGAGAGCAGCGAGACCGGACTGGTGGCCAGTTCGTCGGCCAGCGCGTCCGCGATGTAGGTGAAGCTGGTCAGGGAGGCCGTCGCGCCACCGGGCAGCAGCGGGTAGAGCAGGTTGACGCCCGGGATCATCATCAGGATCAGCTCACCCATGTAGAGGTAGCCGATCACCACCGCGAGGGCGACGATCTGATTGCGGATCAGCGCCCCCATCGCGACCCCCAGCAGCGTGTAGACCGCCATCGTGACCGCCAGCCGCAGCAGCAGCGCCAGCACCGTCCCCGTGCCGACACCGGGGGTGACGCCCCGGGCGGCGAGCGCCCCGAAGAACCCCGCGGCCGCGCTGCCGGTGAGCACCAGCCCGTACACCATGCCGGCCACGCCGTACGTGACCAGCTTGGCCGTGAGCACCTGCCAGCGCTGCGGCGCGAAGAGGAAGGTGTACGTCGCCGTCCGGTGGCGGTACTCCGACGTCATCGCCATCGTGCCCAGCGCCGCCGGGACGAACACGGTGAAGCCGAGCATCCCTATGACGGAGAGCACGCCCTCCCGTGTTTCCAGGCCGGGCATGGGCGGCGAGAAGTTCTCGGGGCCGACCGCGGTCATCACCCCGACCAGACCGCCGCCCAGGAGCAGGGCCGCCACCAGCGCCCACAGCCACAGCCGGGTCGCCGTCAGCCGGTGGAACTCCGCCTTGATCAACGCGTTCATCGAGCGTCCCCCTCGCTGTCCCCGGTCAGTTCGAAGAACAACTGCTCCAGGCTGGTCTCCTCGGTCGCCAGTTCGTACACCCGCAGTCCCGCTGCCGACGCCAGATCGGCGACCTGCTCCGTGGTCAGCCCGTGGACGCGCAGCGCCCCGTTCTGCCCGGACTCGACCTGGCTCGCGGCGCCGCGCTCCGGATCGCCCTTCAGTAGCAGCTTCTTCAGCGGTTCCGCGTCGGGTGAGCGGACCAGCACCGTCGAGGGCCGGAAGCGCTCCATCTCGGCGAGCGGCCCGGCCGCGACGAGCCGGCCGCGCCGGATCATCACGATGTCGTCCACGATCTGCTGGACCTCGCTGAGCACATGGCTCGACACCAGGACCGTGCGCCCCTCGGCGGCGAGCTCCCGCAGGAACGTGCGCAGCCAGGCGATGCCTTCCGGGTCGAGCCCGTTGCTCGGCTCGTCCAGCAGCAGCACCCGCGGATCGCCCAGCAGCGCCGTCGCCAGGCTCAGCCGCTGCTTCATGCCCGTGGAGAACGTCCGCGTCCTGCGGCGCGCCGCGCCCGCGAGGCCGAGCCGCTCCAGCAGCTCGTCCACGCGGCCCGCCGGGTGGCCGCCCATCGTGCAGTAGATCCGCAGGTGGTCGCGGGCCGAATGGTTCGGGTGGAAGGCCGAGGCGTCGAGCACGGCCCCCACGGCCCGGGAGGGCCGGCGCAGCTCCCCGTACCGCAGGCCGCCGATGGTGGCGGTGCCCTCCGTGGGCGTGACCAGGCCGAGGATCATGCGCATCGTCGTGGTCTTGCCCGCTCCGTTGGGACCGAGGAAGCCCGTGATCACGCCCGGCTCCACGGAGAAGCTCAGACCGTCCACCGCGGTGACCGGACCGAACCGCTTGGTCAGGCCGGTCACCTCGATGCGAGGGGAGTCCACCTCGGCGCGGTGGCCCTCCGTACGGCGGGACTCCTTGCTCATCGGCCCTTCCCCAGCCGCTGTCCGAGGGCCTCCGCGAGCTGCTCCGCGCCGTCCAGCGAGAGCACCATCTCGTCGTACTCGACACCGTCGACCCCGCGGTCGAGCAGGATGTGCAGCCCCGGCCGGCCGCGGTAGGCCGCCACGAGCTGGCGCGGACCCGTCATGATGCCCCAGACCCCGATCTTGGCGAATCCGGAGATCTGCAGACCGCTCCGGGCGCCGTGCGCGGCGCGCAGCGGGGTCTCGACGGGGGTCACCCGGCGGACGGCCGCCAGCGGCACGGTCACCTCGCCGCGCCTGAGCCACGTGCGCTCACGTCCGTTGAACTCGACGGTCACTCCGCTGCCGGAAAGCTTCATCAGTGCCATGGGAACCATCCCTCCCTCGGGGACCTCGCTCGCGGTCCCGGTGCGTCCCTGCGCTGGCTATCTGTTCTAGTAGATGTATATCAGATAGAGTTCGTGTTGTGCAGCTACTACTCGATCTCGACAGCGAGGTCCCGATCTACCAGCAGATCCGGGACCGGGTGGTGGAAGCCATCGCGGACGGCGCGCTGAAACCTGGTGAGTCATTGCCCTCCACCAGGCAGTTCGCCGTCGATCTCGCGATCAACTTCCACACGGTGAACAAGGCGTACGACCTGCTGCGCCGCGAAGGGATCATCCGCATCAACCGCAAGAGCGGGGCGGTGGTCCACCCGGACGTACGCAGGGCGACGGCCGAGCTGAGGGTGGGCGTCGACTGGGAACAGCGACTGCGCACGCTCCTCGCCGAAGCCGTCGTCCGGGGCGTTCCGGACGAGGAGATCGTGACGTACGTACGGACGACCCTGAAGGGGTTCGGCAGGGGAGGCGGTGCGGAAAACGGATAGATCGAACGGATGGACGAATGAAGCAGAAGTACCGAATGAACAAACGAACAGACGAAGTAGACAGAACAAACGAAGTAGATGGAACAAACGAGCGGATCGTGTGGGCGGACCGGCGGATTCGGTTCTGCCCAAAGGCGGTTGCGGAGCAGCCGCCGCCAGGAGAAGTTGGAGTGTGGTGCCGGATGCCGTACGCGCGTGCCGTCGCGCACCGGGCGAGGCCGCTCTCCACGAGGCCGCTCCAATTACCACGACTTCGTCGGATGGATTAGGTGAACGCCGTGCTTGTCAGCCTCCTCGTCAATTTCGCGACACTCCTGACTCTCGGAGCGGTCCTCTACGCGGCTCCGAGCCCCCTCCTCAGTCCCAAAGCGGTCCCCTTCGGCGTCCGCGTACCCCCCGACAAGGCCGACAGTCCCGAAGTGGGCGAGCAGCGCAGGCGCTACCGCGCACTGCTGGCACCGATCGCCGTCGTCATCACCCTGGCCTCACTCGTCCTCGGCGCCGTACTCAACAGCGCCGTGGTCGGAGCCGTGGCGGCACTGCTGCTCTGCGCCGCCGCCGGCGCGCTGTGGCTGAGCGCCCACCGGGCCCTCGCCCGCGCCAAGGAGCAGGGGAACTGGTACGAACACATCCGTCAGGGCGCCGTCATGGACACCTCCCTGCGCACGGACCCCGTACGGCTGCCCTGGCTGTGGCTGGTCCCCTCCCTCGTGGTGCTCGCGGCGACGGCCGCCGCCGGCGCGTTCGCCTACCCGGACCTGCCCGCGACGATGTCCCTCCCGGAGCGGACCGCGAACGGCACGGCCTACCGCGACGTCACCACCACCTTCTGGTCCGCGTTCAGCCTGGTCTTCGTACAGCTCGGGGTCACCGTGACCGTCCTCGGCACCGTCACCGCCGTGCTGCGCGCCCGGCCCGACCTGGACGTGTCCCGCCCCCGGACGAGCGCCGCCCAGCACCGCCGCTACCTCGCACTGACGGCCCGGGCGCTGCTGGGCGTGGGCGCGCTGCTCAACCTCATGCTGCTCGGCCTGTCCGCGATGATGTGGGGCGACAGCCGCTCCGGAACCGTCCTGTCCCTGGTCGTGGGCGCCCCGCTGCTCGTCGCCGCCGCGGGGTCCCTGTTCGTCGTCCTGCGCGCCGGGCCGTCGGGCGGCCGGACGGTGATCGGCGCCACCCCGGGCGTGGCGGCCGAGGAGAACACCGGCCTGGTGGCACGCGACGACGACCGCCACTGGCGGGCGGCCGGCACGATGTACGTGAACTCCGACGACCCGGCGATCCTGGTGCCCAAGCGCGTGGGCATGGGATGGACGGTCAACCTCGCCAACCCCCGGTTCCTGATCGGCTCGGGTGTGGTGCTGGTGCTCGGACTGGCGGCGACCGTGGTGAGCCTCACCGTGGGCTTCGGGTAACACCCCTGCGACCAGCGGGTTTCCACCGCTGCCGAAGCTGATTGCGGATGGCGGCGTGCCGGGAGAGTCTGGTGTGCGCAGGCGAGGCATGCCCGCGCCGCCCCCGTAGTCGATGTTGTGCCGGACCGCGCCCCGTTCCGGGCGGGTTGTGCCACGTCGCGCCACGCCGAGCCGCGCCGTGGCCGTGCCCGGGGCGAACGATCAGGGGGAAGGTCCGGTGGGTCCAGTGGGTGCAGCGGTGGGTTCGACGGCGGGGGCCGGCCCCGCTACGGCAGAGCAGGTCGAACGGATCTTCGAGGAGTTGGTGCGCAAGCACCACGTGACCGGAGCACAACTGACCCTCTACCGCGACGGCACCCTCACCCGGTGCGCGGCGGGCGTCAGCTCTGTACGTACGAACACCCCGGTCACCGTCGACACCGCGTTCCCCTACGGCTCGGTGACGAAATTCTTCACGGCCGAACTGGTGATGCAATTCGTCTCCGACGGCGACCTCGGCCTCGACGAACCGCTCTCCGGGCTCCTGCCCGACCTGAAACGCGCCACGAACCCCGAGCTGGGCACCGCGACCGTCCGCCAACTCCTCAGCCACACGGCAGGCCTGGCGGACAGCATCGAATACCCCGACATGCGCGGCCCCTCGTACCGCCGCTTCGCGGCCGTGTGCGGTGAGACACCGAACCTCTTCCCGCCCGGCCTCGCCTTCTCCTACTCCAACACCGGCTACTGCCTGCTCGGCGCCGTCGTCGAGGCGGTGTCCGGCATGGACTGGTGGACGGCCGTCGACAGCTGCCTGCTGCGCCCGCTCTCCATAGAGCCGGCCTTCCTCCACGACCCCCGCCCCCGGACGGACCGGCCCGCCGGCAGCCGCGCCCGGGTACTGGCCGAGGGGCACGCGGTACGGGCCGGCGACGAACACGCCGAGCCCGTCGACCACATGACGGCTCTCTCCCTGGCGGCGGCCGGCGGCCTCGCGGGCAGCGCCACCGATCTGGTCACCGCCGCCCGGCTGCACCTCGACGACCGGAACACCTTCCCGCAGCGGGAGTTGCTCCCGGAAGAGGCCGTGCTCCAGATGCGCGAAAGCGTGCCGGACGCCGAGCCCTTCGGCCTCGCCAATGCCTGGGGCCTGGGACTGATGTGCCACCGCAGCGGCGAGGAGTCCTGGTACGGCCACGACGGCGCGGTGGGCGGCGCCACCTGCAATCTGCGGATCCACCCCGGCCGCAACCTCGCCCTCGCGGTCACCACCAACTCCACCGCGGGGCCGAAACTGTGGGAGGACCTGGTCGGCCGACTCCGGGCCGCCGGACTGGACCTGGGGCACTACAGCCTGCCGGCCCCCGGTGCCCCGGAGGCCGCCGACCTCGGCGACCACCTCGGCACGTACGCCAACGGCGATCTCCACCTCATGGTCGTGACCGACGCCGAGGGCGATCTCTACCTCACACGCGAGGACTACTCCGACTACCGCCTCACCATCCACACGGACGACCTCTTCGTCGCCCAGGACCGGGAGCACGACGCGCTCCCCATCGTCGGACGCTTCGTCAGGAAACACCCGGGAGGACCGGTCGCGCTGCTCCAGTACGGCGGCCGGGCACTGCAACGGCTCTGAGCCGGCCCGGCACGGGGCAGGGCCCCCGGCCGGCGAACAACAGCCACGGGCCGACCGGCCGCACCGGTCACGAGTCACGAGATATGCGGGGAATCAACGATGTTCGAGGGCGAGCAGTCCATGCCGTCGGTCCAGCACATGTCGGTCGTATCGGCGTTTGCGGGGCGGGTGGCTGCTTCGCCGGGTGCGGTGGCGGTGGAGTGTGGTGGTGTGTCGTTGACGTATGGGGAGTTGGACGCGCGGGCGGAGGGGTTGGCGCGGGTGTTGTGTGCGGGTGGGGTGGGGGTTGAGTCGCGGGTGGGGTTGTTGTTGGAGCGGTCGGTGGATGTGGTGG
>NZ_JBFBJB010000052.1:0-64088 GCF_040685895.1 Streptomyces sp. NPDC088124 | reverse complement strand
AATGTGCCGAGACGGAGCGAGCGGAGCGAGTGCAGTGCACCAGACGCCGCAAGCCCCGCCCTGCGGGCGGACGGCGCTACTTTCGAAACACGCCCTACAGTAGGTGTCCCGCCGGCTGATCGACTACCTCATGTCCGGCGAGGTCGCCCCCGGGCAGCGGATCCCGTCCGAGCGGCAGCTCACGGAGATGCTCGGGGTCAACCGGCCGACCGTGCGCGAGGCCATCAAGTCGCTCGGCTTCCTCGGGCTGCTGGAGATCCGGCAGAGCAGCGGTACGTACTTCCGGGGCCCCGAATCCGATGTGCTCTACCGGCTCTTCGAACTGGGCCTGGTCCTGGGGGAGCGCGGTTCGAAAGATCTCCTCCGGGCCCGGGCCGAGCTGGAGGTCCTGGTGGCGGGGCTGGCCGCCGAGGCGGTCGGCGCGGAGGGTGTCGAGGTGCTGCGCGAGCGCCTGGACGCGATGCGGACCTGCGCCGACGCGGAGTTCCCGGCGGCCGACATGGCCTTCCACGCCACCGTGGCCGATCTGTGCGGCAACCTCGTCCTGCGGGACATGCTCAAGGGGCTGCGGGCCATGATCCAGCGCGGCTGGATCGAACGTACGGGCACCACGCGCAGCCGCCAGGTCGCCTACGACGACCATGTCCCGGTCTTCGAGGCGATCGAGCGGGGTGACGCCGAGGCCGCCCGTACGGCCATGGCCCACCACATGGAAGGGGCTGCCCAGCGGCTGCTGGCGGCGCTGGAGGAGGCCGACGGCTGAGGACCGCCCCTCGGGGCGCCTCGGCGGACGGCCCGGCCGCCCTCCTGCCCCCCGCCTCCTCCGCCCCGGGGTCGGCCGCTCCCCGTCACCCGTCGGCGACGGCGCGGCGTACCACGTACGGCAGGATGCCGCCGTGCCGCAGATACGCCGCCTCCTGCCGGGAGAAGATCCGCAGCCGCAGCGCCACCGTGTCCCGGGCCGGCGCGACCTGGGTGCCCAGCAGCTCGATGGCGCGCATGCTGAGGGCCACGAGCAACAAAGCGCAGCGGCCCACCAGTTGACCTGATGAGCCGTCACGAGAGTCGAGGCTAGTGCCGGGAGGGGCACTAGAGACTCAGCAGGCTGCCGATCGCGCGGGATTCGGCCTCGGAGTGGACCCGATCGGCCACAGCCACGTCGAGGATCGACATGCCGAACGGGTTGCTGATGACGATGTCGGCTTCGCTGCGACGCCCGGGGTGGCGCCCGATCACGATGTCACCCAGGGTGGCGTCGACCTGCTTGGCGCGTGCTTGTCGGCCGACTCCGGTCCTCGGTTCGCCGTCGGGGCCCAGAAGGGTGCCGGCTCGGTGCATCCGGCCGAGTAGACGTCGCGGGTCGTCGCGCACGAGTCCCCAGTCGTCCACCACGACGAGATCGGCGTCCAGTACGGCCGCCTCGGTGAGGTCATCCAGGGAGACGTGCGCGACCAGGGTCCCGGGCTTGAGCCAGTCGGGCTCGATGTATCCCTGCGTGACGGTGGTCACGGGGACGACCAGGTCCGCTCCGGCCACGCAGTTCCGGGCGTCGTCCACGGCCTTCACGGTGACCCGCTCTCCACCCGGGAGCTTCTTGACGAAGTCCAGGAAACTCTGGGCGCGGCCCGGCGAGATGTCGTAGGCGACGACCTCGTCGAGTGTGGGAAGGGTGTTCAGGAGCAGGGAGGCGTGGGCTTGAGCCAGGGTTCCGCAGCCGAGGAACGCCACGGCGCGCGGGGCTTCGCGGGCGAGGTGCCGTGCGGCGAGGGCGGTGACCGCGGCGGTGCGCATGGCGCTGATGTAGGCGGCTTCCATGAGAGCGACGGGCCGTGCGGTCTCCTGGTCCAGGAGCAGGGTGAAGCCCTGCGAGCGGGGTATGCCGCGGTCGGGGTTGGCGAGACTTGCGTTGATCGTCTTCAGGCCGACGATCGAGCGCGTGTCGGTGGTCAGTGCCCCGGGCATGGCCAGACAGCGGGCGGACGCTCCCTCGGGCGTGGTCCAGCCGAGGTAGGCCTCCTCGGGAAGGATCGACCGCCCCTCGCTGTGCAGGACCAGCGCGTCCGAGACCGCCTCGACGATGTCGACGCTTCGGGCGGCTTCGATGACATCGGCTCGGGTCAGGTAGCGGAACGTACTGTCGGGGTACTGCTCGAAATCCACGGGAATCTCCTGAAATCCTGCTGGACGGGAAAGGCTGACCGCCCAAGGGGGCGGTGATCGGTCAGGGCAGGTAGTGGTGTTCGGGGTGAGGGTGGCTGAGGAAGTCGTGGTGGGAGATCTCCCAGCCGTAGGCACCGGCGTGGGTGAAGACCAGGACGTCTCCGGGGCGGGCTCGTTCCACGGGTACGTCGCGGGCCAGGACGTCCTTGGGTGTGCACAGCTCCCCGACGACGGTGACGGGCTCGCGGCAGACCTCGGGGCGTGGGGTGGGCAGGTGCCACGAGTCGGTCTCGACCAGGGTGAAGGGATGGCTGTGCTGCCAGGACGAGGGAAGGCGGAAGTGGTGCGTGCCTCCGCGCACGATCAGGTAGGTGGTCTGATGGTTGGTCTTCACATCGAGGATCTCGGTGGCGTAGTAGCCGCACGCGGCGGTCAGGAAGCGACCGCACTCGAAGTCGATCTCTCGCCAGTGCTCGGGGAAGGTGTCCGCCACCAGGGCGCCGAGGCCCTCCGTGAACTGTTCCCAATCGAACTGGGCATCCAGATCGCCATAGTTGATACCGATGCCGCCGCCTACGTTGAGGACCTCGCATGTCATGTCGAACTCGCGTTCCCACCCCTCGACCTTGCGTCGGTAGAGGTCGAGCATCGCCACATGTGCCTGTGGGGAGAGGTTGTTGGAGAGCGAGTGGAGGTGGAATCCGATCAGACGGATGCCGGGGGCGTCCAGGGCGAGCTTGACCGCGGAGGGCAGAGCGGATTCGTCGATACCGAACTGGGTGGGCCTGCCGGCCATCGCCAGGGTCGCGGAGGGGAACGGACCGCGTAGGTTGACCCTGAGCAGGATGTCGCAGTCGCGGCCCATCTCCGTGGCGATCGCGGACACGCGGTGCAGTTCGAGTTCGCTCTCCACGTGCAGTCGTGTCACGCCCGCGTCGAGGGCCTGTGCGATCTCCTGATCGGTCTTGGCCGGGCCGCCGAAGATCACGGGGATGTCGCTGTCGACGGCCCGTGCCTTGGCCACCTCGCCACCCGAAGCCACTTCGAAGCCCGCCACCAGTGGTGCCAGTGCCTCCAGCACGGGGGCCTGGCTGTTGGCCTTCATCGCGTAGAACATGTGGCAGCGGTCGGGCAGGAGCGCCGTCACCCGGGTGACGTGGGCACGCAGGGCGTCCAGGTCGTATGCGAAGAAGCACACAGGTTCGGGGCGTGTGCCGCTCTCCTCGGCCAGCCGTACGACAGACTCGGGAAGGGTCATCGGGAGTTCTCCCATCGGGTCGCGGCGGCGCGGTGGTTCTCCAGGTGGGCGGAGAGCGCCCGGAAGGCCAGACCTCGCTCCTCTCCCAGAACGAACGCCCGGACGCCCGCGCGCGACCATGCCGTGTGGTCCTCCTCGGTCCGCGGTAGGGCGCAGAACGGCACACCGGCCTTGGCGCAGGCGGCGTGGATCTTCTCGACGGCTTCGCGCACCGTTGGATGCCGCGTCTGCCAGGGCACCCCGTACGACTGGGAGAGGTCGGCCGCACCTTCCAGAACGAGGTCGAGGCCGCTGGTGAGGATCTCGGGGAGGTTGTCGACGCCCTCGGCGTCCTCGATCATGCCGACGACCATCGTCTCCTCGTTGGCCTTGCCGAGATAGTCGGCCAGGCTGATCCGCCCGAAGCCCGGTACGCGGCCGCCGTTCAGGCTGCGCATGCCCTCCGGGGCGTACTTGGCGGCGCGGATCGCGGCGTCGGCGTCGGCTCGGGTGCGCACATGCGGGACGACGACGCCCATCGCTCCGGCGTCGAGTGCTTTGAGGATGAGGCCCGGCGCGGCTTCGGGGACGCGGACGAAAGGGGTGAGGCCGACGGCCTCGGCCGCCCTGATCAGGTGTTCCAGCTGCTGTGGGTCGACGAGGGCGTGTTCGCTGTCGAGGATCACGAAGTCGTATCCCGCACAGCCGATCATCTCGACCAGAGTGGGGTCGGGGATGGAGCAGAACAGCCCGTGGACGGAGGTTCCGGCGGCGAGTTTCGCCTTGACGGCGTTGGGGCGGAGCACGGCTCATGCCTCCCGTACCGCACGAGGACCGTGCAGGGGGTTGGGGACACGGTGGAGTCGCAGTTCGGTGTCCGGCAGCAGACGACGGGCCGTGAGCTGTTCGACATCGAGGTACGGCTTGGACACGTCGAACAGCGCGAACCTGTCGGCCAGTTCGGGGAACTTCGTCTGATAGGCGTCGATCGCGGCCCGGACCTCGCTCCAGAACTCCTCTTCGGCGTAGTCGTAGACGTCTTCCAGGAACATGGCCAGCTCACCGAGGTTGATGAAGAAGAAGGCGTCCAGGAAGAAGTCCGCGACCAGGTCGAGGTCATCGGTCTCCACGAAGGAGTTGCGGTTCGCGTGGTAGCTCGGAGTGGGAGCCAGCTCGGGGGCGGTGTCCGGATCGGCCAGGTGCGCACGGGAGAACCGGACACCGTCGTGGAAGTCCCGCAGGACGACCCGAGTGGGGCGACCCTGGTCGTGCACAAGGGCCATGTTCTGGGCGTGCGACTCGATGGCGATGCCGTGCCCCTGCAGGAAGTGGATCAAGGGCGTGACGCTGACCTTGAGCAGTTGCTCGACCCACCCCCGGATTCCCCAACGGCGTACCCACGGGTCGATCAGCGGGGTGCCGTCGAGCTCGCGGGCGATGAGCCCGGTGTACGGCACTGCCCTCTCACCCGGGTCGAGCCTGCCGTTCAGGGTCTCGCGCCAGATACAGCCGAGCCTGCCGTAGGTCCGTTCCCGCACGAGTTCGGAGACCGGCTCGGGGGCGACCGCGACGCCGCGCACCTCGCCGAGCAGGATGACCCGCAGGTCGTCCCGGAGGTACGGGTCCGACGCGACGATCCCGCGCAGCCAGTCCGAGACGGCGGGCGCGTTGGTGACCGTGTGAGGGGCCAGGCCTCTGCTGGTGGAGGTGTTGAGGATGGAGAGCGACAGCTTCATGTAGTCGCGGTGCGGGGCTTCTTGGCAGGCCATGGTGCGGATGGACTGCTGGGCGAGGTGGGCGTGGGGGTCCGTGCCGAGAGCGACGATCTTCCGGTCCCGGATGTGCGCGGCGAAGGGGACGGCGATCGCCTCACGCCACTGCCAAGGATGCACGGGCAGCAGCTCGTACTCCTCGGGACGGAGGACAGCTTGGTCCAGCTCCCGCTGGAAGGCGTCCCAGGCCGGTCCGAGCTGACCGCGCAGATACGCGCCGTCAAGCGTGCTGGACGCGGCGGCGATGGTCAGGCTGCGGTGCGCGGCGATCCACAGGGGCCGTACGGGCTGGGCGAACTCCGGCCCGAAGGCGAGGTGGTCCTCCAGGTCGAATCCGACTCGGGACTTATAGGCAGGGTGATAGGGATGTCCGTCCATCACCATGCCTTCCAGTGCGTCGTAGTCGGCCTCCGCCAGACGTCCGTCCCGTTCCTCCCGGGCGCACTGGGCGATGGTGTCCTTCACCAGCGTCTCCTCCAGCTCACGGGAGAATCCCTCGACGCGCTCGTCCGTGACCCCACCGAGGTGCTCGCGGATCTCGGTGAGGAAGCCGGTCAGCGAGGCGGCCTCGCTCTCGCCGTTCTCCGAGACTCGTAGGAGAGGATCACGAACGATCCTGGTGCGGGCGAAGCCGTAGGCCGGAGCACCGAGGGTGAAGACGTACCGCACCGCTCGTCCCTGGGCGTCGACGCCGTCGACCGCCGACCGGCCGTCCGCCTCGGCGCGTGCTGTGAGAACGCCTTCGTACAGCAGTGATTCGAGAAGCTGGCGGAATATCCTGCGCCGTACCGTGGACAGGTGGTGGGAGCGCAGCGCACGCTGCACCAGGGCGAGATTCGGGCTGAAGGTCTGGATCACCGGGCCACCTCGCGGATCGGGTTGGGCAGGAGGACGTAGGACGGGTGCTCGCTGCTCTTGGCGAGGCGACTGGAGAGATTGGCCTTGGCCGGGAGTGTGTCCGCCACGGCGAGGGCCTTGGCGGACACGCCCGGCCGGGCCGCGAGGACGCGGCGGACCACGGACCACAGACGGGTCTCGTCATGGCCGGTGTGGTATGCGAGGACGTGCACCAGGTGGCCGAAGTGATTGGTCACGGCGTAGTACTGAAGCCGGTGCCAGGCCTCGTCGTGGCTGTACAGCAGGGTGCTGCGTGGCTCCAGGGCTCGACCGGCGGGGGTCCGGCCGCGGTTCTCGCGGCTCAGGCTCACACCTTCCATGTCCCGTACGTAGAAATGGGTCGGTCGGCCCTGGTCGAGGTGGACCAGGGAGTTCTGTACGTGCGCCTCGAAGCTGATGCCGGTGGTGTCGAAGACATCGAGCAGTGGAACGAGGGAAATCTCCAGGTACTGGGCCAACCATTGGGCCACGCCGACGAAAGGCAGCGCTCCCGTGGGTACCCCGCAGGCCTCACGGACGTGGCCGATGAGATGGGGCTCGGCTCCGTCCGGCCCTGTTTCCAGCAGGCCGGCCACGACCTGGGGTGCTTTGCCGTTGGTTGCGAAGGGGTTCTCCCGGAAGAGGACCGTGGTGTCCGCGGCCAGTTCCTCGTCGGCGAGGCCCAGCGCCCCTGTTTCGACCAGCACATGGAAACCCGGGTGGCTCCACCCGGGTCGGCACCGGCTCACCAACGCACTGGCGTCGAGGGCACGTTGTGTCTGATCGGTCGGGTTGTTCCGAACGAAGTTGGTGATGCGGACATGCAGGGGGAGCTTCCACGCGGTCGTGAAGCCGGGGTCGCACACGGTGCGTACGGAAGAGGTGGGGTAGACGGCCGGACCGAGCGGGCCGAGGTCGGTGATGTCGCCGGCCTCCACCCGTGCGCGGAACCGGGGCTGTCGCAGCAGGTGGGCGGCCTGCCACGGATGAGCGGGCAGCAGGGTGGCTTCGTCGGTCCCGCCTCTCGAAGCCGTCCGTGCCCGAGCGGTCGACTCGGCCGGCAGCCAATGGCCGTCGGCGACTCGGCGGGAGCGGAGCAGCCGCGGGGCGACGGCGAAGTAGTGGAGGGCGAAGTCCGCACCCAACTCAGGTGCATAGGCGGCTAGTTCGGCGTCATTGAAGCCCTCGGCGCTCTTCGGTGTGGGGTGGAGCGGGTGGCCCGTGAGCAAGGACTGTTCCGCGTGGCGTGTCAGTGCGTGCCGCTGGTGGGGAGTGGGCCGGGGCCCGCGTCCGCGCTCCAAATAACGCGCGGTGCGCTCGACGCTGTTGTCGACCTGGGCGGAGAGTTCTGTCTCGGTATCGCTGTCGGCACCGAGCCGGGCCGACAGCTCACCCAGGAGGATGCCGACGAGAAGGCGGTGGTCCACCGGACGCGTCGAGGTCCCCTCCGCGTCGGAGAGCCGGAGTTCGCTTCCGAAGACGTGGTGCCCCATGGGCGACCAGTGCAGGATGCTGCCGGTCAGCACCTGGCCGGAGGTCGGCAGGAGTACGCGGAACTCCTTCTCACCGGCGACTCTCGGGTCGCGTATCCCCGTCTCGGAGAGAAACGAGTTGAGCAGACGCCGCGTGGACCCCGCCTCGGCTCGGTCCCGGGCGCCGGGCCGGATCGATGAGGCGACGGAGGGCTCGTGGGTACGGGTCTGGGTCATCGGATGCTTCTCCCCGCGTGGTCTGACATGTGGTCCTTCTTCTACGGGTGGGATCGACTGGCGGGTTGGGGCTCCGAGCCGACGTGGGTGCCGTGGCTGCGTGACGGCATGGGTGAGAGGGCGGCCCGCCAAGGTCTGGGGCGCGCCGCGGCCAGCGCGGCCGCGCCGACGAAGAGCAGGCCCAGGCCGCAGAACTGCCACACGGAGTGCCCGAGCCCGGCGACCGCTGCCCCGAGAAGGGGGCCGAGGACCTGGCCGAAGCCCAGCACGCTCATCGTCAGGGCGAGGCAGGTGCCCCGGCCTGCCAAGGGGGTGCCCTTGCTGACCAGGTGCTGGACGGACGGCAGGAGCGCGGCGAAGCAGAAGCCCTGCAGCAGTCGGAGCGGAGTCAGCCACCCGGGCTCCCCGGGCACGGACTGCAAGGCGACCGCCAGTCCGCAACCCAGCGCGGCGAAGGCGAAGTTGCGCCGCGGGCTGCCGCGGTCGTTGCGACGCCCCCACCACACGCCGCCGACGAGGGTAGCGGCCCAGGTGACTGCCTGGAGAACACCCACCCACAGCGTGGCGGTACGCACCGAGCCGGTGATGTCCGCGATGCGCGGGGCGAAGATCACGACGAGGGCGTACACACCGGCCTGGGTCGCCAGCCCGCCCACAAGCATCCGCCTGAGGTGACGGTCCTTCCAGAGAAGCCGTGCACCGCCCCGGACGGAGAGGTCTTCCGTCGGGGCCGCCTCGCCCTTGCCGCTCACTGTGGTGGCCTCGCGCAGGGCGAACAGGGAAAGCAGCGCCGACAGGGCCATGAGCGTGGCCACGCAGACGAAGAGCACATCGAAACCGAAGCCCACGGCCACCGCGCTGCCTACCAGCGGACCGGCGAGTGATCCGGCCGCCGTGGCACTCATCAGTCCGCCGAACGTGCGGCCCTGATGTTCCTCACGCGCCATGGTGCCGGCGAAGGCCGCGTTGGCGGACACCACTCCGCCGAACAGGCCTTGGACGAAGCGGAACACGACGAACTGGGTGGCTGTCTCGGCCCACGCCATCAGTGCCAGGGCCACAGCAAGTCCCAACTGGGCGCGGACGACCATGGGCTTGCGCCCGTAGCGGTCCCCGATCCGTCCCCACAGAGGACCGCTGACGATCTGGGCCGCCGCGGGCGCCGCGAGGGCAAGGCTGGTCCACCAGGGCACAGCCGCCGACGGAACGCCGAGACCGGCGAGAAAGAACGGAAGGACCGGAACCACCGTCGTGAGGCCGCCCACGGCGACGAACTGGCCGAACCACAGCACGGCGAAGGCTCGGCGGTTCTCCTCCGCGCCCGCCACCGAGCCGGTCACCTGAACCCCCCTGCCTTACGGAGGGGGTTCGGCACCAGCCCGGAACCCGCGGGCATGCTCACATCGCCGCGCGGTGCCTGTCGGAGCAACGGCCCCAGAACGTGCCGGGAGGGCCAGGTCCTGGAGCGCAGCACTTCGCGCTCGACGGTCTCGGCCAGGGGCGTCGGCAGGTCCAGCGCGTCCAGGGCGGTGCGCACACCGACGCCGAGGGCACACCAGAAGGCGGCCTCGGGGACACCCGACCACCGGGTGAGGGCGTCCGCGATCCCGAACAGGTTCACCTGGAAGCCCAGCGTCTGGAGATAGCCGAGCAGCGCCTCGCGGCTGGGCAGGTCGAGGCTCTGCGGGGCGCCGGGCTTGAGGCGGTAGCCGGGCTCGGGGACCCCGGCCGCGGCCATCGACGCCGAGTGCAGGCGCAGTGCGTCGTGGTCGCGCAGCACAAAGCCTTCCGTGCCTTTCGCGGTGAACACGGCCAGGACGTTCTGCCCGTGCAACTCCGGCAGAACCCCGTAGCGCAGGAAGGACAGCCCCATCCTGCAGAAGGCTCCCGCGATGTCGGCGAAGAGGGCCGGCGCCCACTCCTTCCGGTCCCCGTCGGCCAGGCCGAGCCCGGTGAAGGAGCCGGCCAGGACGTCCCACTCGTGGGATGCCAGGGCGCCCATCGGCATGACCAACCGTGTGGGGTCCGACAGAAGACTTTCGGGAAACCGGCGGAGCTGGGCGGCGAGATGACCCGGGCGGTTGTCGAACTCGTCCTCGCCACCCGGAAGTTGCCACCCCGACCAATTGCTTTCGTCACATACTCGTACGAGGCGGCCGAGTACGGCGTCACCCTCGATCACGTGTGTCATGGTCCGCTGGGCGCGGTCGCTGTTGTCGAGATAGCGCGGAGGCAGCAGCCTTGCGGCACCCAGCGTGCTCACTCCCAGGGGGAGCTTCAGATGTATGTCCGTTTCGGGGACGGTGAGCAGAGTGCGCAGGGAGGCCGTGGGCAGGAACTGCCCCGCCACCCCTTCCAGGGCGACCACTTCACCGGACGCGAACTCCTCCGAGAACTGGTCCGGCAGAACGCGTTCCGCCTGCCACGGGTGCACGGGCAACGGCTGATAGTCCGCCGGACGGACTCCGGCCCGCTCCATCATGCCGAGCAGTCGCTCCTGACCGGCGGCATCGAGGAGCCTCTCGTGCAGTCGACGGGAGCTGGTGCCCGTACCCGTACGAAGGCGGTCCCGGCGGACAGCGATCCAACGTACGGTGACCGGGTCCTGGCGCATCGGCCCGAACTCGGCGTGCTCGGCCGCTGTCCAGCCTGAGCTCGCCCGGGCAGTGGGATGAAAGGGGCGATCGCGGGTGGCCGCGAGACGCTCACCGGCCAGCAGCCCGCCCGGCGCCGGCGCGGGGCGCCCGGACTCGTGGTGGACCCGCAGGGTGATCGCCGCGTGTTCGACGGACGTCCGCAGATCCGCGATCGTGCGCGAACTCCCGGCGGGTGGTGTGTCGCCGGACACCTTGAGCGCGTTCAGGATTACGTCGAGCAGCCGGTCGGGCTCGGTGAATGGCTCCGGTTCGCCCTGCTCCCGCCGGCACCAGACGGGCGACCGGGAGAGGCGCACGGGCTGGAGGGCGGCGGCCGACCGCCCGCGGAACCACAGCTGGAGCGAGCCCACGTCGGCGCGGTACCAGTCCTCGCCGCTCCGCAACTCCTCCCGCCCCGCCGGCGGGGCGGGAGGAGTTGCGGAGCGCAGCCGGTCGAATCCCGCCAACTCCTCCTGGATCAACGCATCGACAAGGTCACGCATGACGAGGTCGGATGCGGTCCGACGCCACTGCATCAACAACTCCGGGGCTCCGTGCGAATGGGGCTTCCTGGTACGGGCAAGTGCCGACCTGCCACCCGGTCAGAGGCCGGACCGCAGGTCACGCTGCTTGTTCAGCCAGGTGTCGTCGTAGATGAGATCCATGTAGCGGTCACCGCGGTCGGGGAAGAGCGCCACCGCACGGCAGGGACCCGGCTGGTCCTTCAGCCGCTTGCGCATCGCGGCGACCACCGACCCTGTGGAACCGCCGGCGAATATGCCCTCGGTGGCGAGGAGTTCGCGACAGGCGAGCGCCGCGTCCACATCGTTCACGTGCACCACTTCGTCGATCTCGTCCCTCTGCAGGAGTTCCGGTATCCGACTGGAACCGATGCCGGGGATCTCACGCCGACCCGGAGGGGTGCCGAAAATAACGGAGCCGACCGCGTCGACGGCTATCACGCGGACCGAGGGAAAACTCTCCCTCAGCTTCCGCGAGCAACCGAGAATGCTCCCGCTCGTACTCACGGCGGCAAAAAAATAGTCCGGAGGCCGGATCAACTGCCGCGATATCTCGGCTCCGGAACCGTGGTAGTGCGCAAGCCAGTTCCGCTCATTCGCGTACTGGTTGATCCACATGGAGTTCGGAGTGGCAGCGACGAGTTCCCGCACCCGGCGAAGTCGCGTGTGCAGATACCCCCCTGACTCGTCGACCGTGTTGACGATCTCCACGTTCGCGCCCAGGCTGCGCAGCAGCAGCACGTTGGCCTGTGTGGTCTTCGGGTCGACGACACAGGTGAAGCTGAGCCCGAAAAGCCGGGCCGCGATGGCCAGGGCGATTCCGAAGTTGCCGGAACTGGACTCGATGATATGGGCGTCGGCCGGTATGGAGCCGTCGGCGAGTCCGCGTTCCATGATGAACTGCGCAGGGCGGTCCTTCATGCTGCCACCCGGGTTCATGAGTTCGAGTTTGGCAAGGACCTCGATCTCAGGATCCGGGAACAGGCGGTCGAGGGAAACAAGAGGAGTGTTGCCGACGCAATCCAGAATGGAACTGCGGACATCCTCGATGGCAGCGGAATCAGTGGGGGGCAAAAGATATCATCCTTGCGGGTGAGGTGACGTCTCTTGGTCAGGATATTGACGGCGCTGCACGGTTGATCGCGGCAAACGGGCGGCATTCACTGGAGAACAGGAACTGCGTGGCCACAGCGGCCGATTGGTGTAGTTAGGTTAGCCTAACCTGGCCGCTGGGCCAACTGGGGTAACCCGCCACATTGGCCGACACCGCACCGGCGTGAGCGTCATGGCTCTGGAGACTTCCCGCGAGGGGTCGCCGGGAATCCGCACGGTTCGAGCCCGTGTGGTCGCCCGTCGGCCGTTCCGGTGGTCAGGAGCGGGCCGGGTCGACGCCGAACTGCTCGGCGAGGTCGTCCAGGATGACGTTCGCACCCTGAAGGCTGACCGAGGTGATCCAGGAAGTGTCGTCCACGTCGGTGGTCTCACCCTTCAGAGAGCCCCACAGAGGGTTCGCCTGGAACCGCTTCTTGGGGTTCTCCTTGTTCTCCCGGGGGTCGGCGTACGTCGCGACGAAGATCCGGTCGGCGTCGAGCTTGCTGATCTCCTCCTGGCTGAGATCGATCTTGATGGAGTCCTTGACGTCCGGCTGGCCCTTCGCGCGCCGCAGGCCGGTGTCGGAGAAGACCGTCCCGGGGAACGAGGCGCTGCTGTAGAGACGCACGGTGGACTCGCCCTCGGTGAAGCGCGCGAGCGAGACCGACGTATCGGCTCCGTACTTCTTCTTGATGGCGGCCCCGATCTCGGCGGCGCGCTGCTCATAGGCGTTGATCTTGTCCTCGGCCACCTTCTCCTTGCCGAAGGCCCTGCCCAGGAGGCGGATGTTGTCCTTCCAGGTGAGGCCGGTCGACTCGCTGAAGATCGTAGGGGCGACGTTGCCGAGCTCGTCGTAGATCTTCTCGTGCCGAATCTTCGCGGAGACGATGACGTCGGGCTCGGCGTCGTACAGCTTCTCGACATCCGGCGAGTCCAGCTCGCCGACGATCTTCGCGTCGGCGGCGAACTTCTTGTCCTCGGCGGGGAGATAGTCCGGCAGCTGCTCGGAAGCCGCGGGGTAACGCGTGGCGGCCACGACCTTGATCCCGAGGGCGACGGCCGCGTCCACGTAGGAGGAGTCGAGCGCGGCCACCGTCTCCGGCTTGCTGTCGACGGTCGTCCTGCCCATCGCGTGCGTGATGGTGCGCGGATACCCTCCGGCCTTCGAGTCCGCCTGCTTCTCACTGTCGCCGGCATCACCTCCCGAGCAGGCCGTGAGCGCCAGGAGGGAGGCGGAGACGAACACGGTGGACACGCGTCGACCGAGCGTAAGGGCGGGGAGCGGCATCGGTGATCCCGTCTGTAAAGTGAGGCTTACCTAAGACACCCTAAGATGTTCTTCAGACTGCTCCAACTGGTCGAGGTGTACGGCACGTTGAGGGGAGACCCAAGTGACCGCGCTCGCAGAGCACGGCAGTAAGTCCCACGCCGCGGCGCTCGGTGAGAGCGGCCGGCGTCGCCTGCGCCGCAGACGAGCCCTCTGGCTGCTCGCCCTTGCTCTGCTTCTGGTCTGCGCCGCCAGCATCATGCTGGGTACGAAGCCGATCGCCCCTGGAACGGTGTGGCAGGCCCTCACCGACCCGGCGCCGGTCGAGGACCACATCATCGTCCGGTCCTTGCGGTTGCCGCGTACGCTGTTGGGCCTCTGCGTCGGTCTGGCCCTGGGCGTAGCGGGGTCACTCATCCAGGCTCACACCAGGAACCCGCTCGCCGACCCCGGCCTGCTCGGCGTCAACCAAGGGGCGGCCTTCGCCGTCGTCGCCGCCGTCGTCGTCCTCGACGTCCAGAGCCTGTACGGCTACATCTGGTTCGGGTTTGCCGGGGCCCTCCTCGCCAGCTGCGTGGTCTTCGCGCTCGGCAGTATCGGCGGCTCCGGCTCCACACCGATCACCCTGACCCTGGCCGGCGCGGCGGTGAGCGCCCTCCTCAACGGCCTGATCGCGGCCATCGTCCTGGGAAACCGGCAAGGCATGGAGACCTACCGCTTCTGGCACGTCGGGTCCATCGCCAGTCGCGACTACGCGGTCCTCGGCCAGGTTCTGCCGTTCATCGTCGTCGGCCTGGTCCTGGCACTCGCCAGCACTTCCGGAATGAACGCGCTTGCCCTGGGGACCGATGTCGCCAAGGCGCTCGGACAGAATGTCCGACGCACCCGCGTAGTCGGCATCCTCGCCATTACGTTGCTCACCGGAGCCGCGGTGGGAGCCTGCGGGCCGATCGCCTTCCTCGGACTTCTCGCCCCGCACCTGGCCCGCATGGTCACGGGGCCCGACTACCGGTGGCTCGTGCCGTGCGCGGCTCTGACCGGTGCGGTGCTGATCATCACGGCCGATGTACTGAGCCGGGTGATCTCCGGCGACACGTTCGAGGTAGGCATCATGATCGCGATCATCGGGGCCCCCGTCTTCGTGTTCATGGTGCACCGCAAGGGAGTCGTCCGCATATGAGCCGCATCGCCTTGAGCAAGTCCTCGATCCCAGGGCGTCGGGCGATCGCGTCAGGACCGGTCGGCTGGAGCTTCCGTCTCCGCTCCCTGGTCGTGCCGGTGATCGCGATCGCTCTGCTCGTCCTCATGGCCTCGCTCAACATCGGTCTCGGGTCCTCGTACATCAGCGTTTCCGACGTACTCGACACCCTGACCGGTGGAGGAGACGCACGGACCCGGGGAATCATCTTCGACCTCCGGCTCCCGCGCACACTCAGCGGAATTCTCGTCGGTGGGGCCCTCGGCCTCGCCGGGGCCGTCTTCCAGTCCATCGCCCGCAATCCCCTTGCCAGCCCCGATGTTCTGGGCATCACCTGGGGCGCGGGAGTGGGCGCGGTCAGCGCCATCGTCATCGGCGGCAACCTCGCCTCCCTGGGCGTCCCGCTCGGTGGACTGGTGGGCGGACTGACCGCCGGTACGCTGCTCTACCTCCTCTCCTGGCGCAAAGGCATCGACGGCTACCGCATGGTGCTGATCGGCATCGGTATCTCCGCCGTCGGATACAACATCGTCTACTGGCTCCTGACCGTCGGCGACGTCGACTCCGCCACTCGTGCCACTACCTGGATCGTGGGTAACCTCAGCGATGTCGGCTGGGAGTCCGTCGGTCCGGTCCTGACCGCGCTGGCCGTACTGGTCCCGGTCACCCTCATCTGCTCCCGCACGTTGAGCACGCTCCAGTTCGGGGACGACACAGCACGCGGGCTCGGGCTCAGGGTCGACGCGTCCAGGGGGATCCTCCTGCTGCTCGCCGTGCTGTTGGCATCGGTGGCGACGGCCGCGGCCGGGCCGATCACCTTCGTCGCGCTGGCCACACCGCAGATCGCCCTGCGACTGGTCCGTGCCGCGCAGCCACCACTGCTCAGCTCCCTGGTGCTCGGCGCGCTGCTCACCGTCAGCGCGGACTTCGCCGTACGGGTGGCGCCCGGGGCCACAGATCTTCCGGTGGGAGTGCTGACCGCCATCCTCGGCGCCCCGTATCTGATCTTCTTGTTCGTCCGCAACCGCCGAAAGGAAACCGCGTGACCCTGCGAGCAGAGAGCGTCCGACTCGGTTACGGGGAACGCCGCGTAGTCGACAATCTCGACCTGGAAGTTCCCGAGGGCACGGTCACCGCGATCATCGGTCCCAACGGATGCGGCAAATCCACTCTGCTGCGGTCCATGGCACGGCTGTTGACCCCCAGCAGCGGCAGGGTTCTGCTGGACGGCAAACACATCGAGAAGCTGCCTTCCCGCGAAGTGGCACAGCGGGTCGGGATCCTTCCTCAGACCCCACTCGCCCCCGAAGGGCTGTCGGTTGCGGAACTGGTGGCGAGAGGCCGCTACCCCCACCAGCACTGGTACCGCCAATGGTCCCCGGCCGACGACGAAGCCGTCCAGGACGCCCTCGCCCTCACCGGCATGGACGAGCACGCGGGGCGGGTCATCGACGAACTCTCAGGCGGTCAGCGTCAGCGGGCCTGGATTGCCATGACCCTGGCCCAGGGAACGAACATCCTGCTCCTGGACGAGCCGATCACCTACCTCGACCTGGCCCATCAGGTCGAGGTGCTCGATCTGATCCACCGTCTGCACATCGAGCGGGGCACCACCGTGGTGATGGTGCTGCACGACCTCAACCTCGCCGCACGCTACGCGGAGACCATCGTCGCCATGCGCGAGGGCCGGATCCTCGCGAAGGGAGCGCCGGCTCAGGTGCTCACGGAGGACAGGCTGAAGGACATCTTCGGGTTGTCGGCCAAGGTCCTTGAGGACCCGGTCTCCGGTATGCCACTCGTCGTTCCCATCAGTGCGCACCTCAACTCCCTTCAGCCCAGCGGCTGACCACCGGCAGGAGAGGGCCACGTACCGCCGTGGCGGGCCGAAGCGGGCCGCCCGGCGGACGATGGCCGCTCCGGTCTTTCCGGCGCCGAGTATCCCGATCGATCGCGTGCCTGGGTGAGTGTGCTCATGCGTGTGCCCGGCCACGGGCCCGCCTGTCCGCCGTAGGTGCTTCCCGGGCCGTTCCCGGCCGCCATGCCGGCCGCGGTGACGGGAGGCATTCCGCCCATCGCCCGGATTGAAATCGCGCGGAACGGGCAACCAGTGGCGTGGCACCACGGCCGGGTGTGGTGTGCACCTGTGCCGTCGCGGAGAGGCAGGGCAACCATGAGCGTCATCGAAGGCGCGGTCGACATCGACGTGCCGGTCCAGATGGCCTACAACCAGTGGACCCAATTCGAGTGTTTTCCCCAGTTCATGACCGGAGTGCGCCGAGTGGACCGGTCGAGCTCCTCCATGACGCACTGGGTGACCGGATACGGCGGCGTGTCCCGCGCGTTCGACGCGGAGATCACCGAGCAGCGCCCCGACGACCGGGTGGAGTGGCGCACGGTGGGCACGCGCCGCCTGACCGGTTCGGTGCGTTTCCGGTCACTGGGCGACACCCGCTGCCGGGTCACCCTCCATATCGATTTCACTCCGCACGGCGCCGCCGAGCGTGCCGTGGACGCCCTGGGCCTGGTCCGCAGGCAGGTGCGCGCGGATCTCCGGCGGTTCAAGGAGTACATCGAGGGCCAGGGCCGGGAGACCGGGCAGTGGCGGGGAACGATCAGCGGTGGGCAGGTGGAACCGGACTCGGACCGTCCGCCGCCGCACGTGCCGAACTGGCCCACCGGCTGAAGCAGCCCGTACGACGTGAAGACCCGAAGCGGAAGGTTGTGACGGTGCGAGCATCATCGAACGGTGACCCGGGCGGCGAGCAGGCGAAGATCACCCCGCCGAAGAAGTGGGCGGCCGGAGTCCCGGCGGTGGCGCACGCGGTCGAGTACTCCCTGGGGGAGACAACGGCCCGCCGTACGGCACTGAACCTGCTCGACATCAACCAGACCGAGGGCTTCGACTGCCCGGGCTGCGCCTGGCCGGACCCCGCGCCGGGCGAACGGCACAGGAACGAGTACTGCGAGAACGGCGCCAAGCACGCCAACGACGAGGCCACCACGCGGCGCGTCACTCCGGAGTTCTTCCGGCGCCATTCGGTCTCCGAACTGGGGCGGGCCTCGGACCGGTGGCTGAACCAGCAGGGCCGGCTCACCCGGCCCATGGTGAAACGGCCGGGCGCGGATCACTACGAGCCGATCAACTGGCACGACGCCCTGGGCCTGATCGCCGACGAGCTGCGGGCCATGGACTCCCCGGACGAGGCGATCTTCTACACCTCGGGCCGGGCCGGCAACGAGCCCGCCTTCGTTCTCCAGCTCTTCGCCCGGGCCCTGGGGACCAACAACCTCCCCGACTGCTCCAACATGTGCCACGAGTCGAGCGGCGCGGCCCTGCACGAGACGCTGGGCATCGGCAAGGGCGATGTGAGCCTGCTGGACATCCACCACGCCGACCTGGTGCTCACCGTGGGACAGAACCCGGGAAGCAACCACCCCCGGATGCTCTCCGCACTGGAGGAGACCAAGCGCGGGGGTGGGCAGATCGTCGCCGTCAACCCACTCCCCGAAGCGGGCCTCATCCGCTTCAAGAACCCGCAGAAGCCGCGCGGGGTGGTCGGCCGGGGTACCACCATCGCCGACCAGTTCCTCCAGATCCGGCTGGGTGGCGACCTCGCCCTCTTCCAGGCGCTGAACCTGCTCCTGCTGGAGGCCGAGGACACCGCGCCGGGGACGGTGCTGAACCGGGAGTTCATCGACCAGCACACCAGCGGGTTCGAGGAGTTCGCCGCCCACCTTCGTGCCACCGTCTCCTGGCCGGACGTCCTGGCGGCCACCGGTCTGACGCGGGAGCAGATCGAGGAACTGCGGGACCGGGTCCTGGCCAGCGAGCGGATCGTCGTCTGCTGGGCCATGGGACTCACCCAGCAGAAGCACGGGGTGCCCACCATCCGCGAACTGGTGAACTTCCAGCTCCTGCGGGGGAACATCGGCCGGCCCGGCGCCGGCGTCTGCCCCGTACGCGGACACAGCAACGTCCAGGGCGACCGGACCATGGGGATCTGGGAGCGGATGCCCAAGGAGTTCCTGGACGCGCTGGCCCGCGAATTCGCCTTCACCCCGCCCGCCCACCACGGGCTGGACACGGTTGCCTCCATCCGGGCGATGCTGGAGGGCCGGGCCAAGGTCTTTCTCGGTCTCGCGGGCAATTTCGTACGGGCCGCCCCCGACAGCGACCTCACCGAGAAGGCGATGCGCAGGTGCCGCCTCACCGCGCACATCTCCACCAAACTGAACCGCTCCCACACCGTCTGCGGCGACACCGCCCTGATCCTCCCGACCCTCGGCCGCAGCGAAAGGGACTGTCAGAACGGCGAAGAGCAGTTCATCACCGTCGAGGACTCCATGAGCCAGGTGCACGCCTCGTCCGGCCGCCAGGCCCCGGCATCGAGTCACCTGCTCAGCGAGGTCGCGATCCTCAGCAGGCTGGCCCGCCGCACACTCGGCGACAAGGTGTCCGTCCCCTGGGAACACTTCGAGGCGGACTACGGCAACATCAGGGACCGCATCGCGCGCGTCGTGCCCGGCTTCGAGAACTTCAACACACGGGTGCGCAAGCCCGGCGGCTTCGCGTTGCCGAACCCCGTGAACGAGGGCGTCTTCCCCACCCCCAGCGGCAGAGCACTCTTCACCCGCAACGCATTCGAGGCGCTGAGCGCCCCGGAAGGACACCTCCTGCTCCAGACGCTCCGCTCCCACGACCAGTGGAACACCGTGCCCTACACGACCGACGACCGGTACCGGGGCATCCACGGATCCCGCCGGATCGTGCTCGTCCACCCCGGGGACCTGCGCGCCCTCGGGCTGAAGGACGGTGCCCAGGTGGACGTGGTCGGTGTCGCGCAGGACGGCACCGAACGACGTGCCGAGGACTTCCGGCTCGTCTCCTACCCCACGCCCCCCGGCTGCGCCGCCGCCTACTACCCCGAGGCCAATGTCCTCGTACCTCTGGACAGCGTGGCGGACACCAGCAACACACCGACCTCCAAAGGCATCGTGGTCCGTCTGGAACCACGGGGGCCGGTGGCGCCGCGCAGACGATGAAACGGGCCGTCAGTAGCTGACCGGCAGTGCGAGCAGGCCGCGGGCGCGCAGCGACGGCCGCCACTTCAGGCCCTCCGGCGGGGTGCCGAGGGCGAGCCCGGGGAAGCGGTCGAGGAGCGCGGCGAGGGCTACCTCGGTCTCCATGCGGGCCAGGGGCGCGCCGAGGCAGTAGTGGATGCCGTGACCGAGGGCGAGGTGACCGGTGGCGTCACGGCCGATGTCGAGGCGGTCGGGCTCGGTGTAGCGGTGCGGGTCGCGGTGCGCGGAGGCCAGCGACAGCAGGACGGTCTCACCGGCCGGAATGCCGACGCCGCCGATGGTGATGTCCTCGGTGGGGAACCGGCGGATGGCCAGGGGCGCGGGCCCGTCGTAGCGGGCCAGCTCCTCGACCGCGCCGCTCAGCCGGCCGGGGTCGGCGCGGAGCGCGGCCAGTTGGCCGGGGTGGCTGAGCAGGGCCAGGGTGGCGTTGCCGATCAGATGGACCGTGTTCTCGTACCCCGCGAACAGGATGAGGAAGACCAGGGACATGAGCTCGTCCTCGCTCAGCCGGTCCTCGTTGTCGCGTACGGCGATCAGGTCGGAGACCAGGTCGTCGGCGGGGGCGGCCCGCTTGTCGGCGACGAGCCGGGTGAAGAAGGCCAGCATGGACCGGACGGCTCCCTTGGCCAGGTCCGGCCGCGCGGGGTCCGGGGCCACGAGGGCATCGGTCCAGGACCGGAAGTCCTGCCGGTCGTGCGGGGCCACGCCCAGCAGATCGCAGATCACGGTGATCGGCAGCGGCGCGGCGTACGAGGCGATCAGGTCGGCGCGGCCGAGCGGTGCGATGGCGTCCAGCAGCAGGTCGGCCGTCTTCCTGACGGGTTCGCGCAGGAGGGCGATACGCCGCGGGGTGAACGCCTGGGACACGAGACGCCGGATCCGGGTGTGGTCGGGCGGGTCCATGTTCAGCAGGTTGGCGTCCAGCGCCGGCGGCAGCGCCATCCCCTGGTAGCCGCCCGGTGCCGCGTTGCGCTTGTCCAGGGAGAGCCGCGGATCGGCGAGGGCCTGGCGTACGTCGTCGTAGCGCGTGACCAGCCAGGCCGGCAGCCCGTCCGTCCCCGCGACGCGGTGGACGGGCCCCGCCTCGCGGAGCCGCGCGTACGCGGAGTACGGGTCGGCGGTCAGCCGGGCGGTCACCTCGGGGTCGAGGAGGGGCGGCGGAGCGGGAGTTGAGTTGGGCATGGCCTCCACCCTAGACAGCGGGAGTCTGCACCGCGGCGCGCAGCCGGGGACCGGCCGCCGCGACGCCGGCCGGTGCCTCCCCCCGCTGGAGGGAGGCACCGGTACCGGCGCTGCCGGTCTCAGAGCTTGCGAGCCCGGTTCTCCGACCGCGCCGAGGCGACGTCCGCGCGCAGGGCGGGCAGTCCGTCGTACAGCGTGGCGCCGGGGCAGTCGGTGACGAGCCAGTCACGGTGACCGCTGATCATCTGGACGTCCTTCGTCACGCCGTTGACCGGGTTGACGAAGGTGACGGCGGCCTGCGGATCGAAGCCGTGGTACTCGGAGAGCGCCGCCAGCAGCCTGGTGAGCGACTTCCGGGTCTCGGGCGTCGGCGACTGGTCGGTGAACGTACCCAGCAGCGCGATGCCGAGGTTGCCGGAGTTGAAGCCGGCGGCGTGGAAGGCGGTCACCATCTTTCCGTCGGCGTCATGGGCGGGCATTCCGTCCGTGCCCGAGTAGCGCCCCTCGTAGACACGGCCCGCCTCGTCGATCAGGAAGTGGTAGCCGATGTCGCCCCAGTCGTTCTCGATCGCGTGAAGGTGGTAATACGCCCGGATGGTGGCCGCCGGATCCGAATCGCCGTTGGCGCCCGCCGTGTGGTGCACCGTCAGGGTCTGGGCCGGGTAGTAGGTCCCCGGCGAGTTCTCGCTGCCATCGGCCTTGAAACGAAGGGACTCGTCGGCGCCCCACCCCGCCCGGGTGATGTAGTCGATGCCGAGGAACTGTCCCGTCGTGCTGGTGACGGCGCGTTCGACGGCCGGTCCGTCGACCGTGTCGATGGCGGTGGAGCGCGTGTCGGTGGCCCCGTCCGGGAACCGCAGCTCGTACCCCGCCGCCCCGTTGGCCGGAACCAGCACGCTGACGCGCCCCGACGACGCGGGGCCGTCCGCGTCGGCGCCGGCCACGCACGTCGGCCGGAGCGCCGTCCACGCCCCGCGGTTGCCGTCCTGTCCCAGCAGTCTGATGCCGGCGCCCCGCTGGGGCCCGCTCCAGGTGACGCCCACGTACTGGATGGGGAAGTCCGCTTCCACGGCCCGGGCGGCGGCGCCGACGACGGCCTTCGCGCGGGTGCCGGGTACGCGGACCGTACGGGCGGCCTTGGCGGGCACGGCCGGGAGGAGCGTCGGCACGGCGGCAACGCCCGCCGCGACGGCGGCCGCTCTGAAGACGGTGCGGCGCGTCAAGGAGAACGGAGGGGCCATGCTGGGTCCTTTCGAATGGTCGACAACCATGCGAACCCGGCGTTCCGGCCGGGTGGGGCCGCTCGGCGTAAGCGGCCGGCGGCGAAGCGCGCACGCGCCTCGTCGATCGCTGGCGACACCCTAACCTCAAAGCGGTGGTGGGGAGTTGCTCCCGCGCGGTGGCCGCGCGACGGCCCGCACGACCGCCCGTGTGGCGGCCCGCGCGGTTGCCCCCGTCGCCCCCGTGGCTGCCCGCCCGGCCCCGGCGGTACGGCCGGCGGGGCCGCGTCGCGACGAGGAGCGCACCACCGGAAACATGTTGGTGATCCAGTCGGCGCACGTCTCTTGACACTGGTTTTCGGCCGCGCCGATACTCGACGGCAACGTTCACGTGAACGTTCACGGACCCACGACGATGTCGCCCAGAGCCCCGGAATCACCCGCCGACATCGTTGTCAGGGTTGCCAGCTTTGTCAGCGTGGTCGCGTAGCGAGTTGTCGACGCTGTTCACGATCTTCCCCACCCCGTCAGCGGGCCGGGCCGGCGCACCCCGGCCGAGCCGTGCCCGGAAAGCGAGTGCGAGCCCATGGAACACCGAACGATGTCCCGCAGGCGTCTGCTGGGGGCCTCCCTGGGGGGCGCGGGCGCCGCCCTGCTGGGGCTGCCGGGATGCGGGGCGGGCAACGGCTCGGCCTCCGCGGGCACCGACCATCTCAGCATCTGGTACTGGAACGGAGCGCTGAGCGAGAAACTCCTCGCCGCCTCCGGGCGGTCGGTGCCCGGAGTGCCCGGGCTGAAGGTGAAGGGTTCACCGATCGCCGGCGACTACAAGTCGAAGCTGCGCACCAGCATGGCCGCACAGGCCTACGTACCGGACCTGGCCTGTGTGAACTCCGGTATCTCCGAGTTCTTCCCGGACGAACAGGAGTTCCTGGACCTGCGGGACCTCGGCGCTGAGGCCGTCGAGGACCAGTACCTGGAATGGAAGTGGAAGAGCGGCATCAGCCCGACCGGCCGGCTGATCGGCTTCCCGCTCGACGCGGGGCCGACAGCGCTCTACTACCGCCCGGACCTCTTCGGCAGGGCGGGACTGCCCACCGAGCCGGGAGAGGTCGCCGAGGCCACCTCCACCTGGGAGAAGTACCTCTCGGTGGGCCGGACCCTCAAGGCCAGGGCGCCCGGGAAGCCGTACCTGGTCTCGCAGATCAGCTACGTCTTCCGGATGGTCCTCTACCAGAGCCCGCGGCAGTTCGTCGACGCCGACGACCGCTTCATCGGCGACCAGGAGCACGTCAAACACGCCTGGGACGTGGCCGTGGAAGCACACCGCCAGGGACTCAGCGCCGGGTTCCTGGACAACCAGCCCGACTACAACGCGGCCGTCAGCGGCGGCCGGGTCGCCTCCCTGCTCAACGCGGTGTGGGGGATCAACGGCCTCAAGAACGTGGCGCCGAGGACCTCCGGTTCCTGGCGGCTGACCGCGATGCCCGGCGGGCCGACCAACTACGGCGGCTCGTACGTGGGCGTCACGCGCTACTGCCGCGACCCGGAAGGGGCGTTCGCCTTCCTCAGGTGGATGCTCGGGCCCGAGAACCAGCTGAAGAGCTATCAGGAGATGGCGCTGTTCCCCACGACGCCGTCCGTGTACACCACGTCGGCGATGCGCGCACCCGATCCCTTCTTCGGTGGTCAGATCCCTGTGGACGT
This sequence comes from Streptomyces sp. NPDC088124, assembly GCF_040685895.1. Classification (NCBI taxonomy): domain Bacteria; kingdom Bacillati; phylum Actinomycetota; class Actinomycetes; order Kitasatosporales; family Streptomycetaceae; genus Streptomyces; species Streptomyces sp. NPDC088124. The sequence goes on along the minus strand of NZ_JBFBJB010000052.1, from coordinate 40,429 downwards.
CTTCGGCCCGGCCGCCGAGAAAGCCCCGGTCATCTACTCCAGCCCCTACGAGGCGACCGCCAACACCCCCGTCTTCCAGGAGCTGACCAACGTGGAAACGCTCGGCAAGAACCCCGACAAGGCCTGGCGGGACGCCATGAACGCCGCCGAGACCGCGCTGTCCCAGCGGGGGGTGAGCTGACATGGCCACCGTAGCGGAAGCCCCCGAGGCCCCGGCTGCCCGCAGCGGCAAGGGACCGGCCGCCCGGCCCGCCCGCGCCGGGGGGCCGCCCGGGCGGTGGCGGCGCCACCTGCCCCCGTACCTCGCCATCTCCCCGTACTACCTGCTCTTCGCCGTCTTCGGGGCCTTCCCCGTGTTCTTCTCGCTCTACCTGTCCTTCCAGGACTGGGACGGCATCGGCGACATGCGCTTCGTCGGGCTGCAGCAGTACGACTGGCTGCTCCACGACCCGGTGTTCTGGCACTCGATCCTCAACACCTTCGAGATCTGGTTCTTCTCCACGGTGCCGATGCTCCTCCTGGCCCTGGGGCTCGCCTTCCTGCTCCATTCGCAGGTGCGCTTCTCCGCCGCCTACCGGGTCGCGTACTTCATCCCCAACGTCACGTCGATGGTCGCCATGACCATCGTCTTCGGCTCGGTCTTCGCCCAGACCGGCCTGGCCAACTCGTTGCTCAAGGCGGTCGGGGTGGATGGCGTCGGATGGCTGAGCTCGGACCTCGGCATCAAGGCGGCCGTCTCGATCATGATCATCTGGCGGTGGGTCGGCTACAACGCCCTGATCTTCCTCGCCGGTATCCAGGCCATTCCCACCGAGCTCTTCGAGGCCGCCCGGGTCGACGGGGCGAACAGCCGGCAGGTCCTCTTCCGGGTCGTGGTCCCGCAGTTGCGGCCGGTGATCCTGTTCGCCGTCATCACGTCCACCATCAACGGCCTGCAGATCTTCACCGAGCCCCAAGTGCTCTTCTACTCGGACGACCCGGGATCCACCGGCGGTCCCGGCCAGGAAGGTATGACCATCGTGCTCTATCTGTGGCAGAGGTCCTTCAACGACCTCCAGTTCGGTTACGGGGCCGCGATGGGCTGGCTCCTGTTCGCGATCATCGCGCTCTTCGCCGTCATCAACTGGCGGCTGGTGTCGGGCTCCGACCGTGACGGCCGGCGTGGCTTCACCCTGCGCAAGGGGGCCCGCAATGGCCGCTGACCCCACGGCCTCGCACGCGGGGCTCGCCATCGGCGCCGGCAGCAGGGCGGCCCGGATCTGGGTCCGTGTGGCCCTGCTCCTCGGAGTGCTGGTCTCGATGTTCCCCTTCTACTGGCTGGTGGTGATGGCCTCGGTCACCAGCCAGGACATCCTGAGCTATCCGCCCACACTGGTGCCGGGCACCCAACTGCTGCACAACATGCAGGAGGTGATCCACCGCATCGACTTCTTCACCTCGCTGTTCAACACCGTGGTGGTCGCCGTGACGGGCACGGTCCTGGTGCTGTTCTTCGACTCCCTGGCCGCCTTCGCCTTCGCCAAGTACGACTTCCCGGCCAAGAAGTTCCTCTTCGGCGCCCTCATGGCGACGTACATGATCCCCGCGCAGCTGTCGCTGGTGCCGCAGTTCGTCACCATGGCCGAGTTCGGGTGGGCCGGCACGCTGAAGGCGCTGATCATTCCCGGCGCGGCCAACGCCTTCGGCATCTTCTGGATGCGCCAGTACGCGCAGAACTCGCTGCCCGACGAACTCCTCGACGCCGGACGGATCGACGGCGCGGGCTTCTTCCGGCTGTACGCGCGGATCGCGCTGCCCCTCTTCCGGCCCGCGCTGGCGTTCCTCGGCATCTTCACCTTCATCCAGATCTGGAACGACTACATCTGGCCGCTGGTCGTCCTGGTCAACCCCGACCGGCTCACCCTCCAGGTCGCCCTCGCCAACCTCAACGTGGCCTACAACACCGACTACGCCCTGGTGATGGCGGGGGCGCTGATGAGCGTCGTCCCGCTGATCGTCGTCTTCCTGATCGGGGCACGGCACTTCCTGCGGGACCTCGCCGCGGGGGCGACGAAGATGTGAATGCCCGTGGAACCGGACGGCGGGGACGTGGAATCGCTCCCGTTCCCCCTCCGCGAACTCCGCGAAATGCCTGGCGCCGGAGCCGTTGTGACCGGCTACAGTGCACAGCGTGTGGGCCGACAACCAGCAACGGGAGCCACGATCGACGAGCCTGACGGCCCTCACCACCGGGCCACGATCCACGATGTCGCGCGACTGGCCGGGGTATCACGACAGACGGTCTCCCGGGCGGTCAACAACAAGGGAGAAATCGACCCGGCCACGAAGGAACGGGTGCTGGAGACGGCCCGCCTGCTGGACTACCGGCCGAGCCGGTTCGCGCGGGGCCTCGTCCGCAAAGGGGCGGTGACCGCGGGTCTGGTGATCCCGGACCTGATGAACCCGTTCTTCCCCGAGGTGGCCGCCGGTGTGCTGGAGGCCGCCGAGCAGCGCGGCTGGCAGGTGGTGGTGTGGGACACCCGCACCGACGACGCCAGGGAGCGCGAGGCCCTCGACGTACTGTCCCACCAGACGGACGCGGTCGTGGGCTACTTCAAGAACGAGGACGACGCCCTCGCCCGGCACCTCGGCGGCGTACCGCTCGTACTGCTGGAGCGCGGCCCGCAGCAGACCCGGTTCGCCGCCGTGGGCATCGACGCGGCCGCCGGACTGGCGCAGGGCGTCGCCCACCTGGTCAGCGCGGGGCACCGCAGGATCGGCATGCTGGACGGCGACCGGCCGGACGCCCCCGGCCCCCGGCGGGAGGCCTTTCTGGCCGAGGCGCGCCGGCACGGCCTGGCGCTCGACCGGAGCTGGGTCGTGCTGTGCCCCGAGCACAGCGTCGCGGGCGGCGAGGCGGGTCTCGAACGGCTGCTGGAGGTACGGCCCGAGATCACCGCGGTCTTCGGCTTCAACGATCTGATCGCCGTCGGAGCGATGCGCGCCGCCCGGCGGCACGGCCGGCGCGTACCCGACGACCTCGCCGTCATGGGGTTCGACGGGCTCTCCCTGGGCGAACTGGTGGAACCCGCGCTGACCACCCTGCACCTCGACAAGCGGCAGCTCGGGCGGCTCGCCGTCGAGCAGGTGGCCCGGCTGCGCGCGGGCGAGGAGCCACTGAGCGGCGCGGACGCCTGGGTCCGCCCGGAACTGGTGGTCCGGGGCTCGGCCTGACCGGGTCGTTCCGCAGCCGCGCCTCCCACCCGGACGGGGCCTCGCGACGACCCGTCCGGGTGGGGACCGGCACCCGTCCCCGAACGCCGCGCGGCGGGCCGGAGGTGGGGTGAACACGCGACGGCCCCCGGCGCGGCCCTCCACCCGAAGCGCGCGCGGCTCCGTACGCTCGGCCGGGTGGACGCCGTCTTCTCCCTCATCCTGCTCCTGCTGTTCGCGTGGGGCGTGTGCGCACAGAAGGTGGCGCGCGTCGAACTCACCGCCCCCGTCGTGTTCGTGGCCGCCGGATTCCTGCTGCACCACGGGTTCGGCACGGACGAGCTCGCGCCGTCGCCGGCGACGGTCAGGACACTGGTGGAAACCACCCTCACCTGGGTGCTCTTCACCGACGCGGCACGGCTCTCCCTCCGGTCGCTGCGTCCGGACCTCGGTCTGTACGCGCGCCTCCTGCTGATCGGACTGCCGCTGTGCATCGGACTCGGCACCCTGGTGGCGCTCGGTCTCGTTCCCGGTGTGTCCGGCTGGGCCGCGCTCTACCTGGGAACCGCGCTGGCTCCCACGGACGCGGCGCTCGGCGCCTCGATGATGAACAACCCGGCGGTTCCCGCCCGGATCCGCCGGACGATCAATGTGGAGAGCGGTCTCAACGACGGCATCGCCACCCCCGTCGTCGTCCTGTCACTCGCCGGTCTGGCCGCCGCCGGGGGAGGCGCGGGGCATGAGGGGGCCGGCGGCGCCCTTGTGGAACTGCTCATCGGCCTGGTGTACGGGGCGGCGATCGGTCTGGTCTCGGGCCTGCTGGTGCGCTCCGCGCTGCGCCGGTCCTGGACGGTGGAGAGTTCCGCGGGAACCGCCGTGCTGGCGCTGGCCCTGCTCTGCTACACCTCGGCGATCGTGGTCGGCGGCAACGGGTTCGTCGCGGCCTTCGTCGCCGGGCTGGCGTTCGGAACGGCGTACGGAGAAGGCGCTCCGGAGTGGCAGCTCGCGTTCGTCGAGCAGTCGGCGTCGGTGCTGTCCCTGCTGGTCTGGCTCATGTTCGGGGCCGTCATGCTCCCGGCGGCGCTGGAGCATCTGACCTGGCAGGCCGTCTGCTACGCGGTACTGAGCCTGACGGTGATCCGGATGGTGCCGGTGGCGCTGGCCCTGCTGGGCAGCGGGCTGGACCGCAGGACCGTGCTGTTCGTCGGCTGGTTCGGGCCACGCGGGCTCGCGTCCGTCATCTTCGGGCTGCTGGCCGTCGAGGAGCTCGCGCCCGCCGCCGCCCGGGTGGTGGTGCCGGTGGTGGTCTGTACCGTTCTGCTCAGCGTCGTGGCGCACGGCCTCACCTCGGGTCCGCTCGCCCGGTGGTACGGATCGGCGGTACGCCCGGACGCCGGGGCGGGCCGGCGACCGCCCGCGGACGAACTGCCGGTCAGGGGACTGGCGGGGAGAGCCCCGCGCCCCGGTGCGTGAGACACGCCCGCGGCGCGCTCGCCGGACGAGGCCGCCGGGCGGCGAAGGTGCCGGCCCGCGCGTCGGACGGCCCGGGCGCCGCCCGCCGGATCAGGCGGCCTGCGCCGCGACCCGGCCCGAGGCGACGGCGTCGACGAGCGCCTGGTGATCACGCTCGTTCTGGTCGGCGTAGGACTCGGCGAAGCGCACGAGCGCCCGGTCGAACACGTCCCCGCGTCCCAGATAGGCGGCGATGGCGATCCGGTCGCCGGAGCGCGCGTGGGCACGGGCGAGCGTGGCGCCGCACAGTTCGCCGAAGACGCCCATGCCGCGCGGCACCATGTTCGACGGTTCCGCGATGCCCTTCCAGTCGCGCAACTGCCGTACGTAGAAGTCCCGTTCCTTGCCGTCGGGCGCGTGCACGTGTTCCCAGCCGAGGAAGATGTCACTGGCCGCCTGCATCAGGCGCTGGCCGGTCACGACCCGCTCGCCCTGCGTGCTGAACTCGCTCTTCCCGGCGTAGGCGGCGAGCACCGACTCGTCGGCCTCCTTCGCCTGGAGGAACAGCGGGTCCCCGCTGTCCCGGCCCACCAGCAGGATGATCCAGCAACGGGTGCCGACGCTCCCGACCCCGACCACCTTCCGCGCCACGTCGACCAGGGCGAACTGCTGGAGCAGATGCCGGTGGTCCGGCCGCAGGGTCCTCCCGTACCGCGAGATGAGGTCCCGCATCATCCCCTCGAGCTCGGCCCGCTGCAGGTCCGGCAGCAGGTCCGTCATCGGCATGACGACCGGGGGTACGGCGACGATCCGCCGCCGCCCCTCCACCACCCGCGTCAGCTTCCCGAAGGCCTGGAGACTGTCCCGGGTGCGTGCCTTCGCCAGGGCCCTGGACACCTGCTTGCGGCCACGCTGCCGCAACCGGCCGGAGGCCACGGCCTCCAACTGCGCCGCGTCGGCCTTCGCGTACCAGACGGCGAGTTGGGGCAGCCCCGCGAGGCGGCGCATCTCCTCGCGGTAGGACCGGACCGTACCCCGTACGATCGCGGCGCGCTCCGCGGCCGTGTAGCCGTTCTCCCGCCCCGCGATCACCATGCTGGCCGCCAGCCTCTTGACGTCCCACTCCCAGGGGCCGGGCAGCGTCTCGTCGAAGTCGTTGATGTCGAAGAGGAGGTTGCGCTCCGGCGACGCCAGCAGGCGGAAATTCAGCAGGTGCGCGTCGCCGCACAACTGCGCCCGCAGCCCGGAGGTGGGGGTGCGGGCCAGATCCTTCGCCATGATCGCGGCCGCGCCGCGGTAGAAGCGGAACGGGGACTCCGTCATCCGGCCGTAGCGGATCGGTACGAGTTCGGGCACGCGGGTCGCCGACTGCGCCTCGACGACGCTCACCGGGTCCGTGCGGCGCGGAGCCGGCTCGAACGCCTCATGGGCGGAGCGGGGCGCCCGGGCCCGTGCCGCTCTGCCCAGCGCCGCGCTCTCCTGGGGAGAGAGCCATGGTCCGCCCTGGATGTTCGTCACCGCTTCGCCGGTCATCGGAAGCCTCCTGGAGGACGGGGCACGTGATGGTCCGTACCTCAAGCCTCGCAGCTTCGGGTTCACCCGGCATCCTCCGCACCGGTCCCCACGACCGGCCCCGGCCTCAGCGGGCGATCTTGTCCAGGTGAGCAGAGAATGAGTGCGAGGAATCCTGTCGCGGCAGAAGGGCTGATCCTGATGTCGGACGAGAGAGCCGAACGCGTCGCGGATTTCATCAAGCCACTACGGGTGAAACCGGGGTCGAAGGTGCACCTGGACCGGGACTTCGATCCTCGCTACAAGGCCGGGATGAAGAAGCGGGACGGGATCGAACTGCTGCGGACCGGGGTGTCGCTGCTGGCCGAGTACCAGGAGCGGCTGGCCGCGCAGGACACGTACGGTGTGCTGTTCTGTCTCCAGGCACTCGACGCCGGTGGCAAGGACGGGACGATCCGCCATGTGATGAGCGGCGTCAACCCCCAGGGCGTACGAGTCAGCAGCTTCAAGGTGCCCTCCGCCGAGGAACTCGACCACGACTACCTGTGGCGTTACGCCCAGCGGCTGCCCACGCGCGGCGAGATCGCCATCTTCAACCGCTCGCACTACGAGGAGGTTCTCGTGGTGCGGGTCCACCCCGAGAACCTGGTCCGGCAGAAGCTGCCGGACGGCACGCGCGGGCCGGGGATCTGGCGGCGGCGCTACCGGGAGATCAACCACTGGGAGCGTTACCTCACGGAGAACGGGTTCAAGGTGGTGAAGGTCTTCCTGAACCTCTCCAAGGAGGAGCAGCGCACCCGCTTCCTGAAGCGGATCGACCTGCCGGAGAAGAACTGGAAGTTCTCCGCGGCCGACGTCCGGGAGCGGCGCCGGTGGGACGACTACCAGCACGCGTTCTCCGAGACGCTGTCGGCCACGAGTACGAAGTGGGCGCCGTGGTACGTCGTGCCGGCGGACCGGAAGTGGTTCGCGCGGATCTGCGCGGCGGCGGTCCTCGCGCACACCCTGATGGACATCGATCCTCACTACCCCGAGGTGGCGGAAGAGGCGCGGAAGGACCTGCTCGTCACCAAAGGGGAGCTGGAACGGGAGGCCCCTTCCGGGGCCCCGGCCGATCCGTACGCCGATCGGCATCCGTCGGCCACGCGGGCCGCCGGGAGCGGAGCCCGGAAGAAGAAGCGCGGCTAGGGCTTTCGGACCGCGCCGACTTCGCCGCCATGAGCGAGGACGAGCAGCCCGCCCGCATCGACGGCATCGGTGTGGTGGGGCGCGTCGCGCCGGAGCACAAGGTGCTGCTCGCCGACACGCTCAAGAAGAAGGGCCATGTCGTGGCGCAGGTGCTGTGGATCCACTTCGTGGTCAATGCCTCGTTCGGCTTCGCGCTCGGCTTCGACCGGGAGAGCCCGGGGCTCATGCGACGCAGGCCGCGTCCGCGAGGGGAGCCGGTGCTCACCCGGCCCGTACGGGTCACGGTCGGAATCGGCGGGCTGGCGATCACCGTCGTCCTGCTCGGACTGATCAAGCTCGGTCAGGCCCATTTCGACAGCGTCGGGACCGGTCGGTCGATCGCGTTCACCGCCCTCGCGCTCCTGCTTCTGTGGGAACTGGGGAAGCTGCCGGCCCGACGGTCGAGAGCCACGTGACGCGGGCGGCGGGGGCGGATCCGTTCGGCATGTTCCGGCTTGGTGAATTCATCGCGTGGATACATTGACCAAGCGCCCTCACATTGTGAGGAAAGTGTTTCCGGCCCACGGAAATCTTCACCCGACAGGCACAGTTGGGATAGTGCGGGAGTCCGGTCGTTGAAGCGTGGATGATCTGGTCTACTATCTCGGGGCCACCTCTTCCCCCGTGCGACCGGACACTCGGCGGGGCAACGGTGGCGTGGTCGCGCGGTGAAAAGCGGCCGATATTCTCGGAAAAGGAGCCCACCGCTTCTCCGGAGAGTTTCTCGGCTCTCCGTATCAGTGTCTGGAAGAAGGGTGTCAACATGGGCCTCTCGTTACTGCGACGGGGGAAGTCGAAAGCGGGCGGCAAAGCGACGGATGTGCTGTCCCGGATACCCCTGACGGCCGGGGCGCTCGCCCTGGAGGTCGGCCAGCCCAACGGTCACCCGATGGACGGCGCCGAAATCCAGGTGAAGGCGAACCACACCGGACACGTGGTGATGAAGGGCCGCACCGATCCGTACGGCACCTTCACCGTCGGCCTGCCCACCGGACGGTACTCCGTCCTGGTCATGGCGGACGGGCTGCTCCCCACGCAGCTCACGGTGGACGTCGACGCGGGCCGGCAGAGCCACTTCCGGGTCACGCTGGAGCACTCGCGCCCCCTGGAGCCGCCGCAGCCGGGTATCTGGCTCTTCGACCCGCCGCACACGGCCGTCCGGTTCATCGCGCGCCATGTCGGGATGGCCAATGTGCACGGCCGGTTCACCCGGTTCGACGGCGGAGTGCGGGTCGGTGAACGGCCGGAGGACTCCTACGCCGAGTGCACCATCGACGCGGCGAGCATTACGACCGGAAACAATACGCGGGACACCCATCTCCGATCCGCGGACTTCCTGGATGTGGAGAACTATCCGTACATCCAGTTCGTCAGCGAACGCTTCCAGCGTCATGCGGGCAACAGGTGGACCGTGCACGGCAGCCTCACGCTGCACGGAATCAGCCGCACGGTCAGTCTGGAGACGGATTATCTCGGATCCGTGAATGGCGGTTACGGAGAAGAACTCCGCTGCGCCGCCAAGGCACGGACGGAACTCCACCGCGAGGATTACACCCTCAACTGGAGTTCCATGCTGGCCAGGGGTATCGCGATCGTGGGGCCGACCATCCAGCTGGAACTGGACATCCAGGTGATGTTCCGCTGCGACGAGACGCCCACCCCGCCGGAGTAGCCGGCGGGGCGGGGCGCCTCGGCGGACAGCCGTCGCCACGCGGGTCGGCCGACGGGCCGGCCCCGTGCCGTCCGTGCGGTTCCTACGTGGCGCGCGGAAGGGCGAGGGCGGCGGCCAGTTCGCGCCACTCGGCGCGCGGCAGGCCGCCGGCCTGGTCGTGCGTCAGCACCTGGAGTGCGACATGGTCCGCGCCCGCCGCGCGGTGGGCGTCGACGCGGGCGCGGACCGCGTCGGTGTCGCCGAGCGCGAACAGCGCGTCCAGCAGCCGGGCGCTCCCGCCGTCCGCGAAGTCGTCGTCGGTGAAGCCGAGGCGCACGAGATTGCTCGTGTAGTTGGGCAGCTTGAGGTAGAAGGAGAGCATGGCGCGCGCGGTGGTCCTGGCCCGGTCGGCATCGGTGTCCAGGACCACGCCCAGTTCGGGCGCCAGCAGGGCGTCGGGACCGAGCGCCGCCCTCGCCTGAGCGGTGTGCTCCGGCGTGACGAGGTACGGGTGCGCGCCCACCGACCGGTCGCTCGCCAGCGCCAGCATTTTCGGGCCCAGCGCGGCGAGCACCCGGCTCCGGGCGGGCACCGGCTCGGGGGCGGCGTCCAGCGCGTCGAGATACGCCACCATCGTCGAGTACGGGCGTGCGTACCGCGGGGTCAGCGCGTCGTGGCTCACCCCGAGCCCGAGGACGAAGCGTCCCGGCGAGGCCCGCTCGACCGCGGCGACCTGCTCCGCGACCGCGGACGCCTCGTGCTGCCAGACGCTGAGGATGCCGGTCGCCACGGTGATCCGGCGGGTCGCCGCGACCACGGTCCCGGCCTCCTCGACGGAGGGGCTCCCACCGACCCAGATCGTGCCGTACCCGAGTTCGTCCAGCTCGGCCACGGCCTCCGCGACGCCTCCGGTGTCACCCGGGGCGGGACGGTGCAGGGCGGAACTCCAGATGCCGATCGGGCCGAAGCGGGCGGTGTGGTCAGAGGTGTCGGAAGTCATGTGACGCCCAACGGGGGCCCGCGCCCGTCCTATTCCGGCCCCGGCGACAATTGACCCGTTCGGCCCCCTGCCGGCGGTACGGGACGGTGCGAGCCCCTCCGTTCCGAGAGGTTCTAGCTAGTGCCGCGACCGGCAATGTTTGCCCGGGGCGAAGCGTGCCGGGAGGGGCACTAGCGTGCCGGAGCCAGCGCCGGGAGGGACGGGGCCGACGCGGGCGCGGCGTGCGCCTGGGGGCGGGCCATGCCGGTGGGGCCCGACGGCAGGCAGGCCTGGAGCGCGGCCACCAGCCGCTGGACGTCCTCCTGCGGCCGGACCACCAGCCGCAGGAACTGGCTGGTGCTGCCCAGCTTGTTGCCGCACTCGCGGATGAAGACGCCGTACTGGGTGAGCATCCGGTCCCGCAGCGCCGCCCCGTCCACCCCGTCGGGCAACTTGACCAGCAGGAAGTTCCCCTGGGACAGGAAGACCACCAGATCGGGGACGGCGGCGAGGGTCTGCGCCATGTTCGCCCGGTCGCGGGAGAGCAGCGCGAGGGACTGGTGGTACTCCACCCCGTACTCCTTGAGCATGAAGACGACGCTCTCGGCGAAGGAGTTGAGGTTCCACTTGGGCAGTGCCTTGCGCACCTTCGCCGCGAGCGCCGGGTTGGCCACCAGATAGCCGAATCTGATGCCGTGCAGCCCGAAGTTCTTGCCGAGGCTCTTCAGCACGATCACGTTGGAGCGGATCGACGCCTCGTCGGCGACGGACGGAGCGCGCTCCGCGTCGACGAAGTCGATGAACGACTCGTCGACCACCACCAGGTCGAGGTCGGACAACTCGTCGAGCAGCCACACCACTTGGTGCCGCTTCAGATAGCCGCCGTCGGGGTTGTTGGGGTTGCAGATCACCGCGACCCGCGACCCCCGCTGGCGGATGAACCGTACGTACTCCTGGAGGTCGAGGGTGAAGTCCTGCTCCTCCTGGAGCGGGAACATGTCCACGCGCTTGCCGGTCTCCAGCGGCTGGTCCGTCCAGCGCCCGAAGGTGGGGATCGGGATGGCGAGGCTCTCGCGGACCAGCAGGTGGTCGATCCAGGTGATGAGCTCGGTCGAGCCGTTGCCCATGGCGACCGTCTGCGGGTTGAGGCCGAGCACGGAGCACAGTTCGGCGGTGACGGTGTCCGCGTCGCTCGGGTAGTACTTGAGGATCGACTCCAGGGACCCCTGCATACGGCCGAACATCTCGGGCGTGGGGAAGTAGGGGTTGCACGGGATGCAGAAGTCGACGCGCTGCTCGTGCGCCGTCTCGGCCCTGCGATAGGGCTCCTGCCCTGACGGGGCCGCCGGCCCGTTGTCCGGCGACAGGCGGCTCAGCATGGCCCAGGACGGACTGTGCGCGGTGGCACGCAGGAGGCCCGTTTCGAGGGGCTGGGACATGGAGGAGGTCTCCTTACGGTCGGTGCTTGCGAGGGAGGCGCGCGGTGATCAGCGGGCACGCCGCCTGAGCATCACGAAGATTCCGATGCCCACGACCGCCATGACCCCGCCCACTGCCACCGGCAGGTACTCGGACGGAGATGCGGCGGACACGGGGACGGCCTGGGGAGCGGCGGCCGCGGGCACGGGCTGGTCGGCGGGGGGAGTGGCGGCGGAGGGAGCGGCGGAGGCGTCCGGGGACGGTACGGCCGCCGCCTCGGGGGAGGACGGTGCGGCGGAGGTCGCGGGCACCGGGTCCGCGACGGCGGTGGGGGACGCCGGCGCGGTCGGGACGGTGGGCTGCCCGGGGAGGGCCCGGCCCGAGGAGGCGCCCGTCCCGGCGGCCGCGCCGGAATCGCCGGAGCCGCCCGCGGCCTCGGGGAAGACGACGTCGGAGCACGAGTAGTACGTGTCCGGGGTGCTGGTGTTGCGCCACACCGTGTAGAGCACGTGCCGGCCGGTACGGTTCGACGGCAGCGTGCCCGACATGCGGTACGCGCCGTTCACGACCGGCGGGTCCGTGACCGTCATGAAGGGCTGCGGGGCCAGATCGGACCAGCGCAGCGGAGTGGTCGGGTCGTATCCCTCCCGGGTGAGGTAGAGGCTGAACGTTCCCGTGTGCGGGATCGTCGTGCGGTAGGTGAGATCGAGACCGGCGCCGGGGGTCAGCCGTGTGGCGGGCCAGTCGGCGCGGGCGAGGTCGAGACCCCGGTACGCGTCGAGGCCGCCGCTGCAGAGCCGCCCGTCCGGCACGAACTGCTGGTCCCTGCCGTTGACATCGGCGATACGGAGGTTGTCCCACGCCTCGAACGTCTGCCCGCCGTTGGCGGCGACGGCCGCCTGACAGGCCGCGGTCGACGCCGCCGCACCGCCCTCGGGGCCGCACGCGGCGGTACGGCTCAGCGGGTCGGTCGGCGCGCCGTGCGCGTACGCCGGAGTCGCGGTCAGCGCCGCCGGCACCGCGAGCAGCAGTGGTAAGACACCGGTGACGACGGCGGCGGTGCGATGGCGGAACATCCCTGACAGACCTCCTCGGCGGGCCCCGACAGCCTTGGCCCCAGCAGCGTGCTGTCTATTACGGCCGGGGCCCACCGGTTGTTCAGCGAGATGCCAACGATCTTCGGGAGATATCTACAGGACTCTTATGTCCGCAGGTCAGAGTCTGATTGGCGGCCCACCTTCCACTGCGGCAGACGGGCATGACGCCTCGGTGACCGCCCGGGTGGGCCGGTGGGGGCTCTGATACGGGACGTACGCCCTGGGCCGACATGGCTCCGCCATGATTGATCACCCGGGTGGTCTTCGAAGGACCGGCATCCCCGTACGGTATGCCGGTCGGGCCCCGTGTCCCGGCGCGCGCCGGGCGGCGAGGACGGCGTCCGCCGCGGCGTGCAGGTCGCGGTCGGGCGTGCCGTCGCACACCTGCGTGGAGACGCCGAGCAGGAAGCCATGGATCAGCCGTGCAGCATCAGGGCGACGGCCTCGCGCCGTGGACGGCCGCTCCGCGGTCCCGCCCGCCCAGCGCCCCTCCGCTGTCGGATTGTTCTCACTCGGCTACCTGCTGGGCGGAGCCCTCGGCCCGGCCCTCGCCACCGCGCTGGTCCTGAGCTGGCGACGGGCCCCACGGAGAAGCGGTGGGATCCTCTCCCTCGAAGACCATATTCCCCCTCAGTGTTCAACACCTCTGGAGAATCCACTGTGCGAGTCAAAGCCTTCGACCACATCGTCCTCAACGTGACCGACGTTCAGAGGGCACTCGACTTCTACACCGGCCCCCTGGGCCTCACCCCCGAGCGCATCGAAGAGTGGCGGGCGGGCAAGGTGCCCTTCCCGTCCGTACGCATCGACCAGAGCACCGTCATCGACCTGTTCTCGCGCCCGCGCGGCGAGTCGAACGTCGACCACATCTGCCTGGTCGTGGACCCGCTCGACTGGCAGGAGGTCATCGACGCCGGAACCTTCGACGTCGTCGAGGGCCCCGTCCCGCGCTGGGGCGCCCGCGGCACGGCGCAGTCCGTCTACGTCAAGGACCCGGACGGCAACACTGTCGAGCTCCGCTGGTACCCGCAGGACAACGTCTGATTGAGCGAGCCTCGCGCGAACCACACGAGGCAGTTCGGCCGGGGCGGGCGTAGGCGGAGTCCTTTTGAAAAGTTCGGCGTCAGCGGGCTGGAATAGGCTCACCGCATGGTGCAGAGCAGTGCGGAAAACGTCGACGGGTATCTGGCCGAGGTGCCGGAGGGGCGCAGGGATGCCCTGACCAGGCTGAGGCAGTTGTGCCAGGCCGAGCTCAAGGGGTTCGACGAGGCCATGGCGTACGGCATGCCCTCCTACGCGCGGGAGGGCGCCGCCGAGATCGCCTTCGCGAGTCAGAAGCAGTACATCTCCTTCTACCTCATGAGGAGCGATGTTCGGGAGGCGTTCAAGGAGCGGCTGACCGGGCAGGGCATGGGCAAGGGCTGCCTGCGGTTCCGTAAACCAGGGGACATCGATTTCGATTTGGTGCGAGACCTGCTGAGGGCTGTTGCGGCTGCGCCGGGCAAGATCTGCTGACGGCTGATCAGTGGGCGCATCAGAACCGGTGTTGCCCTGGCCGCCGGCGACGGGGTGCAAGCCCCGGGACCGGCGGCAGGTCTTCGACGGGATGTGGTGGCGGGCACGGACCGCCGAGCCGGATGACCACGCCATCGGCCGCTCACGTGGCGTCAGGCCCTACAGTAGGAGGCGAGCGGCTCGCGCGGCTCGGTGGTGATCCGGGACAGTTCGGCGGTCATGGCATCGCTCTCCGGTCTCGTGGGGCTCCCACTCTATCCACCACCGGTCAACCGGAGAACCGGCCCGCGCTTCACTGTCCGGTGGCTCATGGGCCTGATCAACAGGACCACGTGTGGCAACAACCCCTCGGATCCGCCCGTGGGCCGGGGCTCGGGGGACGTCCGGGCGCCGCCACGGAGCGTAGGATTTGCAGTGTGAATCCGCGACTGACTCTGCTCAGTACGGTGGCACCCGGTGCCCCGGAAAGCGAAGTCTTCCGGCTGGCGCTCCAGCACGCGTCAGGTGAGCTGTGCGCTCTGGGCGGAATGATCCATCTGTGTGGTCCCACGTCCGCGTTGTGCCTGGCGTCCGCGGTTGGTCTGCCACCCGCCCTCACCCGCTCCTGGGAGATCATCGATCAGGAAAGCCTGCTGGCCCCGGCGCGTGCCCTGCGCCAGGGCACTGCCGTATGGCTGCCGCCGCTCCCCGCCGAAGCCGCCGGCACCGAAGCCGCCGACGTCCCAGGGCCCGGCACGGGCCTGGCCGCCCTGCCGGTGTCCGGCGGGGGCCGCATCGCAGGCACCATCACCCTTCTGACAGGCGACCGGGGCGAACCCACCCCGGAGCAGTGGGATTTTCTCCGGGCCGTCGTGGCCTGGACCGAAGAGCACATGGCCCAGGCTCCGAAGCTGTCCGACTCCGCGCCGAAGGAGCCCGATGGTGACCAGCCCTGGCAGGAAGTGCCGGGCCTCAGGGTCGGCTGGTGGGACTGGAACCTCCAGACCGACGAGCTGATCTGGGACGCAATGGCCATGGAGTTCTACGGCAGCAGACCGGCCGACTTCACCGGCAGGATCCAGGACTGGATGCACGTTCTCCACCCCGACGACCTGGCACCGACGCTGGCGGAGGCGCAGCGGGCGATCCGTGACCACTCGGTGTACGAGGCCGCGTACCGGGTACGGCGTCTGGACGGCACGTACGGCTGGTCACGGGCCCGCGGTATGCCGACGTACGACGACCAGGGCCGGCCGCTTCGGATGGTCGGCGTGAGATGGGAGAGCAGCGAGTCGCCTTCCGCACGGGACGCGCTCAGCCGGGCCCTTCGGCAGATGAGCGACGGTTTCCTGGCGGTGGACCCTGAATGGCGCATCATCTTCACCAACCTGGAAACGGAACAGGTACTGGGATTCTCCCAGGAGCAACTTTTCGGGCGTGTGCTGTGGGACCTGCCCGCCGCACAGCGGATCCAGGGCCTGGAGAGCCGTTGCCAGAGGGCCGCCGCCGAGGGGAAACCCACCAGCTTCGACGTGAGCATGCCGGACACGGGACGTCGTTACCGGCTGCGGCTGGTCCCGGGCCCCGTGGGCTGCGCCCTCTACCTGACGGATGTCACCGAGAAACTGCGTCTGCAGGAGGAGCGCCGGGCGGCCGAGGGTGCGGCGTCCGAGCGAGCGGCCCAGATCACGGAACTGACCGCGGCGCTCGCCAAGGCGATGACCTCACAGGACGTGGTGGACGCGGTCGCGCAGCGGGTGCTGCCGCCGTTCGACGCCGTCGGACTGATGGTGCAGGCCATCGAAGGAAACCGGCTCCTCAATGTCGGGTCCGTCGGCTACGCGGACGACTTCCTCGACCTCGTGAACGCCCGAGCCGCGGTCGGCACCAGCCCGTCCTGGAGTGTCATCTCGTCCGGAGCACCGGCATTCCTGTCCTCGCCGGAGGAGTACGTCGCGTACGCGCCTGCCCACGCCGACCTGCCCGGCATCGCCAACAAGCAGGCGTGGGCGTTCCTGCCGCTGACGGCGTCCGGTCACACGTTCGGGGTGTGTGTCGTCTCCTTCGACCGCCCGCGTCGGCTCACCGACGACGAGCGTTCGCTACTGACCACGATCAGCGCCCTCGTCGCACAGGCCCTGGAGCGGGCCCGGCTCTACGACGCCGAGCGCATCCGGTCCCGCGAACTCCAGCGCAGCCTGCTTCCCACCGGCCTGCCCGACCTGCCCGCTTGCGTGACCGCCGCGCGTTACCTCCCCGCCGGGCAGGGCATGGACGTGGGCGGTGACTGGTACGACGTCATCCCGCTCTCCAGCGGCCAGGTCGCCCTCGTCGTCGGCGACGTCATGGGCCACGGCCTGCCCGAGGCGGCCACCATGGGCCGTCTGCGCACGGCCGTCCACACCCTGGCCGACCTCGAACTGCCCCCCGACGAAATCATGGGGCACCTCAACGACATCGTCGGCGACATGGGCGAGGAGTCGTACGTGACCTGCCTGTACGCGCTCTACGACTCCACCACCCAGGTCTGCTCCATCACCCACGCCGGGCACCCGCCCCCGGCCCTGGCGCACCCCGACGGCACCGTGTGGTTCCCGGAACTGGGCGCCGACCCGCCCCTCGGGGCGGCCGAGCCGCCGTTCGAAACGGTCGAGTTTACGCTGCCCGAAGGCACCCTGGTCGTGCTCTACACCGACGGCCTCGTCGAGTCGGCGAAACGCGACATCGACGAGGGCATGGCGGACCTGGTCCGGCTCCTGCGCACCGCCCATGAGGACGGCACCGACGAGGACTTGGAGCGCCTCTGCGACACGCTGACGGCCGGCCTGCTCCCCGCCGAGCACCAAGCGGCCGACGACGCGGCACTCCTCGTCGCCCGCCTCCACGCCCTGAACGCGGACAGGATGGCTTCCTGGCCGCTCACCGAGGAGCCGAAGGCGGCGAGCCTGGCCCGCCGGCATGTTCGCGAGCAACTCTCCGCCTGGGGCCTGGAGGACCTGACATCCACCACGGAACTGCTGGCCAGCGAGCTGGTGGGCAACGTCGTACGTCACGCCAAGGGCCCGGTCAGCCTGCGTCTGCTGCACGGCGCCGAGCTGATCTGCGAGGTTTTCGACGGCAGCCTCACGATGCCCCGTATGCGCCGCGCCGCGGACACCGACGAAGGCGGCCGCGGGCTGCAGCTGATCACGGTGCTCTCGCAACGCTGGGGCACCCGCTACACGGCGAAAGGAAAATGCATCTGGACGGAGCAGGCCCTGCACGGCCCGGACGGCCGCGGGAGCCAGCCGTCCGATGCCCTGGAGCTGATGTTCCCGGGCACGGACGGATTCGACAGAACAGGCGGATTCGACGTGGACCGGAACGCGCCCTCCTTCAGGGAGGGGGAGCAGTAAGGGCTGCTTCGGGGCCGCTTCCGGGACGGCGAAGCTGTCCGGTGACACCCTCCTCCCGCAGAACGTGGGCGAGGGCATCGGCCTCGACGGCAATGTCCTGCTGGAACCCGATCCGCCGGACCATGAGAAGGCCCTCGTCAGCGCCTACGAGCGGGCCGTAGCCGGCACGGTCCACGACGCGCCTGTGGGCCGTGCCGGTTCCTGGACGCCTCAGAGCAGGCTTCCGTTGTCGCGCATGGGCTCGCGGACGAGTGCACCGTCGATGGCGCGGTAGGCGACGTCCTGCTCCAACGAGAGGAGCGTGGCTGCCGCGGCGGCGTGACCGTACTCGAAGCACTGTGCCGTGACGCGTGCCGAGGCGAGAGCTTCGTGCTCCGCCGACAGGCAGCGGCCGGCCACGATGATGTGTTCCCCGCCTGTCGGGACGAGCGCGCCGTAGGGAACCTCGTAGGAGTCGTCGAGCAGCCAGTGGAGCTTCGGCCGGTCGCCGGTGTGCAGCTCGATGGGCCAGGGGGAGCGGACCACACCGTCAGGCCGCTTGCGGCAGGAGAGGACGTCGTCGTTGGTGAGCGTCTCGATGCCGACGATGCTGCGGGTCTGCCGGATGCCCGCCTCCGTGCCGGTGTCGATGACGTAGGCGTTCTCGCACCCGGGGACATGGCGGCGAAGGAAGCGGGCGTAGTCGCGTACCTGGCGGCGGCCGGTGGTTTCGGCCTCGGTGAAGTCCTCGGGGTCGATGACGTTGAGCATCCGGCCGTCCCGGCCGCTGAGCCGGGTGGCGTTGACCAGAAGCTGGCCCGGCCGGGTGCTCGGGAAGATCCAGATCTTGGAGCGGGGCAGCTCCAGTCCCTCGTCCCGAGCACGTTCGATGGCGGTGGTGACATGGGGCGGGCAGATGGTGTCCGTGCCGTAGAAGCCGAGGTACCGGTCCATGTCCACGCCTGCGATGCGGAAGAACATGGTGGGGTTCTGGATCACGCCGTTGTCCCCGAAGTACGTGGCCAGTCCGGCGCGGGCGGCGACCGCATCATCCCCCGAGGCATCGATGGTGCGGGCGGCACGCACGATCGACCGGCCTGCGTTGGACTCCAGGACGGCGCCGAGGTGGCGGTCACCGTCGAGGAGGACGCCGACTACGGAGGTGTGCAGCAGGAGGCGCACTCCTGCTGTGGTGAGCAGGTCGTCGGCGGTTTCCTTCCAGATGAGGGGGTCGTGCGCCTCGGTGTAGGTCTTGCCGTACTTCTGCGGGGCCGTGAGTCCTCCGCGCCGCAGGAGCTCGGCGCGGAAGCGGCCGGTGAATCCCTCGACGACCCGGGCCGAGGGGCCGCCGTTCTCACGGGCGAGGTAGGAGCCGCAGATGGTGCCCGACAGGCCGGCGACGGCGGCGCCCCCGCAGAAGCCGTACTTCTCGACGAGCACGACCGAGCACCCCGCCTCGGCGGCGACGGTCGCCGCGGCGACCCCGGCGGCACCGCCGCCGACCACCAGCACGTCGACGTCGGCGAGGACCGGCAGGCCGTCGGCGTCGGCGGCACCGGTACCGAGCCGCCAGCCGGGAAACGGATGAGCCTTGTCTCCGGCCATCGGTATCGCCCTCCTCATGAGTCGTCACGCACCGGGTAAGGGCGCCCCGTGAAGCGGGCGGGCCGCTTCTGTACGAAAGCGCTGATCCCCTCGCGCCCGTCGGGGGAGTCGAACAGCGCGATGAGTTTGTCCCGTTCGAACCGGAAGCCGGGCCCGGTGGACACCGATCGGGCGTTCGGGACGGCTTCGGTCACGGCCTCTCGAATCGCGGCGACGGCCGGCGGGGGGACTGTGCCGCGAGCGCGTCGGCGACCCGCAGGGCGACCGGGAGCAGGGCGTCGGTGTCACAGATGTGGGTGACGATGCCCAGCGCTTCGGCGGTCGTGGCGTCGAGGCGTTCGCCCGACATGATCAGCCACTTGGCGCGGTTCGGCCCGACGTGCCAGGTGAGCCGCTGTGTACCGCCCCAGCCGGGCAGCAGACCGAGGGACACCTCGGGCAGGCCGAAGGCGGCTCCTTGCTCGGCGACGACGACATCGCAACTGAGGACGAGTTCGAAGCCCCCGCCGAGGGCCAGGCCGCGCACAGCGGCCACCACCGGCACCGGTGAGGTGGCGATGCGGTCGCACAGGGCGTTGCAACGCCCGGTGAACGCGGTGAACTCCTCGCGGTCGGCCTGGGCGTAGAAGCTGATGTCGGCGCCGGCGGCGAACGCCTTGCCCGCCCCCGTCAGGATGATCGCGCGGACACGCGGATCAGCTCCGAGCGCGCCCAGCGCGGCGTCGAGGGCGGTGACCACGGCCGGGCTGATGGCGTTGTACTTGGCCGGGCGGTTGATCGTGACGACCGCGACAGGGCCCTGATGCTCGACGAGTACGAGATCGGTGGCGGGGTCAGCTGCGGGCACGGACGGCACCCCTCTCCAGCAGTTCGTCGATCTCCTCGGCGGAGTAGGCGGCCTCGCCGAGGACCTCGACGGTGTGTTCGCCCAGCGCCGGGGGCAGGCGCCGCAGTCCCGGCCGCTCGCCGTCGTAGCGAATGGGGTGGGCGAGCACCCGGACCTCCCCGGCCAACGGGTGATCGAATGTCATGACCGTCTCGTTGTGCCGGACCTGAGGGTCGGACACGACGTCGTCGTAGTCGTAGACCGGGGCGTGCCAGATACGGAACTCGGCGAATCGCTCGGTCCAGTGTTCGGTGGTGTGCTCGGCGATCAGCTCCCCGACCCGGGCGTTGATCTCCTCGCGCATCGCGAACTCCTGATCGGGTTCGATGCCACGGGACCAGGGGTCCTCCAGCACCTTGCTCAGCGCCTCGGTACTGGTCAACGAGATGGTGAGATGGCCGTCGGCGGTGGCGAACACGCCGTAGGGGGCCTTGTAGAAGCGTGAGGAGATCCCGGAAGGGCTGCGCTCCCCGCGGAATCCGTTGAGGTGGTAGGCCAGCGGCTCGATCTGCAGGTCGAGGGCGGCGCTGAGCAGATTGCTCTCCACCCGGGTGCCCTCGCCCGTACGCTTCCGGCCGTGCGGGGCGGCGAGGATGCCGAGGGCGCCGAGAACCGCTCCGTGCTGGTCCACCAGGGACGCCCCGACCGGGGTCGGCGGCGCGGCGGCGGGGCCGGTCGCGGCCGTCAGCCCGGACAGCGACTGGATGAGCACGTCCTGGCCGGGACGCTCCTTGTACGGGCCGTCGGAGCCGTAGCCGGACAGCGAGCAGTAGACCAGCCGCGGGTTGGTGGCCCGCAGCTCCTCGTATCCAAGGCCCATCCGGTCCATCACGCCCGGCCTGAAGCTCTCGATCAGCACATCGGCGTCGTCGACGAGGCGGCGCAGGACAGCCTTGCCCTCCTCGTTCTTCAGATCGACGACGACGCTGCGGACGTTGCGGTTGCCGAGCAGGAAGAACACCGAGAGGCCGTCGAGGTAGGCGTCCGGGCCGGACCAGGTGCGCTCGAACGCGCCACGTGGTGGTTCGACCTTGATCACATCGGCGCCCAGGTCCGCCAGGATCTGACTGGCCGATGGGCCTTGCGCCCCGAGGGCGCGAGCTGAACGCTAAGCGGCCCGTTTCCGGGCTGTCGAGGGTCGACAGGCGGGAATCCCGCACGCTGACCTGACCGGCACACCGGGCCGGTCCCTCCGCAGGTCACCACCCGGCCACGTCACGGCACGGCACGAGTGGAGCCGCGCACCACCAGCTCGGGCGTGAGATCGGTGACGACCGTGTCGTGGAGCCGTGCACCGGCGAGATGGTCCAGCAGCATGGAACACGCCTGCCCTCCCAAGGCGCGCAGAGGCATCCGTACCGTGGTCAGCGCCGGGGTCCAGGACTGGGCGACCCAGGTGTCGTTGATCGTGATGACCGACAGGTCCTCGGGGACCCGGACACCCATCCGGCTCAGCGCCGACAGCGCGCCGATCGCGGCGTTCACGCTCGACACCACCAGGCCGGTCGGCCGCGTTCGCGCCGTCATCAGCTGTCGGACGGCCGCTGCCCCGCCGGGTGCCTCCCAGCCGCAGTGCTGCACCCAGGCCCGGCGTACCGGCAGACCCGCGGCGTCCATGGCGTCGCGGAATCCCTGGTGACGGCGGACCGCGGTGTCGTGTGTCGCCACCCCTGCGAGGTGGCCGATGCGCTCGTGGCCGAGATCGATCAGATGCCGGGTGGCCGTGAGGGCCCCCGCGACATCGTCCAGTACCACCGATCCTGTTCGACCCGGCAGCTTCGAGTTGATCAGCACGGCGGGGATGTCCTTGGTGAGGACGGCTTCGAGCATGGGGTCGTCGAAGTCTTCACGGCGCTGCAACAGCACCCCGTCGACCCGGCCGGCCGCAACGAGCTCCCGCAACTGCTCACGCCCGGCCGGCGGCGGATCGATCTGGCTGAGGAGCACCGACATTCCCGCGTCACGCGCCCGGTCCTGGACCCCACCGAGCATCTCGGCGAACACCGCGTTGTTGACGTCGGGCACGATCAGGCCGACCGCTCCGGAGCGCGCGAAACGGAGTGCTCGCGCGCGGTGACTGGGTACGTACTGCAACCGCTCGGCGGCACGGCGCACACGCTCGCGAGTGGCCTCGCTGACGCGCGCCCGCGTGTCCCCGGTCAACACACGTGATGCCACCGACTTGGAGACGCCCGCCTCCTGCGCCACTTCCTGCAACGAAGCCATGGCCGTGAGTCCAGAGGGAGGCCGACTCCGGAGAACAATCGGTTGCTCAGAATGAACAACCGGTTGTGCATAGGTCGACGGCGTGCTTCACTGCAAGGCCGCCGAACTGCTCGGGAACCCCGCCGTCCCCCTGAACACCATGGTCACCTGGGTCGCCGAGTGGGTGCGGGCGGACAAGCCGCTCCACGGCAAGCCCAGCAAGTTCGAAGTGCGCACCGGCCGGTTCTGAACTCATCTCCCGAGGCAGACCCACCCTCCCGACCCAGCACCCCCGCACCCTGCAGTTGAATCATGTCCGATGCGACAGGAGCCCTGCTGCGGAGCAGTTCACCAGCGGCAGGGTCGGCCCCCGACATCACGAACCGCATGGAACGCCTGCCCTTCTCCAACTGGCAGGTCAAAGCACGCGTACTCATCGGCACCGCGACGTTCTTCGACGCCTTCGACGCGTTGGCGATCGCCCAGGTCCTGCCGGTTCTGACTCCCCTGTGGGGCCTCAACGGAGCCGAAGCCGGCGTGCTGATCTCGGTCGGCTACCTCGGACAGCTGGCCGGCGGGCTCCTGTTCTCCTGGATCGCCGAAAGACGGGGACGCGTCCTCGCGATGGTCCTCGCGATCGCGACCTTCACGGTCATGAGCATCGCCTGCGCACTGTCCTGGAACTTCGAATCGCTCCTCGCCTTCCGCACGCTGCAGGGACTGGGCCTCGGCGGTCAGGTTCCCATTGCCGCCGTGTACATCAGCGAGATCACAAAGGCACACGGCCGCGGCCGATTCATCCTGCTGTACGAACTGATCTTCTCCGTGGGCGTCGTCGCGGCCGGCCTCGCCGGATTCTGGCTCGTCCCGCACCTCGGCTGGCAGGTCATGTTCCTCGTCGGAGCCCTTCCGCTGCTCGTCATCCCCGTCCTGCTCCGCTGGCTGCCGGAGTCGCCGCGCTGGCTGGCCGGTGTGGGGCGGGAGTCCGACGTGGACGCGGCGATGGCCCGGATCGAGGACAAGGTGGAACACGCGACCGGCCGCGAGCTGCCACCCGTCAGTCACCACCAAGCGCCCCCACAACAGACCAGATCGTCCTGGGCCGAGTTGTTCCGACCGCCCTATCTGCGACGGACGCTCGTCGTCTGGACGATCTGGATCGGCGCCTACCTCGTGTACTACGGCATCAGCACCTGGCTGCCGTCCCCGTACCGCACGGTCTTCCACCTCCCGCTCGAGGTCTCCCTGCAATACGGTCTCGTCAGCAACTGCGTCGGTCTGGGAGGTGCGGCCCTCTGCGCACTCACCATCGACTTCGTGGGACGGCGCATCTGGTTCGCGGTCGCGCTCGGCGGATCGGCCATCTGTCTGTTCCTGCTTGCCCTGTCCGGACTCGACCAGCCGTCCGATCTCATGATCTTCGGGAGCGGAGCCTACTTCTTCGCCGCGGCGGCCGCGATCGGCGTCTACCTGTACACGCCGGAGCTGTATCCGACAAGGATCAGAGCGATCGGGGTCGGCACCGCCACAGCCTGGCTGCGGCTCGCGTCCATGGTCGGGCCGATTGTGATCGGCGCGTTCGTCGGGTACGGCCTGCCGACGGTCTTCGTCGTCTTCGGCGTGATCGCCCTGGCAGTCTCCGTGATCGTCACGGTTTTCGCGGTCGAGACCAAGGGCAAGGTGCTGGAAGACCTTTCGCCGTGAAAGCGAACGTCGCTGGTCGTCTCGCTTCACCATGGAGTCGGTGCCTCCAGGCCCGGTGCCCCCGGATCATGGTCACCAAGGGAGGGAAGTCATGCCGGGCCCAGAAGCCCCATTGCGGGACCACCGAAAAGGTAATGGGAAGGGCGCGCCGCGCCGGTGACACGGGAAGCCGGAGCTGCAGTTGAACGACCTGTCGGCACCAGCTACGAGATGAGCAGAAGCGTAAGAAGGGCGAGACCGGGTTCCCCGGCCACCGTCGACCGGCGAACCCCCGCCTGGCCGGCTCGGCACAGCGGTGTCACTACTGCGCCACGAGGGCATCAAGGGCGACGCCCGTGACGCCGACTCCCCCGCCGCCGAGTTGAGGCTTGTCCTTCACGCGAAACCCAGTCCAGGGACCGGTGCCGTCACGGACCGGCGACACCACGACGAGGTACCGCCCGTTATGCGTCCGCCCCCCTGAGAAAGAGTTCGTTGCACTCCCGCTGGAGGGCCGTCTGGCTCCACATCGGGTGGTGGGGTGCGGCATTGGAGCACACGATCGTGCCCCAGGCCCCGACCTGGACGCTGCCTCGAACGGCATACCGGCAGAACTCGGCGCCGACCGGGCCCTCCTCGAAGTTGCCGTGCAGCGGGGTGTAGCCGATCCAGCCCTCACCGAAGACCAGGGGGATGCCCCGGCCGGCGCACAGGTCCGCGGCCGCGGTCATCCAGGTGTCCAGGGTGATGTGCATGGCTAGCCGGTGAGCCCCGTACCGCTCGTAGAGGATGCGATCCCATGCCTCGGCGTCGCACCAGTCGTGTACGTAGATCTCGGGCTTTCCGACGATCGTGGCCTGCTGGCGCCATTCCTCTCCGGCCGGAGGGAGCCACTGATCAAAAGCCGGCGCGCCCGGGCGCATCAGATCGGTGCGGGCACGCTCCTCGTCGAAGCCGCCGTCGACCGAGCGCAATCCGTATCCACTGACGAGTTCGTCGAGAACACCGTAGACGTAGGGATGAAAGATGCCGACGTCGATGTTCTGTGGAATGCCGCGGAAGGCGTCCAGCGGGACGCGAGCGTAGTTGACGGTGGCGGGAATCCTGGGACAGCGCTCGTGGAAGCGGTCCAGGCCCGCTTCGAGACGCTCGCGCAGCTCCACTACGAGGGGTTCCTTGCCCGGAAGCCCATCGGTGAGATGACCGCCTTGCACTTCATTGTGCAGCTCGACGAAGGCGATCACGTCCGACAGGCCCTCCGCCTCGGCCAGATCGCAGAGGTCGGCCAATGCCTCGGCAAGCCGCACGGGACGGTCCTCGGGGCGCACGCTCATCAAGGCATCGAACCAACGGCGGTCGCCGGCGAAGGAGCTGCTCTGCTGGTATTCCCAGCTGGAGACGATCACTACGACGCCGTGACGCCGGGCGGCCCGCAGCAACTCCAGCAGGTGCGCCTTCGGGTCGATCCGGGTTCGGTGACGCACGTCGTACCAGCGGGTGCCCTGGCCGTACTCACCTCCCAGCGGGCCCAGTTCGATCTCACCCGTCAGGCCGGATCCGAAGATCAGGAATGGCATGGCGCAGATCCGGATGGTGTTGTACCCGCGCTCGACAGCTTCGGTGAACGCGCGGTCGAGGTCCTCGAAGGGTTCACCGGGGCCGGTGCGTGTGTACCAGGTGAAGTCCCACAGGGTGATGGTGAGTCGGTCGGGCAGGTGCGTCGGGAGAGGAACCGGTTTGTATACCATGAGGTCCTTCTTGGTCGGTGGCTCAGGGAGCTGAAGCGGTTGGTGACGCTGTTGGACCCGACCGGTGGTCGGTGGTGCGACGGAGCATGCGCCGGAGGAAGTTCGGACGGCGCGGCCTGGCGGGGATTGCGCGCCTAAACGGTGGCCGTCACAGCGCTGCGGTAGACGGGCACGAGGCGGCTCGACGAAATGTGCAGAGCTTGCTCGGTGGGCCGCACGTCCTCCGGGACATGGATCTTGGCTGTGGGATCGAACGGCAGGAGCCGCAGGACCAGTTCGGCTCCGTTCGTCAGAGCGTCACGGTGCCGCGCAAGGTCGATTTCCCACAGGTCTCCGTTCCAGAACTGGTCGGCGATGAGAGTGCCGTCCAGTTCCGCGCGGGCGGCGTCGCCGATCCAGTCGATCTGGAGCAGGAGGCGGTGTGCACGGGTGAAAGCCCCGGGGTCGACGTCGACACGGATTGCCGCGCCCCTGGCGTAGTCCTCGGCGGTGGGCGCGGCGGCGCGGTCCAAGGGCCCGCCGACGCGTTGAGGGGCGGGCCCGGTGGCGGCGGCCACCTCGACCAGGTCGGCCTTGGGAACGTCCGCGGGTGCGTCGATCTCGAAGCGCGCGAAGAAGCCTCTCCTGCCGGCATCGCGCAGGCGCAGCGGCGCGGTCCGGCAGGGAGAGCTCTGGTCGTCCTGCAGCGCTATCCGGCCGGTAGGCGCCGGGTGGACGAGCACGGAACCACCGTTCGGTCCGCACTCGATGTGCAGGAGGTCTCCGTCGGGCACGACGTGGAGATCGTTGCCGGCGACGAGGCGACGCGCTCCCCACAGGTCACCGACGGCGGTGTTCCGAGCGGTGTGCTCATCGAGTACGAGCAGACGCAGGGCGCCGAGTTCGACGAGCGCACCGGTGCCGGGCTCCGGAACGCGCACAAGGGTCCGGCCGTCGCCGAGGTCCTCCGATGTGGTGTGGGAGCCTTTGACCGATGCCGCATCGATGCCGCTGAGCACGAGTTCGACCGGAATGCCGGCGGTGCGGGTCAGCACGACCGTGTCGTCCAGGACGGTGACGAGTTGGGCGGTGGCCCATTCCAGGGTGGCCGCACCGGGCAGCGGCCAGCGGAAGGGCCAGGCGAAGTAGGTCCCAGAAGGAATGTCCACGGCTCGCGTGGGCAGTTCGAGTGGGCCTGCCGGGCCGTCGAGGCGGAACCGGACGCCGCTGTGTGCGGCGAGGTCCTCGCCGCCGGGCTGGTAGGTATTGACGAACAGCATTCCGGAGGTGCCGTTGGTGCGCACGGCCCACCTCAGTGTGTCCCTGTCGTCGAGCCCCTCAGGGCTCTGGTCCGGGGCGACGAACCGCATCGGTGCCAGCGCCTCGCCTGCGGCGGCGAGCAGGTGGTGCTGCAGCCGCAGCAGCTCGTAGACGGGGCGGACCTGCCCGTACTCGCCGAGGGGGGCCTGGAAGTCGTAACTGACGATCGGCAGGTCGTTCGTGTAGCCGGTGTCGAGCGATTCCTGCATCGTCGTCGCGGCGTCCATGACATGGGATCCGCCTTGGTACATGTAGTACCCCTGCAGGGCCGAACCACAGCCGATCTTCGTCAGGGCCAGGGCGGCGACGTCGTCCGCGGCGATGCGGGGGCGGCGGTGGTAGGTGACCTGGACGCCGCCGCCGAGTTCGCAGGTGGCGTAGGGATAGCGGGCAAGGTCCGGCCCTCGGCCCGCCGTGGGTTTACGGCGCAGGTCCGCGCCCACGGTGTGGTCGTCGCGCAGCGGCGTGAAGAAGTAGTGCCGGCGATTGTGGCGAGCCCATCCTGGGTGAGCGTCGTCCCAGGGGGATTCGGGGTAGCCGGCATAGAGCGGGAGGAACTCGTCGGCGGGCAGATCCGCCATGCCCCATGCGGTGGCGGTCCACAGAGGGGGGTTGATCCCTGCGTCATGGGCCATCTGCTTGAGGGTGCGCAGGTGTTCGGGCTGGTCGTAGAGCTCGTTCTCGATCTGGATGGCGATGATCGGTCCGCCCTGGGCGTGGTACAGGCCGTCGAGTTCGGCGCTGACGCGCGCGTAGTAGGGCTGGACGAACTCGAGGTAGGCGGGGTCATCCGTGCGGACCTGGGTGCCGGAGTGCTGGACCCACTCGGGGAATCCACCGTAACGCGCTTCCCCGTGGGACCAGGGGCCGATCCTCACAACGGCGTCCAGGCCGCATTCGGCGGCCACTTCCAGAAATGCGCGGAGGTTCCGGTTGCCGTCGAACCGGAAGGTGCCACGGTCTTCTTCGTGGTGATGCCAGAAGAGGTAGGTGGCGACGACGTCGATGCCTCCGGCGCGCATGCTCAGGAGCTGCTCGCGCCATCTGCCGCGGGGGTAGCGGGTGAAGTGGAACTCGCCCATGACCGGGAACCACGGGCGCTCGCCCCGCATGACGTGGGTGTTGGTCACGTGGATCCGGTCTGGCCCCTCGGTCTCCCCCATCCTCAGATGGCCGCTCAACGGCGTTGTGGTGGGGCGCAGGGTCAGGGTGTGCACGGTCGGGCCTCCTGGCTCGGTGCCAGTCCAGGCTGTGCCGGGCCGGCGGTGTCGTCACTCGACAACCGCAGATTAATTCATAATTTCTGGTCAGTGAACCCCGCGACGAAGGGTCTCCCCGGAAGTCTCCCGCGGCGCGCGACCGCCGCCGTCCCGCATCACAACCCGCCACCCCACCCCGGTGCCGCACCCACCACCCGCCGTGCGAGTCCAGCCTCAAGGGCCGTCCGCGGCGGCCCTTGAGCACCTCGCCGGCAAGGCGTCCACCACCTCTTGGCACCCACGGATAATTAATAGCCGGTGTTGTTGCTGCCCACGCCACAAGAGTCGTTTCATGCATCCCGCACGTGTGCCTCTCACGGAACGCCTCAGCGGGCGGTGCGCGCTGGTTACCGGCGCGGCTTCCGGTATCGGAGCTGCCACGGCCCGGCGTCTCGCCGCTGAAGGTGCCCGCGTGATCGTCGACGACATCGACGAGGAAGCCGGAAAGACCGTGGCTGTCTCCATCCGGGACGGGGGCGGTCAGGCGCTCTTCCAGTACTGCGACGTCGCTGAGGAGTCGTCCTGGGACCAGCTCGTCAGGGCTGCCCGCCATGCGTTCGGTCCGGTACAGGTGCTGGTGAACAACGCGTATGCGGTCCGTGTCGCAGCGGCTCACGAGACCAGCGCCGCCCAGTGGAACCAGCAGCTCTCCGTGACCCTGAACGGTTCGTTCCTCGGCATGCGGGCCTGCCTGGACGATCTCATCGCCACCGCCGGCAGCGTCGTTCTCGTCTCTTCCGTGCATGCCCTGGTGGGTCTGCCCGGACGACCCGCGTACGCCGCCGCGAAGGCCGGTCTCACCGGCCTGGCCCGGCAGTTGGCCGTCGAGTACGGCGGTCAGATCCGGGTGAACAGTGTGCTGCCCGGTCCGGTCCTGACCCAGGCCTGGGACGACATCGTCGAGAAGGACCGCCAGTCCAGTGCCGCCGAGACCGCGGTGGGCCGACTGGGCCGGCCGGACGAGGTCGCCGGTGCCATCGCCTTTCTCGCCGGCGACGACGCGTCGTTCGTGACTGGAGCGTCGCTCGTCGTCGACGGCGGGTGGAGCGTGCTGAAGAACTCCTCGTGAAGGCGCGCCCTCAGTACTCCTTCACCTCAATGCCTGCCCATGGGAGCCACCTCTTTGAAGATCACTCGGGTCGAAAATTTTGCCGTCCCTCCCCGCTGGCTGTTCTGCCGTATCGAGACCGACGACGTCGGGGTGGGCTCGCCACTGCTGGGCGATGCGCCCAGCGGCGGGGACCTTACGCAACTGCGGGATCGGGCCCGCGCCTTCCTGGCTGTGTACGCCACGGGAGTCACCACATGGCAGCGTCGACGCGGCAGGTTTTGACGTTCGGCGAGACGATGCTCTCCCTCCAGGTGGAAGGAGCGCTGACCACGGGCGGCCAGGCCCGCACAACCGTCGCAGGGGCCGAGTCCAACGTCGCCATAGGGCTCGCCCGGCTGGGCCACGACGTCGCCTGGGCCGGCCGGGTCGGCGCCGACGAGCCGGGGCGGATCGTCCTGCGAACGCTACGTGGCGAAGGCGTCGACGTGCGGCATGCGACAGTCGACGAAGCCGCCCCCACTGGCGCCCTGCTGCGTGAGCGTAGGGTCGCCGACGCGGCCCGCGTGCAGTACTGGCGCGCAGGATCGGCCGCCTCCTGGGTGGAGCCACACCACCTCAAGAGCGCTTTGGACACCGGATCCCGTCTGCTGCACCTGACCGGCATCACCTGCGCTCTGGGTGCAGGTCCTCAGACCGCCGTACGGGCCGCGGCCGAGTACGCAGCAGGCCACGGCTGGACGGCACAGGGCCACCCGCACAGCCGCCTTCGCGGTCGCGTGCGCCGGTGACTGGGAGGGGCTTCCGCGCCGGGACGAACTCCCCCTCCTCGATACGACACCGGGCGGAGCCGTGCGCTGACCACACCCGGCGCGCTCTCGCCTCCCGCCCCTTCCCTCCTCTCGGAACGAAAGGCCGTCCATGCCTCTGCCCGCTCACCAACCGGTCGGCGCATTCACGCCTGTCACCAACGTCCGGCTGGAACTCGGCGAGGGCCCGCGCCTCCTCGCAGACGGCACCGTGGTGCTCGTCGACATCCTCACCGGCAGACTGCTGCGCCTGCCCGATGAGGAGACGGGCACACTCACGGAACTGGCGCACCTGCCGGAGCCCTTGGGAGCCGTGGCCCCTCTGGGTGCCGGTCACGGCTGGGCCGCGGCCACCGGTGTGTCCTTTGCGGTCCTGGACGCCGTCGGCCGGACCATCCGCAGTACCGAGGTGTCGCACCAGGCCGGTGGCGCGCAGCGCATGAACGACGCCGTCTGTGACTCCGCCGGGCGGATGTGGGCAGGCACCATGGCCTACAATGCCGCCGAGGGCTCCGGCGCGCTGCACCGCTGGGACGCCGACGGCTCGGTCACCTGCGTACTGGACGGGCTGACCATCCCCAACGGTCCGGCTTTCAGCCCGGACGGCCACACCCTCTACCTTGCCGACTCTGCCCACGGCACCGTGGAGGCGTTCGCCGTCGACCCCCGCACCGCCGAACTGTCCGACCGTCGGCTGGTGTTCCGCGTCGACCCGGAGGAGGGCAGCCCGGACGGCATGACGGTCGACGCCGAGGGGTGTATCTGGTCGGCGATCTGGGGTGGCGGCCGGATCCGCCGCTACAGCCCTCAAGGACAGCTGCTGCAGAGCGTGGACGTGCCTGCTCAGCAGCCCACAGCTGTCTGCTTGACCGGCCGGGACCTGATCGTGACGACCGCTTCGTACGGACTGCCCGATCCGGGGCCGTGGGACGGGGCTGTACTTCGCGCCGCCTGCGCTGCCACCGCTCCGGTGGCCTTCAGTACCGATCCTTCACTGGCCGAGTCGTCCGTCTGAGTGTGCGTTCACTTGTCGGCCCGCCTCGCCCTGCAGGTGGGCCCGGGCGACAGGCGTTGCCATGGTCTCGGTGCCGGCTGAGGGCGACGCTTGCAGATTCCGGCCTAGAAGACTCGTGAGGATCACGGGGTTCTGGTCCTGCCGCGTCAGCGGCAGGACCAGACTCGTCATGTGGCGAAGGGTGAGTGGGTTGGTGAGATGGTCGGGCCGGACGTGTGGGAGACGTGCCGGCAGCTGATTCCGGCCGGGAGTGTGTTCGCGTTCCTGGCCGAGCATCGTGGCGAGTTGTTTCCGGCTGAGATGTTCGCGGACATGTACCCGTCGGCGAACGGGCGGCCGAGCATGCCGCCGCAGATCCTGGCCGCCGCGATCACGTCGCAGGCCCTGCACGGGCCAAGGGATTGTTGATCCTCGTGTTCGCTGCCGGATCGGCTCGTCAGCGAGGGGTGTCGCCCACGCGCGGCACCGGCGGGATCACGCGGTGCGGTAGGCGCTCAAGGCGGGCAGCGCCTTTCCGTTGAAGTCGAACAGGGTGGTGTTGCTGACGAAATTGGGCTGGCCCACTTCCCATCCCACGCCGGGTGCGGGAATCATGACCGGGTCCCAGTAGAGGTCACTGCGATCTGGGCGATCTCCAGCCAGATCTGGTTCTGTGCGGTGTCGTGCAGGGGCAGGTTGGCAGACCGGTCGTGCGGGCGTTTCTGATGCGGTCCTCGCAGTGGGCCGCCGTCGGTGGCGCAGTTCGAGGGCGGCGATCCGGCCGCCCTTGGTGTTGGTGGCGAAAGCAGGTGAGCCGTCGACCGTACCGTCCACGGCTGGATCGCCGACGCCGGCGTCCCCGCCCACGGCCTCCGCAAATCGCCGGACACGGCTCCCTCCTCACCACCCAGCGCTACCTCCACCCCGAAACGACCCAGATCACCAACGCCGCCCACGCCCTCACCGCACACCTCAACCCCGTCCGCGCACCCCTCACCCTCGCCGTCCAGCAGGCAGCGGCACGACGCCGCTGGACCCCGTGGTCCCCAACCGGTCCCCAAGAACAACCGAAAGGCGGTACCGGATTCTCCGATACCGCCTACGACCTGCGAAAACACAAGTCGGGACGACAGGATTTGAACCTGCGACCCCTTGACCCCCAGTCAAGTGCGCTACCAAGCTGCGCCACGTCCCGATGCCCGTCTGACCTGGGGTTTCCCCGGCCCGATCGCGCATGAGAACAATACCGCACTCGGGCCGGTGGTCACGAATCGCTTTCCGGGCGGACCGGACGGGGCGCCTTGACCTCAAGCGCGCTTGACGTTGCACCGTGGCTCGTATGACGACGACAGAGACGACCCGCGCGAACAGTACGGAAGGCACCGAAGGCGCGCTCACCGGCTCGGCGCGGGAGCTGCACCGGCTCATGGCCCTGATGACCGGCGACGAGAAGCACGGGCCCGCCGCGACCTCCACCCTGGACGCCCTGTGGGTGCTCTACGACCGGGTGCTGCGCGTGACGCCGGGGAGCGCCGACGACGCGGGGCGGGACCGGTTCCTGCTCTCCAAGGGGCACGGGCCGATGGCGTACTACGCGGTCCTCGCCGCCAAGGGGTTCCTCGCCGAGGAGCTGCTGCCCGGCTTCGGCTCGTACGGCTCACCGCTCGGCCACCACCCCGACCGGACCCTGCTGCCGGGGGTCGAGATCGGCAGCGGCTCGCTGGGGCACGGGCTGCCGCTCGCCGTGGGCAGTGTGCTCGGGCTGCGGGCGCGGGGGCTCACGGAGCCGCACGTGTGGGTGCTGATCGGTGACGCGGAGCTGGACGAGGGCAGCAACCACGAGGCGCTCGCCTTCGCCGGTCCCGCCGGGCTCGAACAGCTCCACACCCTCGTGATCGACAACAGCTCCGCGACCTACGGCTGGCCCGGCGGTATCGCCTCCCGGTTCGAGGCGGCCGGCTGGTCGGCCGAGACCGTCGACGGCCGCGACCACGAGGCGCTGTACGCCGCCTTCACCGCGCCGCACGCCGGGCGGCCCCGCGCCGTCGTGGCCCGGGTCGAGCCCAAGGACTGACCACGCCCCCCATCGCCTCCGTACGGCACACGGGACACGAGACCCGAGAGAGGTACATCTCCATGGACACCATGCGTGACCGTTTCATCTCCACCGCCTCCCGGCTGCTGGACGAGGACCCGCGTCTCGCGGTCGTCCTCGCCGAGATCAGCGGCGACGGCTTCATGGCGGCCCAGCGCCGCCATCCGGACCGGGTGATCAATGTCGGGATCCGCGAGCAGCTCCTGGTCGGCGTGGGCGGCGGGCTGGCGCTCGCCGGGCTGCGCCCGATCGTGCACACCTTCGCCAGCTTCCTGATCGAGCGCCCCTTCGAGCAGGTCAAGCTGGACTTCGGCCACCAGGGAGTGGGCGGGGTGCTGGTGAGCGCCGGGGCGTCGTACGACTACCCCTCGGGCGGCTTCACCCATATGGCGCCCGGGGATGTCGCCCTGCTGGACACGCTCGACGGCTGGACGGTGCACGTGCCCGGCCACCCCGACGAGGCCGAGGCCCTGCTGCGGCACGCCGCCGCCGGGGACGACCGGGTCTACGTACGGCTGTCGCTCCAGAGCAACAGCCGTGCGCACGAGGTGGCGGGGACCGGCTTCGGCACCGTACGCGAGGGAAGGGGCGGCGTCGTGGTCGCCGTCGGGCCCCTGCTGGACAACGTGCTGGCGGCGACGGAGGGCCTCGACGTGACGGTGCTGTACGCCGCGACCGTACGGCCCTTCGACGGCACGGCGCTGCGCCGTGCCGTGGCGGGCGCGGACCGGGCCGATGTGGTGATCGTGGAGCCGTATCTCGCCGGGACCTCCACGGCCGCCGCCAACGACGCGCTGGAGGCGGTCCCGCACCGGGTGCTGGGGCTCGGGGTGAACCGCCGTGAGCTGCGCCGTTACGGCACGCTCGACGAGCATGTCGCGGCGCACGGGCTGGACCCGGCCGCGCTGCGCGAGCGCGTCTCGGCGCTCCTGGCGCGCTGACCTCTCCGGCGGGAGCGATCCTGGAGTCCGCACGGGGCCGCCGTGGCGCGGCCGAGAAGTCCGGAGCACCGAGGGAGCCAGCCATGACCGTGACCCCGACCACCGCGAGCGCGGAACTGCTCGTCGACGCCTTCGGCCGTATCCGGGAGACGGTCCACGGCGCGGTCGACGGGCTCTCCCCCGACGAGCTGGAGGTGCGGATCGACGACGGGGCCAACTCCATCGCCTGGCTCGTCTGGCACCTCACCCGGATCCAGGACGACCACATCGCGGATGCCGCCGGTACGGAGCAGGTGTGGACGGCGCAGGGCTGGCACGGGCGGTTCGGGCTGCCGTTCCGGCCGGGCGCCACCGGTTACGGGCACTCCGCCAAGGACGTGGCGAGGCTCGGCGGGGTCACGGCCGAGCTGCTGTCCGAGTACCACGACGCCGTCCATGACCGGACCGTCGCGTATCTCGGGGCGCTGGCGGACGCGGATCTCGGGCGGATCGTCGACGAGGCGTGGACCCCGGCCGTCACCCTGGGGGTGCGGCTGGTCAGCGTCGTCTCCGACGATCTCCAGCACGCCGGCCAGGCGGCCTTCGTCCGGGGCTGGCTGGAGCGGCCTTGAGCCGGGCACCCGGCCGGTCCCCCCGGGGGAGATGACAGGGCGCGGCGATGTTTCGACATGTTCCGACGAGGAATTGTCGTCTTCTGTTGGACGCGTAGCCGATCAACTTGCGAGGCTGGGGTGGAACCGGCAGCACGTCCCCAGCAGGAAAGGTGTGCCCCCACCATGAAGACTCGCCGCATCGGAGCCGTCGACGTCAGCGCGATCGGGCTCGGCGGTATGCCCATGTCCATCGAGGGCCGGCCCGACGAGGCCCGCTCCCTCGCGACTCTGCACGCCGCGCTGGACGCCGGTGTGACACTGATCGACACGGCCGACGCCTACCACCTGCTCGCCACCGACGTCGGTCACAACGAGACACTGATCGCCAAGGCGCTCGCCTCCCACCCGCGCGGGCCGGAGGTTCTCGTGGCCACGAAGGGCGGCCACCTGCGTCCCGGCGACGGTTCATGGACGCTGGACGGCTCCCCCGAGCACCTGAGGCGCGCCTGCGAGGCGTCGCTGGGACGGCTCGGGGTGGAGTCGATCGGGCTGTACCAGTTCCACCGCCCGGACCCGAAGGTGCCGTACGAGGAGTCGATCGGCGCCCTGCGCGATCTGCTGGACGAGGGCAAGATACGGCAGGCGGGCATCTCCAACGCGAATCCGGAACAGATCCGTTCGGCGAACGAGATCCTCGGCGGGCGGCTGGTCTCCGTGCAGAACCAGTTCTCGCCCGCCTTCCGTTCCAGCGAGCCGGAGCTGGAGCTCTGCGCGGAGCTGGGGATCGCGTTCCTGCCGTGGAGCCCGTTCGGCGGCATCAAGAACGCCGCTGAACTCGGCTCCTCGTACGCCCCGTTCGCCCGGATCGCGGAGGCGCACGGGGTCAGCCCGCAGCAGGTCTGCCTGGCCTGGATGCTGGCCAAGTCGCCCACGGTGGTGCCGATCCCCGGCTCCAGCCGGCCCGGGACGATCGTCGACTCGGTGGCGGCGGCGGAGCTCGTCCTCACCCCGGCCGAGGTGGCGGAGCTGGACGCCGCCTGACACGGCGGAGCCGGACGCCGCCCGACGCGGCGGGACGGGTCCGGGCGGCGCCGTAGGCCCGCGGCGGCGCCCGGTCCGTCCCGACACCCCTGTCGCAGAAGGCCCTTCCGACCCATTGCCTCTCCGTGATACGGGGACCTACGCTGTGCGACGTACTCCTGAAAGCGCTTTCTAACCCGTCGGCCCAACCAGCACCGGGAGCGCCTATGAGAGCCAAGTCGCCCTATCTCGTGATCATCGCGTTGCTCGCGCTCGTCCTCGGTGCCGGGGTGGCCGTCCCGCCCCCGGCGGAGGCGGCGCCGTTCCGCGTTCTGGTCTTCTCCAAGGTCACCAACTTCGAGCACGACTCGATTCCCGCCGGTATCAAGGCTGTTGAGCGACTCGGCAGCGAGAACGGCTTCGACGTGGAGGCCACGTCCGACGCCGCCGCCTTCACCGAGGAGAATCTGTCCCGCTTCCAGGCGATCGTCTTCAACAACACCAACTCCACACCGGAGAGCGGAGATCTGCTCGACGCCGCCCAACGCACCGCCCTCCAGGGGTTCGTGCGCGGGGGCGGCGGCTGGGTCGGACTGCACTCCGCGTCCGCCAGCGAGCGCGACTGGAGCTGGTACGAGGGGCTGGTCGGCGCGGTCTTCGACAAGCACCCGGCCGTCCAGACGGGCCGGGTGAAGGTACTCGACCGTACGCACCCCTCCACCCGTGACCTTCCGCAGCTCTGGGAGCGTACCGAGGAGTGGTACAACTGGCGCACCAACCCGACGGGGAAGGTGCACACCCTCGCCCAGATCAAGGTGAACGACGGGATCGACGGCCTGGACGAGGGCGTCGACCATCCGTGGTCCTGGTGCCAGAACTACGACGGCGGACGCTCCTGGTTCACCGCCGGCGGGCATGACGCGGCCTCGTTCGAGGAGGACGCCTTCCTCTCGCATCTGCTCGGCGGCATCCAGTGGGCGGCGGGCAACGCGCCCGGTGACTGCACCGCCAACCGTACGAGCGCCTACCAGCGCACCCCGTTGGTCACCAGCGACCTCGCCGACCCCTTCGAGCTGGCCGTGGCCCCCGACCGCCGGGTCTTCTTCATCGAGCGCACCGGCAAGCTCAAGGTGATCGACCAGGAATCGCTCCAGGTCTCGACCGCGCTGGACTTCGCGTACACACCGGAGATGACGAGCCAGTCCGACGGACTTCTCGGCCTCGCGCTCGACCCGGACTTCGCGACGAACCGATGGCTCTATCTGCTGCACTCCGACAAGAACGAGAAACAGCTCAACCTGTCGCGCTTCACGGTCACGGGCGGCACCGTCGATCCCGCCTCCGAGAAACGCCTGCTCACGTTCCCGACGCTGCGCGGCGAGGGCCGGGCGAACTC
The DNA here is from genome assembly GCF_040685895.1 of Streptomyces sp. NPDC088124. Lineage (NCBI taxonomy): Bacteria > Bacillati > Actinomycetota > Actinomycetes > Kitasatosporales > Streptomycetaceae > Streptomyces > Streptomyces sp. NPDC088124. Next base: position 3,451 of record NZ_JBFBJB010000052.1, on the reverse strand, counting down.
GCACATGGCCGGGTCGATCGCGTTCGACAAGAACGGCGACCTGTACATCGCGACCGGCGACAACACCGATCCGTTCGCCTCCGACGGGTTCACCCCGATCGACGAGCGCGCGGGGCGCCGCGCCTGGGACGCCCAGGGGACGGCCGGCAACACCAACGACCTGCGCGGCAAGGTCCTGCGGATCACACCGCGGGACGACGGAACGTACACCGTTCCCGAAGGCAACCTCTTCGCCCCGGGTACGGAACTCACCCGCCCCGAGATCTACGCGATGGGCCTGCGCAACCCGTTCCGCATCACCACCGACCCGCGGAGCGGGGCACTGCTGGTGGGCGACTACGGACCCGACGCGCGCGCCGCCGTCGCCAACCGGGGGCCCGAGGGCACGGTCGAGTACAACCGGATCACCAAGGCCGGGAACTACGGCTGGCCGTACTGTGTCGGCGCCAACACCCCGTTCAACGACTACGACTTCGCCACCGGCACCCCGGGCGCGAAGTTCGACTGCGCGAACCTGGTCAACGACTCGCCGAACAACACCGGCCTGCGCGAACTGCCGCCCGCCGTACCGGCGACGGTCTGGTACGCCTACTCGGCCTCGGCCGACTTCCCCGAACTGGGCACGGGCGGCGGCGCGCCGATGAGCGGCCCGGTCTACGACTACGACCCGGACAACGCCTACCCGTCCAAGTTCCCGGAGTACTTCGAGGGGAAGTGGCTGGTCTACGAGCTGACCAGGAAGTGGTTCAAGACCTTCTCGTTCCAGGAGAAGGACCAGACGTTCACCGATCCGCGGTTCCCACCGGTGAAGGCCGGTGACCTCCAGTCCATCAACGGTGTGTTCGGCGACATGTCGTGGAACCAGCCCTTCGACGCGGACTTCGGACCCGACGGCGCCCTGTACGTCATCGACTTCGGGCTCGGCAGCGGCACCGGCCGCGGCGGCAGCAACGAGGGCTCCGGCATCTACCGGATCGACCATGTCGGGGACAACCGGCTGCCCGAGGCCAAGACCACGGCGACCCCGGACACCGGGGCCGCGCCGCTCACCGTCGCGTTCTCCAGCGCGGGCTCCGGACTGCCCGACAACCAGCCGGTCCGCTACGCCTGGGACTTCGACGGTGACGGGACAACCGACTCGACGGAGCCCAACCCGTCCCATGTCTACCGGGAGAAGGGCCGGTTCACCGCCCGGCTCACCGTCACCGGACCGGGCGGGCTGACCGGGCTCTCGGTCCAGGAGATCACCGTCGGCAACACACGTCCGGTGGTGACGATCCAACAGCCCCCGGACGGCGGGATCTTCCGCTTCGGTGACACCATCCCGTTCACCGTGAAGGTGACGGACCGGGAGGACGGGAAGACCGGTCCGGGCGGCAGGATCGACTGCTCACGGGTGGTCGTCCAGTCCCAGCTCGGCCACGACAGCCACCTCCATCCGCTGGACAACTACACCGGCTGCACGGGGGAGATCGTCACCGACGCCGGGGACAGTCACGGTCCCGGGCAGAACCTGTACTACGGGATCACCGCGCGCTACGAGGACAAGGGCGGCGCGGACGGCGTGCCCGCCCTGACCGGTTCGGCCTCGGGGACCCTGCGCACCGCCTTCCGCGAGGCGGAGCACCGCACGTCGACCGGCGGCGCGCACGGCGGGGCCCAGACCGTGGACCGGGCCGACTCCTCCGGCGGCAAGCGGCTCGGTGAGATCGAGGACGGCGACTGGATCGCCTTCGACCCGGTATCGCTGAAGGGCATCGGTTCGGTGACGGTCGGCGCCTCCTCGGGCGGCATCGGCGGGGACATCGAGTTCCGCGCGGACTCCCCCACCGGCCCGCTGCTGGGCAAGGTGACCATCCCCGTCACCGGCGGCTACGGCAATATCGTCTCCCCCACCACCGATCTCGTCGATCCCGGGCGCACGGTGAAGCTGTACGCCGCCTTCACCAACCCCGCCTGGACCGAGCAGGGTCCGGATCTGCTCGCGGTGGACTGGCTGCACTTCAACGGCACCGGTGTCGAGAAGAAACCGGCCACGAAGGTGACGGTCGGGGCGACGGCGGACGGATCGACGCCGCGCGCCTTCCAACTCATCTCGAAGGTCAAGCCGTTGGCCGGGCGCACCATCGCCTCGTACCACTGGGACTACGGCGACAACACCACGCCGGCCGGTCCGGAGGGCCCGAGCGCGACACACACGTACGCCCGGGCGGGCGCGTACACGGCGCGGCTGACCGTCACCGACGACCGGGGCGACACGACGACGGGCGCGGTCCGTGTCGACGCACGCTGAGAGGGGAGTGGGATGAGCCACGAGAGCCACAGGAACCGCGAGAGCCACAGGAGCCGTGGGAGTCGCGCGACCCAGGGGAGCCTGGGAACCCAAGGAAGTCAGGGGGGTCGCACGAGCCTCCACGACGCCATAGGCGGCGCCGTCACCGGCAGACGGGCGTTCCTCGGCGCGGCGGCGGGGACGGCCGTCGCGCTGAGCGGCGCGGGGAGCGCGAGCGCCACCGGCCCCGGGCGGCTCCACCGGCGGATCCCGCCGTCCGCGATCGGTATGCATCTGTACACCATGCGCACCCCGCTGGCCTCGGACTTCGGCGGAACGCTGGAGCGCCTGTCCCGGATCGGCTACGCCACGGTCGGGGTCAGCGGCCGGCACGGACACAGCGCGGCGGCCATCCGCGCGATGCTGGACGCCACCGGGCTGCGGGCGGTGCTCGAACACGTCGCCTACCCCACGGTCACCGGCAGTGGCCTGCCGCAGGCGATCGAGGATGTCCGGGTGCTCGGCGGCCGGTGGATCGTGGTGCCGAGCCTGCCCACCACGATGCACTCACCGGCCGGATACCGCGAGGCGGCACGGCAGTTCAACGCGGCGGGGCTGCTCGCGCGCCGCGCCGGGCTCCGGGTGCTCTTCCACAATCACGACGGCGACCACGCCACCGTCGACGGGGAGAGCCTGTACGGCATCCTGCTCAAGGAGACCGATCCGGAGCTGGTGGGTTTCGAACTGGACGTGTACTGGGCGTCGAAGGGCGGTGACGATCCACGCCGGCTGTTCGTGACCCACCCCGGCCGGTTCCCCGCGCTGCACGTCAAGGACATGACGCCGGAAGGCGGGTTCGAGGACGTCGGCTCCGGTGTGCTGGACTTCCCGGCGATGTTCGACACGGCGCGGTCCGGGGGCGTACGGCAGTGGCTGGTGGAGCACGACACACCGGCCGACCCGTTCCTGACGGCGCTGCGCAGCTACCGGTATCTGGCGCGGCTGCGCTACTGAGCCGCGCAGGGGTGAGCCGCGCGCCGGTCGGGGCGCGCGGCTCACCCATGTGTGGGGCCGGTCAGCGGGACGAGGGCCCGACGGGCGGTGCTCAACACGGCGGGAGCCGGGGGCCGTGCGGGGGGACGGGCCCGCGCCCCCCCGCCGGGGGCCGGGGGGCAGGGG